>DKKR01000065.1 GCA_002455375.1 Bacteroidetes bacterium UBA6661
TGTTTTAACCTTTGTAGGGTGATGGTAGAACTAATTGATGAAATGATTCGAGAAAATTTTAAAGAAAATCTCGGTGGAAAGTTAACTTTCATTTTAGCTTCTTCATATATTTTGTATTGGAAGATAAAGTCGTTTAAGAACTAACCAAAACCATAATTTTTTTTAACCTTGTTTCATGCTGTAAATTGTATGAACGTGGTAGGGTATTCCTTTTACAGTATGATTAAAAGATTTTTTTTCATTAAAGTAAATTCTTCTCTTTCTTTTATTACTTTCGCTTTCTCATTCTATAAATCTATACAAATGAAAAAATTATTCATCCTTGCATTGCTCGTTGTGAGCAGCATCAGCATCAATGCACAAAAACTAAAAGAAGGTACTGCACATTATAAAATAGACTACAACATGGAGTCTGACGAAGGAGGTATGAAAGGTATGCTGCCTACAGATGCCAATATGTCGTTTAAGGGCGATATGTTTATGGTGGAAACTACAGGTGGTATGTTTGATCAGAAAACAATTTCCGACTCTAAAAAACAAGAGTCAATCTTGCTTATGGATATGATGGGAAATAAAGTGGCAGTAAAAATTACCAAGGCTGATATTGAGAAAGAAAAAAACAAAGGAACTAAACCTAAAGTTGAAATTACCAACGAAACAAAAACTATTGCAGGCTACAACTGTACTAAAGCAATTGTAAAAGCAGAAGGTGCAGAACCTGCAGAAATCTGGTTTACAAAAGACTTGGCCATTAACAACGGTTTTAGTCAAGGTTATGACGGTATTGATGGTATGATGTTGGAATATACGATACCACAAAAAATGTTTACCATGAAAATGACTTGTACAGAGATTAAAGCTGATAAAGTTGATGACAAAGTATTTGAAGTACCATCAGACTATAAACCAATGACAAAAGAAGAGCTCATGAAAATGAGTGGTGGTGGCCATTAAACTTGAAGGTTGAGATAATTCCAATATACTTTAATTTTTAGATTAAATATAAAACCGCTGTTATGTTCCTGATTGTAATCGGGGATTCATGATAGCGGTTTTTTAAATAAGAGATTTGTTGAATTCCAGATTTGAAGAATTTTTGTCAGTAGCTT
Source organism: Bacteroidetes bacterium UBA6661 (assembly GCA_002455375.1). GTDB lineage: Bacteria > Bacteroidota > Bacteroidia > AKYH767-A > OLB10 > OLB10. Next base: position 1,110 of record DKKR01000065.1, read on the forward strand.
TCCCATTTTATTTTGGTGTACACAGTTATTCTTCAACATAAGTAGAATGAATTTTTATATCAGCAGTATTAATTTACGCTGAGATGGAGATTTGCAGAATTTGTATCTGCATAATCTCATTAGACCCCCATCAATCTGTATCCTACTTTTTATAAATCATCAAACGTTTCTGTGCAACAGCACCACTGTTGTATTTAACTTTAACAACATAAACACCGGCAGCAAAGTCAGCAATGTTTAAATCATAATGTTGCTGTTCTTTGTTTAGGCTTTCAGAAAATACCATTTGTCCTATTGCATTGGTAATAAAAATATGCGCTGCATTAGCTGCTGTTTCTATTCTTGCAAAATCTGTTGCAGGATTAGGGTAAATATTGAATGTGTTGTTTTCATGATTGTTAATTCCAACTCCTGAAGCTATAATTTTTTCAACACTTAAATCATCAATATAAATACCATCATATTCAACAAAGCCATCACTTACCATAATAAATTTCAACTTCACATTTTTGCCTATGTAGGTATTGAGGTTAATATCCTCTTTTACCCAATTTAAATTCACACCCTGATAAACAGGATTACCTAAATCCTGAAAAGGACTTCCCGGTACTGTATATTTGCCACAAAGTGGAGTCCATGTGCTACCATTGTTATCGGAAATTTGCAATTGTGCATAATCATACTGCGGTTCTGTTGCCCACTTTGCAAAAAATGTAAGTCGTGCAGCAGCAGCATTCAATAAATTAATACTACTGATTGTTGTGATTTCATTATTTGAAGAAGATTGATAATCGCCAATAGGTGAATCTGCTATGCTTGATGGTGCCGATACAAAGGATGATGTAGCTGCTCCCCAGAATTGTGTATTCCATGCTGCTGCAGTATTTCCGTTTTCAAAAAATGGTGTCACAGCAGGACCATAATATTTTGTAATGGTATCGGAAATATCATACAAACCATTGTTTACGGATAACAGAAATTTTACTTCATCACCCGGTAATGTAGTTGAATTGACTGTGATGCTTATTGAATCTGCAACTGATTGATTAAAATTTAAACCACTGAATGTTTTTGCTGCACCTGTTGTTTGGATGTTAGCAGAGAGTGGCGTTAACGTAACAGTAAATGATCCAACAGTATCCAATCCAAGTAATTTAAAATCGAATGGTATATAGGAGGTAAGTGCAGGAATATTCCACTTGCTTTTATCGGTAGCCTCTCCATATTTACCTGCCAGACGAGCAAGCATAATGTTGGCATACATATTTTCTTTGCACAAATCAACAATGCGTGATTGTTGTGGCCAGAAGCCATCATCTGCACTGCCAATTTCAGGTGTCATTGCAAATGTTTTTGGTTTCAATGTTTGCTCACCATACATCCAGTCGTCAGAACTTCCGTTAACCATGTAGCCTACCGTTTGATTGGCTGTGCCTGCTGCATATTTATTGTATGTTGTCAAAATATCACCATAGTTTTTATACAAAGCACTGTCAGGTGTGTAGTAGTCGGGAATATATCCCCATGGATAAATCAATAAATTACTATAGGTGTGATAATTTAATGCAAGCTTAAAATTATGTTGCTGGCAAAATGCACTTATCATTTGTGTTTCATTTTCACTGAAAGCCGAAGGGCCGCGATATGTGTCCTCTGCCGGATCAGGTGATGAACCAACATCATCAAATCCCCACTGAACACCGTAGTTACGATTAAGATCAACACCATATTCTCCACCCGGAAACTGTTGTCTGTTTTTACGCCACATACCTCCACCATTGGGGTCAGTCATTTCATTAAACACATAGCCATCAGGATTAACACAAGGCACAAAATACATTTCAGTATTATTCACTAACTGTTGAATATCGGTGTTGGTAGCATAGTTTTCGAGCAGATACCACATGTAATATATCACTGCTGCCATGCCATTAGGCTCACGGCAATGATGCAATGCAGTGTACAGTACTTCAGGTTCCGGCTCAGAAAGATTGGGGTTATCAGAAATTTTTACATAATAAATCGGGCGACCTTCAACTGTTGTTAATGTATTGCTTAAGGGTTGTTTTACAGTAATTAAATTAGGATAAAGTGATGCCATTGAATCAAGATTGTTTAACAACTCCTGATAAGTAAAAAATCCGCCCATGCTACCGTAACCAAAATGTGCAGGTTGTGGATAATCAGGTGCAGCGATGCATGAATTTACTGCTGCTGTAGTTTTCTGATTCTGCTGTTCATTTCGTTGCTTATAAAATTGTTTTACGTCATCAATTAACAATTCTGTTCTAAAGCCGGCATTGCTGACACGATTTAATTCTGAAGCACTCAAATCTGTTTCAAAATAAAGTCCTTTGCGGTAATGTGCTTCACTAAGGTCTATTCCTGTTTGAGCAAGTGATGACACTGCTTTACCTTCAAGCCAGATACGCACTTTATGATATTTCTCTGACTGAGCAAATACATTGGCATTTATTAATAGCACCAATACAATTGTAATTATTGATTTCATTTTAATTGAATAAGTTTTTTTGTTGAATTATTAATATGGCTTTTGCAATAACAAAACTATTTAAAAAATCATTGTTTAAAGTAATTTTAACATGTTTGTTTTAAACTTTAGC
>DKKR01000047.1 GCA_002455375.1 Bacteroidetes bacterium UBA6661
CTCAGATAGTGGCTGATAAAATCAAAAACGGGAAAACACAGTCGTTAAAAAGAGCTGAAGAGGAAATTCGTTTCATTGAAAAAAATAAAATCAAAGCTTTGTTCTTCACTTCTGACCTTTATCCCAAAAGGCTTAAATCGTGTAATGATTCGCCAATAATGATTTTTGTTAAGGGCAATGCCAATCTCAATCCTGAAAAGTGTATTGCTTTTGTAGGGACAAGAAATGCAACCGACTATGGCAAAATGATAACTGAAAAAATCATATCCGATTTGGCTGCCATTGATGGACTGATGACCATTAGCGGACTTGCTTTTGGTATTGATATAACTGCACATAAAATGAGTATAAAAAACAATATTCCAACTATTGGAATTGTAGCTCATGGGCTTGATATGTTATATCCGTCAGAACATCGCAACACAGCAGAAAAAATGCTGGAGGCAGGTGCCGTTATCAGCGAGTTTATGAGTAAGACTAATGCCGACAAAGAAAACTTTCCAAAAAGAAACCGCATCATTGCAGGTATGGCTGATGCTGTTGTAGTGGTTGAGTCAGCCATTAAAGGTGGTAGTCTGATTACAGCAGATATTGCCAACTCCTATAACAGAGATGTGTTTGCAGTGCCCGGACAGGTTGATAAAGAGTATTCCAAAGGATGCAATGCACTAATAAAAGACAATAAAGCAAATTTAATTCAGTCTGCAGCCGATATTGAGTTTTTTATGGGATGGGATAAAAAAGATCAGAAGTCTGTTCCTAAGCAGGCAAGATTGTTTGAAGATTTGGATGCAGAAGAAAAACAGCTGGTTGAATTTCTTAAAGAAAACGCTAAATCAGATATAGATACTATTTGTTTCAGATCGGGAGTTAAGCTCAATCGTATTCCTGCCTTGCTGCTCAACCTTGAGTTGAAAGGTGTGATTAGAAATTATCCGGGAAAAGTTTATGATCTGCTATAAAAAAGAAAAGCCCGCTAAAGCGGGCTTGTATCTTTTAAAATGGGAGCTGATTACTTTGTAGTAGCTTCTTTAACAGCTTCAGTAGCCTGATCTACTACAGCACCTGCAGTTGAATCTACAGTTTGTGCAGCATCGGTAGCAACCTGAGCAGCATCAGTAGCAGCTTGTTCAGCAGCAGAAGCAGCTTGTTGTGCAGCAGCAGCAATTGAATCCTGAGCAGCTTTAGCTGTTTCTTCCATTTTTTGTTTTTCTTCAGCAGAAGGACCGCATGCAACGATGCTGAACATTCCAGCAGCCATAACTAAGGCAAGAACTTTTTTCATTGTTTTGTAATTAATTGATTTGAAATTTGAGCGGCAAATATAATTTGCTTTTCTGCTGTAAATTAAGTTTTATATTAAATTTTTACTCGCTGAATATCAATGTATTAAAGCTTGCTGCATAGCTTAACAACTCCCACATCTATGTATTTCTTCTAAAAATACTACTTGCTTGACTACAAAAGTAGCTAAATATACTACCTTTGTTGCTTAACAATTAAATTAAATATTATGTCTTTTCAACTCCCTCCACTACCATACGCACTCAATGCGTTAGAGCCACATATTGATGCCCGCACTATGGAAATACACCATGACAAGCACCATCAGGCTTATGTAACCAACCTAAACAATGCTATTGCAGGCACCGATACCGAAAAAATGAGCATTGAAGATATTTGTAAAAATATTTCAAAACTACCGATGGCCGTTCGTAACAATGGTGGCGGACATTACAACCACTCACTGTTTTGGACTATTATGGCACCCAATGCTGGTGGTGCACCAAAAGGAAAATTAGCTGAGGCTATCAACAGTGCATTTGGCTCGTTTGACGAATTTAAAACTAAATTTAATCAGGCTGCAGCTACTCGTTTTGGCTCGGGCTGGGCATGGTTAATAAAAAATGCTGCCGGCAAACTCGAAGTATGCTCAACTCCCAATCAGGATAATCCACTCATGGACATTGCTGAAGTTAAAGGTACACCGTTATTAGGTATTGATGTTTGGGAACATGCCTACTACCTGCACTACCAAAACCGAAGACCTGATTACTGTACTGCTTTTTGGAATGTGGTTAACTGGGATGAAGTATCAAAACGTTTCGAGAAATAATTTCCTTTTTAATTAATTTAAGGCTGTCTTAATCCAATTGAGGCAGCTTTTTTATTGACATTAAAAGTTTAAAACTCCATAAAACAAACACCCTATTCCGTAGTTTACTATATTCTAATAAAATTACTTTGCAAAATACATTTTAATCTTCACTACAATTTAAAAAGACTGCAGCGTTTTAAGAGGACATGAATAAGTATCTGCGTTACTTTGTTTTTTTACTGTTGACCTGCTTGGCACTGCTGCTCATTGGAATGGGCCTTTCAGTCTTTTTACAGGATAAAATCAAACAATCTGTAATAGAAGAAATTAATAAAAGCCTAAACACCCCTGCAAGTGTAAGTGAAATTGATTTTTCCGTATTGCGTTTTTTCCCAAATGCCTCCATAACTCTTAAAAATGTTGTCATAAAAGGCAATCCCTGGCAAGACACAAAACGTCCGCTGCTAAAAGCCGGAAAAATTGATTTGGTGCTTAGCATTACCAGCATATTTTCTTCAACAATGCAACTGAAAAAATTAGAGATTTCTGATGCTGAATTAAATATTCTGACTAATGAAAAGGGTCAAAAAAACGATCAGATTTTTAAACAAGGTAATGACAATAACAACTTTGCTGCTGAATTTAAAAAAGTATATCTTAAAAATGTAAATCTGCTTATTGAAAACAAACCAACAAATTTTATTTTACAAACGCATCTGAACAAAGGACTTGCTACCGGTAATTTTAAGGACAAAATCTTTGAGCTCAAAACAGAGACTGATTTGTTTGCAGAAGTTATTCAGCATGAAAATATTGCTTACATCAAACAAAAGCCAATAGAACTTAGTGGTGTTATTTCCGTTGATTTACGTAATGACATTTATGCCTTTAACGATTTAAAAATTCAACTTGCCAATCTGAATATAAAAGCAAAAGGAAAAATTGAAAAAAGAAATGAAACTTTTCTCGATCTTAATTTTACTTCTTCAAAAGCCAATGCATCTGAATTGCTTTCTATTTTGCCAACTAACTGGGTTGCTCCACAAATTTTAAACTATCGTTATCATGGTAACATAAAATTTGATACGCATATTTATGGCATTGCATCATCAAATCAATCGCCAACCATTGAAATTAGCTTCGGTACGGACAAAACTGACATTATTCCTGATAATGAAAATTATGCTTTGAAAAATGTTGCGTTAAAAGGATTTTATTCTAATCGTAAATCAGGAAAAAATGTTAGTGTTTTAAGTCTTAAAAATATTTCTGCCAATATTGAAGGTAAGCACCTAAAAGGCGAAGTCTATCTTGAAAATCTTAAAAATCCATACTTCAACATACAGTTAGATGCTGACATTAGTCTTGCCAGTTTGAGTCGTTATTTACCAGCTGACTTTACAGAAGAACAACAAGGGTCTATTTCTCTTCATGGGAGAATCAGCGGACAAGCTGATAAAAAACAAACTTATCGTTCAAATGGTACACTGACATTAAACAATCTGAAATTTAAACTTAAAAAAAGAAACATTGCAGTCACTGGTATCAATGGTATAATTTATTTTAATAATGCTGATGTAAAAGTTGAATCTCTAAAAATTCTTGCCGGTCAAAGTGACATTATGATCAATGCCAATATACTTAATTTTTACAACTATATATTTCTTGACAATCAGATTATCACTATCAACGGAATTGTTGAAAGTCATTTTTTAGATGCCGGTGAATTACTTGCGGGTAATCTTTCTGCCGACACTTCTGATTTTGATTTGCCTGCATATCTTAATCTTAATGCATCGTTAAGTGCAGATATTGTAAAATTCAGAAAATTTAATGCTAAAGATCTTTCCGGAAACATATCACTAAAAGATAAGATTCTAAATGCAAAACAACTTTCATTTAATGCTATGGAAGGACATATAGNNCAGATAAAAATATCAGAGGAACGTTAACTGCAACTGTGCAACTTGCTACATATTGGACAAAACAACTTGAAGTGAAATCGAACCGCACCATAGCATCGGCAAACCTTACTATTAGTGATGGCGCTCTTATTGATTTTAAGCCGATGCTTAAACTTTCGCGTTTTGTAAAAGGTAGCGATCTCCAAAATGTTCGTTTCAGCAAGCTGCAAAACACGATTCGTATTAATGAACAAAAAATATTTATCCCCACAATGGATATTCGCTCTACTGCAATGAATATGACCATTAGCGGCACACATGGCTTTGACAATTTTGTAGATTATAATATACAAATGAAACTTTCTCAACTACTTGGTAAAAAAGTGCGTCAGCAAAACACTGAATTTGGAACCATTGAAGATGATGGTAGTGGTGGGCTAAATCTTTTTCTGACCATGAAAGGGCCATTAGATAACCCCAGGTTCAGTTATGACCGTAAAGGAGTAGAGAAAAAAATTACAGAATCTGTAAAATCAGGAAAAGATGATTTTTTAAAGATTATCAAAGAAGAAATTAGCGGTAAAAAGCCTCAAAAAGAAGAAACCCCCAAAAAACAAAAAGAACTTCAGATTGATTATGATGAGTAATTGAACGTTTTTTAGTCATTCTACCCGCATTTTTTTACTTTCATTACAAACCAATTGGCGTTAATAATTTGATGTTTTGCCAAAGATTTCTATTGTAACACATTAAAAAAATTGATATTATTGCCATCAATCCGTAAAAAATATTGGGGACACTGCAGGCATGAAAAACAAGATTATCGTTTTAACTCTTATTTCAGCAGCCATTTTAGGTATTAGTGCTATTCCATTTCAGCCAAAAAAGGCAATGGCCTATCATTCTGAATCTGAAATTGAGTTTTTTAAAAATCATTCCATGACGCCTATTGCTCCGGGAGAATATTTTTTAACTCCGGAAAACTGCAAGGGCTGTCACGGTTTTGATACATTAGGAATTGCAAATGTTGATGCCAACGGTCATGATGTTAATCTTTTTGATGACTGGGAAACATCAATGATGGGGCTTTCTGCTGTTGATCCTTTTTGGCGTGCTAAGGTAAGTCACGAAACTATGGTTAATCCTGCACATGCTACTGAGTTGCAGAATTTATGCATTACATGTCATGCACCTGCCGGACATTATAGTGCCATTTATAAAGGACAACAACATTATGTTATGTCTGATTTATTAAATGATTCACTTGGTCTTTCAGGTGTTAGTTGTACTGCATGTCATGCAATAGGTGATAGCAGCAGTTTAGGTCAGCTTTTTACAGGTCAGATTCCTTATGATACTAACAAAGTACTATTTGGACCTTTTACTGCGCCTGTGGCCGGACCTATGCAACTTTATGTGGGCATGATGCCTACCTACAGTCCGCATGTAAGTGAAGGAAAATTTTGTTCACCCTGTCACACATTGCTTTCCAACACGGTTGATTTAAGTGGTGTTCCAACAGGTGGTACTTTCATTGAGCAGGCAACTTATCATGAGTGGCTTAATTCCGCTTATCCATCACAGGCAACAGTTTGTCAAAGCTGTCACATGCCTCAAATAGAAGATGCCGTTATTTTAGCCAATGGCAATGTGGGCTTGCCGGGTCGTACACCTTTTAATCTGCATCAGTTTGCAGGTGCCAATTCTTTTATGGTAAACCTGATAAAACAAAACAAAACTACGTTGGGTGTTTCTGCACCTGACTATAATTTTGATTCTACTCTTGCAGCTATCACAAACATGTTGACAAAACAATCATTGGACGTGCAGGCTTCATTAGTTTCTATTACTTCAGATACGGCATTCATTGATGTTGACTTAACTAACAAAGCAGGACATAAATTCCCAAGTGGATATCCTTCAAGAAGAGCTGTGCTTCAGATGATAGTTACAAAAGCTAATGGCGATACGTTGTTTGCTTCAGGATTATTTGATGCCAATTATGAAATGCAAAACGTAGCTACACCTTTTGAGCAACACCATGATATCATTAACACACAAACACAAAATCAGATTTATGAAATGGTGATGGGTGATGTGAACGGAACTGTTACCACTGTTCTTGAACGTGCTGCTTCACACCTGAAAGATAATCGTATTCCTCCGGCAGGATTTTCAACCTTGCATTATGCTTACGATACCTGTAAAATTGTTGGTAGTGCGTTAACAGATGTGGACTTTAATAAAAACGGTGTAACACAAGGTACCGGTCATGACATTGTGCATTATCATATTCCATTAAACAATTACAGCGGTACTATAAATGTTTATACTGCTGTTTATTATCAAACACTTCCACCTGCATTTTTAAGTGATATGAGTAACTATTCTTCTCCCGAAATAAACTCATTTCTTACCATGTATGCCAACGCAGATAAAAGTCCTGTAAAAGTTGATGCTGATACCTTACTAAATATCTCAACAGGAATAAAAGAAAATACCTTAACAACCATAAACATTTCACCAAATCCAACAAGAGATGGAAAGGTTCTTCTTTCAGGAATCGGTTACAACTCATTTCAATTAGAAGTATTTGATCAAAACAGTAAAAAGATTAATGTTATTCTTACCAGAAAAAGTAATTCAATAGAACTTCAGCTACCTACAGCAAAAGGGCTTTATTTTATCAGACTTAATGTGAATGGTCAGGTTAAATCTTATAAAATATTACGAATTTAAAAACGAAAACATCTTATAAAAATAAAAACAAATTACATTAAATCAGAAACTTGTTTAAAATGAAAAATAAACTTTACTCAAAATTAGGATGCCTGCTACTTATAGCACCTGCATTCTCCTTTGCACAGCTTTCATTTACCAACAGCAACTCAAGACTGGCATCACCTGCATTTCACAGTGGATGTCCTGTTTCTGTGGTTGACTGGAATAATGATGGCTTAGACGACATTATTCGTTTAGATGATGGAAGAGACTGCTATGTTGACGTGCATAAAACCAATCAACAGTATGAACGTATTTTTCTTGGTTCGTTTTCAGGTGGTGCATGGGCTATGGCAGTTGCCGACTTAGATAAAAACGGATACAAAGATGTTGTTGCCGGTGGCTCTTTTGGAAGTGTCCAGGTATTAAAAACTAACAATAGCGGTACAGGTGCTACCCTATCCTCATTAAACAATTCAAATTTCTTCTTGCAAAATTTAACTATGGCAGATTTTGACAACGATGGCTGGGTAGATATTTTTTGTTGTGATGACAATGCGGCAAGTCACATTTATCTGAATAATGGTTCAGGAGGCTTTGGTGCACAGTCAAATATTATCAATTTTAACTTACCTAATGGTTCTGACAACTCCGGAAACTATGGAAGTGTGTGGACCGATTTTGATAATGATGGTGATTTAGATTTATATATTGCAAAATGTCGTCAATCGGTTCAAAATCCTACTGACCCAAGACGTATCAATGTACTTTTTGTAAACAACGGCAATGGAACCTTTACTGAAAATGCTGCTGCTTACAACATCAACATTGGCTGGCAAACATGGACAGCCGCTTTTGGTGATATTGACAATGACGGTGACCTTGATTTGATGATTACCAATCACGATCACAACAGTCAGATTTTTCAGAATGATGGAACAGGTGTTTATACAGATATTACAGCATCAACAGGATTTACAGTTTCTGATATTACGCCAATTGAAAGTGTGATGGAAGATTTTGACAACGATGGCTTTGTGGACATTTTCGTTACCGGAAGCGATTCACGCTTTTGGAGAAATAATGGCAATGGTACATTTACCAAAATTGAAGGTTTGTTTAATAACAATGACATGGAGTCGTTTGCCATTGGTGATGCCAACCATGATGGATGGATTGATGTTATGGCAAGCTATGCTGCTATCTACACTACACCCACCTCAATAGATGATGTACTTTGGATTAACAATGGCAGCAAACAAAATATTATTGACGGTATAGCAGGATTATCTACCAACAACTTTTTTAATGTGGTTCTTGAGGGTAATGCAACCAATAAAGATGCTATAGGTGCACGTGCATTGATTTACGGACCATGGGGTGTTCAACTTCGTGAAGTACGTGCAGGCGAAAGTTATGGCACCAACAACAGTGCAATTCTACATTTTGGATTAGGAACAGCCACTGCAATAGATTCTATGAAAGTTATCTGGCCAAGTGGTGTAAGCCAAACAGTAAGCAATCCTTCAATCAATCAATTTCTATCAGTTAAAGAAAATGATTGTGTTTCTCCGGAGGCAATCGTTACAGCATCCGGCCCTTTAGTATTGTGTACAAGTGGTCAGACATTAACTTTAACGGCACCTGCAGGATTTAATTATTTGTGGAGCGACAGTACAACTGCACAAAGTATTACCATCACCCAAACAGGTGAATATAATGTAACAATCTCACAGCCCGGAAATAATTGTTCAGCAACATCAGCTACTTTAGTTGTCATACCATCACCAGATCAGACACCTGCTATTACTGCACTTGGAGAAACTGTGTTTTGTAATGGAGGCAGTGTACAGATTCAGGGACCTGTTGGATTCAGCAGCTACCTTTGGTCTAATGGAGATACCACACAAACGGCTACCGTAACCACTAATGGCCCGGTTACATTGACAATTCAGGGTATTTGTCAGTCATTTACTTCTGACCCGATTAATGTTACTGTAAATACAGTTACTGATCCTGCAGCAAACGATGTTACTTTATCTGCTGCCGGCAGTGCAACCTTAACTGCTACAATTGGAAATAATATTTCATGGTATGCTACCAATGCAGGTGGAACACCATTGGCTACCGGGCAAAGCTATACCACCCCATTCCTTACAGCGAACACTACCTACTATATGCAGGCAACCGATACTTTCGGTGGTGGCATTTACGCAGTAGGTTTACCGACATGGTCGGGCGCAGGCTCAGGATACTCCGGAAGCACTACCAATGCCACAACAGAATTTGACGTTACCAAAAACTGTACTTTGAAATCTGTTAAAGTATTTACAAACGCTGCCGGAATCCGAAGAATAGAATTAAAGGATGCATCATCGAATGTTATCAATTATGTTGATGTAAATGTATCTCCTGATTCGCAGGTAGTAACACTAAACTTCCCATTAACTCCGGGAATGGGTTATACACTCGGCACAAATACTACAACCAATCAGAACAACCTTGGAACCACTTCTCCAAAATTCAAAAGAAACAGTTCCGGTGTAAACTATCCGTATTCATTATCTGATGCACTAAACATTACAAACTCAAGTAATGGTGGTCAGTACTTCTATTACTTCTATGACTGGCAGGTAGAAAAAGAATCATGGCTATGTGAAAGCAATATGGTTCCTGTAAATGTTTACATCACTACAGGCATCAGCGAACACAACAATGAATTGCTTTCAACGTATCCGAATCCTGTTTCAGATCAACTTCATATTTACAATCCATTCGGCACAACTAAAGCTACACTTCTTGATATTACAGCTCGTGTTGTTAATACTTACATGCTGAATAATGGTGAAAACAGTTTCGACATTGCATCATTGAATGCAGGAGTTTATCACATTCAGGTAGAAAATGAAGGAGTAATTACTAACTTAAAGTTTGTAAAGAATTAGCAGCCACTGAAAGTGCTTTTACACTAATAAAGCAAAGCACTTTGATTAAAGAATAACAGTTTCATAAGCAAAAAACAGCAGCCGGCAAAAGCGGGTTGCTGTTTTTTGTTTAGTAGGTCTTACTATTGTTACTAATTTGGAATTTAAGGTTTGTCATAAATTATCCAACGGACTTTTGATTTTTCGTCTGGTTTGATCGGTAAGGCTTGTATAAATCATTGTTGTTTTGATATTATTATGTCCTAATAGATCTTGTACAAAACGTATGTCAGTACCCTGCTCTATAAGATGCGTAGCAAAACTGTGACGCAAACCATGTACACCTATTTTTTTGTAAATCTTTGCTTTTCTCATAGTGTTCTTAAACATAAGTTGTACACTTCTGATATTATATTGCCCGCCATCCTGCCCTTCAAACAAATATTTTGTTGGCTTATATTCTTTATAATAGGCTCGTAATAGTTCCAACACCGAATTGGGGAGTATTGCATAGCGATCCTTCTTGCCCTTCCCGCGGCTTATCAACACCTGCATTCGCTTGCTGTCAATATCTGCAATTTTCAGATTAACAATTTCGCTCACACGCAAACCCATTCCATAACACAATTTAAGAATTAGCAGATGCTTTTTGTTTTCAACTGCTGAAAACATCTTCCTGATATCTCCGGCTGACAGTGTTTTAGGGAGGGTGCTCGGTTTCTTTGGTCTTGGAACTTCTATAAATACTTTCTTTCGCTTAAGTACTTGCTCATAGTAAAACTTAATAGCATTCATTCGGCTGTGTATGGTGTTTTCTGACAGCTTTAATGTTTTAATACAATACAAGAAGTATGAACGTAGTTTTTCGGAACTTAAACTTTCAGCCTTTGTTGTTTTTATTACTTTAAGCAGTTGTACAAACTCAGTAGAATAGGTACGCATAGTATTTGGGCTGTAGCCTTTAAGCTGAAGTTGTTCTACAAAACGGTTAAAAGCAGAATGATTAACAGCATTCACATCAGCTAAAACATGACTGCTCATAACCATTGCTTCTATGCCAAATAATTTTCGATAACTTGTTTTGTCCAAAACATACCATTTTTTATTGCTTCTGCTCCACTGCGCTGACGTGTGTTGTTTAAGATGCTGGATCAGTTTGGTGTTGTATGGAAAAGCAATCCATATCACCTTTTTATTTTGGTGTGTGCCAATTTCAAAATTGTAGCATTGCGGTTCAAAGGGCTTATAAGCATCCATCTTTAATTCGTATTTTGTATTTATGACTGAAATATACGAAATAGTTTCTGGAATATGCAATACAAAAAGCGAATAGAATGTTCTTTAATTAAAAAGCTGTATATCAACATGTTTAATTTTTATATTGATAAACTTACCTTCTTGAGGAAACTTAGAAAAGATTCGTATATTTGTGAGTTAGCACCAATACTAAAAAAACAGAAACAATGAAAAAGACACTGACAACATTTGCAATCCTTTGCTCACTGACGGTTTTCGGACAAACAACTGAAGAACATTTACAAAATGGCATTTCAAAACACAAACAACAGGACTTTAAAGGAGCAATAAAGGACTACGACAAAGCAATAAAAGCTGACAAAAATAATAAGGACGCTTATTATAATCGTGGGACTTGTGAACTTGCACTTAAAGACTTCAAATCAGCAATGACTGATTTTAGCAAGACCATAGAACTTGACCCAAAATTTGTAAAAGCATATTACAGTAGAGCGACAGTTTTTGTAAGTCAAGAAAAATACGTTGAAGCATTACCAGACCTTGACAAGACAATTGAATTAGACCCAACAACACCAAATGTATTGACACTTCGTGGACAAATCCGAGCACAAACTGGCAATAAAAAAGGTGCTTGCGAAGACTTCAACAAAGCAAAAGAAATTGGAGACAAGCAAGCAGACAAGTACATAAATCAATTTTGTGGCAACGAACAACAAGTCGGAGAGTCATTGATGCTCGACTGGCCTGAAAGTGAAAATTGGAAAATCGGAAGTAATCAAGAAAATGAACAAATGGCGATGCTTGAATTAATTCACTCAAACGAAACGCTTGAAAACTGGACGGAATTTGGAAGTATGATGTCAATTAAAGGAGCGAAGAATATTCCTATGGACAAAGCAATGAATATGATGTTTGAACAAGCTAAACAAAATTCACCCAAAGCTAAATTGACATTTATTGAAAAAGACGAATCGGTTGAATATCCTTGGATAATTTTCACGATTGAATCACCAAACTTTAAAAATGACAAAAGACCTGAATCACAGCTTTGGTATATTGTTCAAGGAAAACAAGCTCTCTACACAAATTTTCGTGCAGTAAAACAAGCGACTATTCCAACTGACATAAAAGATAAATGGATACAATTCTTTAAGACAGGAAAGATTGTAAATAAATAGACGATGGAAAGAAGTACTGGTGCTAACAGCGGTTTTGCGTCAGGCGGGCGGACGTACTCGTATGAACATTTGTGCTAAATTTGAACTTTCGGCTTCGTATCAAGGTTAGTGCTAAAATCCCGCCCGAACGCAAAGCCGCAGACCGTCAGGCTGTGAAAAAAGTCA
>DKKR01000079.1 GCA_002455375.1 Bacteroidetes bacterium UBA6661
ATGAGACTGAAGTAATTCACCCACGAAATAATGCGAACACTAATAGTCCGGTGAAAGATTCACGCAATGTTGAAACAGCACCTGTTAAAAACAGCAGAGCCGATCAGTTCTCTACACCACGAAATAATGGTGATGTAAAAGACAACTCAAATACTCCTGCTGCTTCTCCAGTGCGCAACAACAGTAAAAATGAAGTTAATCCGGAGTACAACAGTCCACGCAATACAGAAACTGTTCCTCCACGTAATTACGAAAGTAATCCACGCTACAACAACAATACTCCGGCAGAATCTCCAAGAAGAAATATAGAGAGCAATCCACGCCATAACAGAAACAGCGAAACAGCTCCTCGTCAGGAACAAGCGCCACGTCAGGAAAGAGTAACACCTGCTCCACGTCAGGAACGTAACTTCTCTGCGCCATCACAACCACGTCAGGAATCACGTCCACGACAAGAGTCAACTCCTTCCAGAAACAATTCACGCAACGGAAGATAATTATCAGTAAACAACAATTAACGACATTATGGATTATAGATTTAAAAGCATGCTTGCGGCATGCTTTTTTTTAACCGCAACAGCATTTGCACAGAACGAAAATGATGCGCTGCGCTACAGCATGCAACAAAACTTCGGCACTACTGCCCGCTCACTTAGTATGGGTGGAGCCTTTGGAGCTTTAGGTGCCGATTTTTCAAGCCTTTCAATAAATCCGGCTGGCATTGCCGTTTATCGGAGAAGCGAATTTACATTCAGTCCTGTCTTACAATTCAGAAATAATGATGCTTCTTATTCAGGCACATTAACCACCGACAACAGAGCCAATCTTGGTATTGGTAACCTTGGTTTTGTACTTGCATTTCCGCGCGAGAAAAAAACTTCGGGATGGATGGGAACATCATTAGGATTTGGTTACAACCGTATCAACTCATTCAGCGACAGGTTTGCTTTTGAAGGAATCAATAAAAATAATTCTATCAACGATTTTTTTGCAGAAATCAGCAATGGAATAAGCAAAGCTAATCTCTCCGGTGATGAAATGTATCAATTTGATGCCGGACTTGCATACAACAGCTATCTTACAAATCCGGTTGCCGATAGTAGCCTCATTGATCAATATCAGGGTGCCCTCTATAATGGAGATTTAAAACAAAAAGGTCTCATCACACGCACGGGTGCACAAGGTGAAATTGATATTTCTTTTGCTGCCAACTACGACAATAAAGTTTATCTTGGTGCAACCGTTGGTATTCCTTATTTCAGATATTCATCAACGGAAGTATATGAAGAATATGCACTTCAAAACACCATTAAAGACAGCCTGAGCGGTAAAACTTTCAAAAATTCAAAATACACACAAAAGCTTTCAACACAAGGTAATGGCGTGAACCTGAAATTAGGTGTCATTTTCAAACCTACTGACATGGTACGTTTAGGATTAGCCATACACACGCCAACATATTATGAAATGAATGATCAGTATTCTTCAAAAATTTATGCTAATTTTTCTGAAGGATATTTAGAAAACAAATCACCTGACGGACGATTTTCTTATAATCTTACCACACCTTTTAAAACCATTGCAAGTGTAGGATTGGTATTTCTTGATCAGGGGCTGATTAGTGCAGACTACGAATTTTTAGATTATTCTGTGGCACGTTTCAACTCAAATGATTATAATTTTTCTGATGAAAACAGAGATATCAAAAATCGTTTTGAGCAAGGTCATACTTTAAAGATTGGTGCAGAATACCGATATAAAGTTTTTAGTTTCAGAGCAGGAACTGTTATGCAGTCAAGTCCTTATGAAGGAGGAATAACTTACAAAGAAGGTAACCGTAGTGCAGTGAGCTACACCGGTGGCATAGGAATTAAAGGAGGAAACTTTTTTCTTGATTTAGGTTATTCTTTTACCAAAACAAGTGGCAATTATGCGCCTTACACATTAGCAGACGGCAGTGCGCCATCAGCATCTGTTGCTACCAAAATCAATCGCTTTATGATGACTTTTGGTGCGAAGTTTTAAAAGCGATTACTTTTTATTCAGTCCTTCAATCACACTTTGTGTAATATCAAGCGAATCGTTGGCTAATAAAATTCCGTTGCCACGCTGATAGCCGAAAACAAACTTAAAATTAGTTTGCTTATTCATGTCCTTTAAATAGCCAACTAAGTGTTTGTGCAAACTATCTTGCATGACAGCTTCTTCTTCAGTCAACTGATCGAGTAAATGGTTTTTATATTCAACCAACTGTTGTTGTTTGTGCCCTAATCTTTCTTCTTCTGCTCCACGTTGCTGATCTGTCATGCTGGCACCACGTTTCTGGTAATTAACAATTTCACCTTCCAGTTCCTTGCCTTTGTTTTTCAGAATTACATCTATACTGTCTTGTTTCTTTTTTAGCGATTCACGAAGACTAATGTAATAATCGTAGTGCTCGAGTAAGGTATCTACATTTACAAAAACAATATCACCATCATTCATGGCAGTGGTAACACCTGCAGGAGCACAATTGCTCGTACAGCTGTTTACTTTGTAAAACAAATAAGCTACTGCCAGAGTAAGCAGTACACAGTAAATTAAAAGACCGTTTTTCATTTTTTTAAGATAAAGATTCAAATAGCGTGCAAAGCTATCAAATTAGGCATATCAATGGTAAAACAAGTAATTAAACCAATACCAAAATCAAATTTTTACTGTCAAAATCTGCAATCAAAATACTTTTTCTATTTTCGTGAAGTATGCAAATCATTGAACCGGTCGAAAGGCACCTGCTGGAACAGGAGTTAAACAATGGCCGCTTTATCCGCAATGCCAACAATGGGAATAATAAGTTGTATGTGGTTACAGCTCATGATTCGCCTAACGTGCTGAAAGAAATTGGCAGGGTGCGCGAGCTTACTTTCAGGGCTGCCGGTGGTGGCACCGGAAAAGCATTTGATTTAGATGAGTTTGACCTGATTGAAAATTGCTACAAACAACTTATAGTTTGGAATCCTGCCGACAAGGAAATTGTTGGCGGCTATCGTTTCATACGCTGTGCCGATGCAGCCACTGACCCACACAGTCAATTTAAATTAGCCACAACAGAGCTATTTCATTTCACCGAAAAATTTATCAATGATTATTTTCCGCATACCATTGAATTAGGCCGTTCGTTTGTGCAACCACAATACCAACCTTCGGCTGATAACAGAAAAGGTCTTTTTTCGCTCGATAATTTATGGGACGGACTGGGTGCCATAGCCATTGATAATCCCGATATCAAATATTTTTTTGGGAAGGTGACTATGTATCTTCGTTTCAACCGTATTGCCAGAGATATGATTCTTGCCTTTATGCAACATTATTTTCCTGATACTGATAAAATGGTTTATCCGCATCATCCATTGCCGTCAGAAAATGATGTTAGTGGTTTTGTAGCAAGCCTAAAAAATCTTCCTTACAAAGAAGGACATCATATTCTGAATAAAAAAGTGCGCGAGCTTGGAGAAAATATTCCTCCGCTGTTTAACAGTTACATGAATCTTTCTGCTACAATGAAAACTTTTGGCACTGCCTTAAATCATGAATTTGGCGATGTGGAAGAAACCGGTATTTTAATTTCTATTGATGATATTTACGAAAGTAAAAAAGCCAGACATGTAAACACTTATCATCCGACACTTTAAAACTGCACCTTACCGCTGCCATTAAAAAGTGTAGTAGTTGTAAACTGCAACCGGAATGGTGCATCGCAGAAATCAAATGTGTTTAATGCTTTTAATTTCACCGTACCGCTTGCTGCCTGATAGGTGCCTGATGCATTGCTGAATTCCACACAAACTTCACCGGGTGCAAGTGCTCCACTGCCACTTGCAGGACAATGTGCAGGATTAATTGTATAGTTCCCTGTCGGAGGATTGTTACCATAGAACGTAGCACGCAATTGCGAAGTTCCATTTAGCCCAGTTCCTGTAATACTTCTGGTGTTGGGATAAAGGTTAGCACTGCCATAGGAGTACAGAAAATAATTACTGTCTAATGAGTTGGCAAATGTGTTGGATGATGGGTTGCACTGATTAAAACTTACAACCACACTGTCAGGCTTGCTATAGCAATGATCCTTGTGTGCATAAACTGTATAAACACCTTCGTTGCCGGGAATGGCATTGATGATTATTGGATTGGGTTGGGTTGAAGTAAATCCGGCAGGACCTGTCCAGATATATTCTACAGAATCGGTAATAGAATGTGCAAACAGATGAATCGTATCGTTGGTTTGAATGGTGGTAATATAATTAGCAAGAACATCTTCCGGACGATCGCAAATTACAGTAACATAAAAAGAGTCAACATTACCTTTACAGAGTCCGTTGATGTCTGCACTTGCATAGTAATACCCCTCACTTAATGATGAAGATTCGGAGATGACAGGATTAAAGGTGTTGGCAACAAAACCATTAGGCCCTGTCCAGGAGTAGGTAGCACCTGTAAACAAAGTTGCCACTAAGCCAATGCTATCACCGGCAACAACTGTAGTATCGCCACTGATGTGCATCTCCATTGCCGGACAAGGCGGATTATCAGAACTTTTATCGTTATGACATGAGGTCACAATGATTAGAGCGAAAACCAAAAAATAAAAAGTATTTCTCATTGTAAAAACGGATACGAAACTACATGATTCCGGTTGAAGATTAAAATTTACTTTTGCCCTTGATTAAAATTATGGAAATAAGTTCAGCAGAATTTGTTCAAAGCAATACAGATGTAAAAAAGTGCCCGGCTGACAGTTTGCCTGAATATGCATTTATCGGGCGAAGCAACGTAGGCAAATCATCACTCATCAACATGCTTTGCAATAAAAAAGGATTGGCCAAAACATCCTCCACACCCGGAAAAACACAATTGATCAATCATTTTATCATCAACAAACAATGGTATCTGGTTGACTTGCCCGGATATGGATTTGCCAAAACTGCTCGTACCGAGCGCGAAAAATGGGACGGTATGATTCGCAATTACATGATTTACCGCAAAAATCTGATGTCTGTTTTTGTGTTGATAGATATCAGAATTGCGCCACAGCAAAAAGACCTTGATTTTATCAACTGGCTGGGCGAAAAAAATATTCCTTTCAGCATGGTTTTTACCAAAGCAGATAAACAAACACGTGCTAAAAACGATTTTTCTGTAAAGCAGTTTTGCGAGCAGTTATATAAAACCTGGGCAACATTGCCACCATATTTTGTAACTTCTGCCGAGACAAAAAGTGGCCGTCAGGAGGTATTGGATTATATTGATAGTATTAATCAGTCCTTTAAACTGAATGGCACACAATAAGAACGGAAAAGCTACTTTCCTGCATCTTGCCTATTGGTATTTTCAGTTGCATTAGCAACAGGCAACAGTTTAAAATAAGTTGCTTTAAAACGGTTGTTTACCACTTCACCCTGAACTTCGGCTTTGCGAACAGCTACACAAAAACCATTGTCATCGTGCGGATGTCCGAATTCAAAAATCGAAACACCATCAACATACATCGCTTTACCATTAATGCGTACAGCCAAATCGCAGTCATTACCGGGTAAATCAAACTTACACTCACCACAAGTGGCTTCAACGCTCATCAACGCTTTTGATGAATCGGGTTTTGAAGCCAATTTAGAGGCCACCTGTGCCTGAACACTGAGAGAAAACATACCCAACAAGAATGAAAGAAATAAGTACTTCATGATATTCTATTGTTTAAAATGAAACACTACAAATATAACCAATTATATGGTGGGAATTTATATACCTATTTCTATAATCTCCCATGGCTTACGAATAGGTTTCTGTGATGATGATAGAAATAAAAACACTTTACGTTCCTCTTACATAAGTTTTAACTTCAGACAAAGAATTGCAGGTGGTTATTAGGGATTATTATAACAACTGTATTATTTTATGTTGCGAAAGGAAGTTTACAGCAGCAAACTGAAGCGCAGAAATTAATAATTAAAGTTTTTTCTTTTTAATCGACATATTCCTTTTTCATCTACTTTAGCAAAGAGAAACAAAAATGAAAAGGTTTTTAATTAATAAAACAAAAAGGCACATTTTGCAAAATGGCGCATTGTCCTTTTTATTTTTAGTTAGCAAATTTTTGTGTGGATGCACGGTTTGCGGATAGAGTAAAATTCTATCCAAGTTTTTTTTCTTCTTCTAAGTCAAACTTTTTAATCAACATCCAAATGAAAAATCAATCCAAAATAATTATTGTTATTGCCGTTCTGTTTATTTCAACCACAAATATTAAAGCACAGAACAATGCCATCATTGATATAAATGCTCAATTAAGAGGCTTATTTTCTCCTCTTGCCAAACCTAATCCGTCTTTAGAATTTCTTTACGATATGTCAGCTAAGGTTTCTGATAGTGTTTTTTATACAACGTTTTGCAAAGACACTTTAGAAACTCCAATGTGGCAAAGTATTTATGACGAGATGTATCATACTGCATACGATACATCTTGGTTGCCCATTCCTGACGACTTCTTTTTATCAGGAAATAATTTTTATTCTGATACAATTCCAATGGGTATCTTGAATTTTGGTTTCTACAAATTTCTTGATGATGCAATGACCACAAACATTTATTTTAACTTTGATACTGTAAATGATATATTAACAGATAAGTATCCGCGTCCCGGCTTTCCTTACATTGATAGCAATTTATTTGTAGCTGCCCCAATGATTGCGAGTGCTCAATTTTCAAATCCGGTATATAGAGTTGACCCTCAGTTTATTTTGTTTGATGCGCTGAATGCTGGAATTTACCTGCATGGAGAAGGTATTCTGAAAATTGATTTTGGTGATGGAAATGGTTGGATACAGTTTGACCCAACTATTATTACCAACTGGCATGTCCAGTATGCTTCAGCAGGTGAAAAGTTAATTCAAACTGCAATATTCGACCATGGTAATGACATGCTTTTTTACTCGCTTTCCAGAATTGTGATTGTTTCAGGCACAGCAAGTATTCCGCCTGACCAATATATTGAATCCGAAGGGTTAATTGTAGGATATTATGGTGGTTGCAATTCACAAGGTATCTCTGCAAAAACTGTTATCTATTTATCAGGTATAGATATATTAGATTTTATCCCATCAAAAAACAGAACCATTGCAACAATTTATTCCGAAATGATTAAGCAGGACAATATTGTTCAGCTCAAGAATCAAGGTTATGGCTTCATAGTTGTTGACTATGCAAATAGCAGGATTGATGTAAGGTTTAATGCACTCTATTTTGTTAATTTATTAGAAAATCTAAAATGTCTTTTACAAGATATAAACCAGCAGCAATTTGTTGTAATGGGTGAAAGTATGGGAGGATTAGTTGCGCGTTTTGCTCTGACATATATGGAATCAGAATATTATATGCAACAAAACACATCTCCGTTTTTTGTTGACCAATTTGATTTAAACAACATTCCCTATTTGGCGCTGCATCCGAATATTTATAATATGCCTTCACAGTGGTGTCGCACAGAAAAGATGCACAACACCAGACTTTTCATCACGCTTGATACACCTCATCAGGGAGCAAATATTCCAATGTCTATGCAGTACGCTTACAAAACCGGAATAGATGTCCTAAGCAGATTTATAAGTTTTGATTTAAGACTTTTAACGAACGCTTTTAATCTTTTTCTTGACGGGCAAGCAGCACAACAAATGCTGATATATCACATTGATACAAAATCAGGAAGCCCATTCTATTATAATTATGATTCAAAAAGCGACAAGTATTTTTTCTTTGACCAATTAAATGCTTTAGAAAATTATCCACAGTATGCTAAAGTGATTGCAATGTCTCAGGGCTCAATGTCAGGCGAAATGCAAAGAAACAACTACACAGGTAGCGACCGCAACCCCGGTGACAGGCTGTTGGATTTTAGTGCAGATTTGTATGCAAGAGTTTTATGGCTAAAAGTACCAATTTTCGGAGGTGACTTAGAATGCAAAACCAATCCTAATGGCAACGGACATATCTTTCTTGCTCAGGCAGGTTGGTATGGTATAAGAATTAAATTGAAATGGTTTGGAATTAAAGTTACTATTGGATATAACTCTTTACTTTATGTAAATGAATATGCAAACTTACTTCCTTATTGCGTTAATCCTGGTGGAATTTTTGGCGACCCTGATTTTATAAGTACAACACCATCTCAAGGTGGATTTAATCTCTCAAACAATTATTGGCTTCTTAACTTTTTTCATTGCAGCCATACTGTAAACGGCAATGGTTGTGTTGACTTTGATTCTCACTTAGGACTAAACGGTTTTCTTTCAACTAATTTTGATTATTCGCTGTGCTCTGATGGTTTGCAATTTGGATTTGTACCTGTTCAGTCAGCATTGGATTATGGAGTTCTCGGAGGCATCCCTTTAAATTTTGATATTGTTTCCGAAAATATTAACACAAAACTTTCAAATACTCCAACCGACATGATGATTGGTGCATACAATAACTTCACAGCCACATACCCCAATCTTAGCCATGTTGGATTCAGAAACAATTATGTCTATAATCTCACCGACCAACCTAACAACGGGCCTCATTTTTGTACTTACTATTCTTGTATTGGTAATAACGAAAATGTTGAGCGTAGCTTGTTAAATTCCGAAATTGGGGATGAAAATTTATTTCTTGAAAACGTAACCTTGCATTGGGAAACAGAATATCAACCTGAGTATGATATGTTTGTTAATGTTAGGAATCCGCGGTATGAATATCCAAGTCAGCCATATTCAAATTTAAATTATATGTTTCTGGGAGTTTATTCCAAAGAAGACCCGTATATAATTGACAATTCAGGCTACGCAACCTTCTATTTTGATGGAGCCAATACCCCAACTGGTACAGGGTTTGTTTACGACCCACCATACACAGGAAATTACAATCATATAGACCAACCGCTTTCCGTTTGCTGTGAAAACTTTATGGAACGAAAAGCAAACACAACTAAGAAGAAACCAAACCTTGTAAGCAGTTTGGAAATTTTTCCAAATCCGAATGATGGACAACAAGTTGTTTTGAATTTTCGCTTTAAAGAATATGGGCAGG
This sequence comes from Bacteroidetes bacterium UBA6661, assembly GCA_002455375.1. Classification (GTDB taxonomy): domain Bacteria; phylum Bacteroidota; class Bacteroidia; order AKYH767-A; family OLB10; genus OLB10. The sequence continues at coordinate 9,097 of DKKR01000079.1, forward strand.
TAAACTTTTCTTTATACAATTCGACAGGTATATTAATTGGAAGTGAGATACTCAAAACTAAAGATGCAAGCACTCCAACGACTTCTGTTTTAAATTTAAGCAATAGAATTTTTGCATCAGGCTTATATTACATTCAACTCATAAGTGACAAAGGAGAAACTCTTTCACAAAAAATAATAGTTAACAAATAATTTAAATCAAAGCAGTTCGCAGCTATGCGAACTGCTTTTAATTTTTATTGAAAATGAAAAAATATATAATAAATATAAAATTTCTTGCATTGTCAAGTTTAGTTCTAATCTTTCAATCCTGTAAGAAAGATACAGATTCTCCCGGTGATGGACCAACTTATACAATTACTGGACGATTGTTTGAGGATTGCAATATGCAGCCTGTCGCAAATCAGAAGATTGATTTGTTTCAAGAGTATTCAACAGGGTTAGATGGTAATTTGAATGGAGGGATTCTCGCTCAAACTACAACTGATGCAAATGGGAACTTTAAGTTCGACTTTAAAGATATGGATGGATTCACTGAGAGCATTAGAATTCCAGCAGGGCAAGGTTATACAAAGTTATTTCAAAATATTCCGCAAAATCAAAGTCTATTTGATTTAAGAGTATATAAATCCCCTACCACAAATATTAAAGTTAACTTAATTGTTAATAATAGCTATACAAATTTAGATACTCTTCGGCTTACAGATTTCAACAATCTTAGTACACCTTATAAAATTTCAGGACCATTTACAAGCAGTTTATTATATGAATCAGTAGATTTTCCGATACTAAATTTTGGTTATCCGCAAAACATCTTGAACTTTGGCTATAAATTAAACAACAATTCAGAAGTTATGAGCACGCCAACAATAACGACCTGTGGTATTACTAATATTGAGGTTGTGATTAATTAAAAGAATAAACATTAGTATAATATTCAATCCAAGCAGTTCGCATAGCTGCGAACTGCTTTTAATTTTTATTGAAAATGAAAAAATATATAATAAACTAAGTTCTAACATCAAGTTTCACACAAAAATACTTCTTTAGGAGGTTTGAAGTTTAATTTTTTACGTGGTCTGTTGTTCAAGTCATTTTCAATTTGTTTAATTTGATAATGGTTTATAGTATTAATCAGTCCTTTAAACTGAATGGCACACAATAAGAACGGAAAAGCTACTTTACTGCATCTTGCCTATTGGTATTTTCAGTTGCATTAGCAACAGGCAACAGTTTAAAATAAGTTGCTTTAAAACGGTTGTTTACCACTTCACCCTGAACTTCGGCTTTGCGAACAGCTACACAAAAACCATTGTCATCGTGCGGATGTCCGAATTCAAAAATCGAAACACCATCAACATACATCGCTTTACCATTAATGCGTACAGCCAAATCGCAGTCATTACCGGGTAAATCAAACTTACACTCACCACAAGTGGCTTCAACGCTCATCAACGCTTTTGATGAATCGGGTTTTGAAGCCAATTTAGAGGCCACCTGTGCCTGAACACTGAGAGAAAACATACCCAACAAGAATGAAAGAAATAAGTACTTCATGATATCCTATTGTTTAAAATGAAACACTACAAATATAACCAATTATATGGTGGGAATTTACTTTTCTATATCAGGAGTGCCCCCTGTCAGCAGGAAAGAAATCGGTTAGATTAGTCCCTTTGATGGCCCACAATTAGCACATTTCAGGCTTGTACAACCTATGAAAGTTGCAGCAAGGCTGCTAATAATTTGTCCACTTTTTTCTTGGAATTCCACACGAGGGCGGGTGGGAATAGCAGCAAAGGCAGCATATAACCTTTTCTACAGAGTGACCAATGGATTTACTTTTTACCTTTGCAATCTTTGTAAAAACAGTGATAATGAATCATAAACCATATCCTGAATTCAAGCAGTTAGACCTTGCCGGCATTGCAAAAGAAATTCTCACAAAATGGGATGCCGAAAAAACATTTGAGCAGAGCATCACTTTGCGTGAGGGCTCCGGGGCTTTTACCTTTTACGAAGGTCCACCCAGCGCCAATGGTCTGCCAGGCATTCACCATGTGATGGGACGTGCCATTAAAGATATTTTCTGCCGCTTTAAAACACTGCAAGGCTATCAGGTTAAACGCAAAGGCGGATGGGATACCCATGGCTTACCTATTGAATTAAGTGTGGAAAAAACCTTAGGCATCACCAAAGAAGACATTGGCAAAAAAATTTCTGTAGAAGAATATAATAAAGCCTGCCGCAAAGAGGTGATGAAGTATAAAGAAGTGTGGGATGACCTCACCCGTAAAATGGGTTATTGGGTTGACCTTGATAAGCCCTATATCACTTTTGAAAATGGATATATTGAAACTTGCTGGTATTTGTTAAAAGAGCTGTATAAAAAAAATCTTTTGTACAAAGGCTACACCATACAGCCTTACTCACCGGCTGCCGGAACAGGACTCAGCTCGCATGAGTTGAACCAGCCCGGAACCTATAAAATGGTAAAAGACACTACTATAGTTGCGCAGTTTAAAATTAAAAAAGAATCATTGCCAGAAAACTTAGCATCACAGCTTAGTGATATTAAAAGTGATTTTTACTTTCTTGCATGGACCACCACACCCTGGACATTACCCTCCAACAGTGCTTTAGCAGTTGGCGAAAAAATAAATTATGTGTGGGTGCAAACGTTTAATCAATACACCAACAAACCTATTGTAGTAGTGCTTGCCAAAGATTTGTTTGCAAAATATTTTAGTGAGAAAAATACAGCACTTAGTCTTGATGATTTTAAACCCGGTGACAAACAAATTCCTTTTAAAGTAGTTGCAGAATGTAAAGGTTCTGCGCTGACAGGAATTGTCTATGAACAACTTTTGCCCTATGTAGAACCTGATGGAAAGGCTTTTGTTGCCGTTGCAGGAGATTTTGTCAGTACAGAAGATGGAACAGGTATTGTTCACCTTGCTCCCACCTTTGGTGCAGACGATTTTCGTACCGCCAAACAACAAGGCATAGAAGCTATTTTGGTGAAAGATGAAACAGGAAATGCCATGCCTCTGGTGGATAAACGTGGGCGATTTGTTAGTGAGGTAACTGATTTTTCCGGTGAATTTGTGAAAGAAGAATACCTTTCGGAAGAGGAGAAAGAACAAGAACGGCAAAAACAAAACAGAGATAAATACTTGTCGGTAGATGAGCGTATAGCCATCAAACTAAAACAGGAAAACAAAGCTTTTAAAGTTGAGAAGTACGAACACAACTACCCACACTGCTGGCGAACAGACAAGCCTGTACTTTACTATCCGCTCGACAGTTGGTTTATACGCACTACTGCATGCAGAGAGCAAATGATAGCACTTAATAAGACTATCAACTGGAAACCTGAGTCAACAGGAACAGGAAGGTTTGGTAACTGGCTCGAAAATCTGGTTGACTGGAATCTGTCGCGTTCGCGCTACTGGGGCATACCCCTTCCGATATGGCGAAGTGAGGATGAGAAAGAAGAAAAATGCATTGGCTCTATTGGTGAACTTCGAAAAGAAATTGAAAAAGCAATTGCCGCTGGGGTGATGGATGCCAAACATTTAGAACATGTTGATGCTTCAAAATCTGACTTTGACCTTCACCGCCCTTATGTGGACAATATTGTTCTGATATCAGATACAGGCCAAAAAATGTTTCGTGAAACCGACTTGATAGATGTTTGGTTTGACAGTGGCGCCATGCCCTATGCACAATGGCAATTAGATCAGGATAAATTAAGTAAAGGCTTACCTATGCCGTTCAATGAAGGTTTTAACACCGGCTATCCTGCCGATTTTATTGCCGAAGGTGTTGACCAGACACGCGGTTGGTTTTTTACCTTACATGCTATTGCAGTGATGCTGTTTGATTCAGTAGCTTTTAAAAATGTTGTGTCAAACGGATTGGTACTCGATAAAAACGGAAATAAAATGAGCAAACGCTTAGGCAATGCTGTTGATCCGTTTGAAACAATTGGTAAGTATGGCCCGGATGCCACTCGATGGTATATGATAAGCAATGCACAACCCTGGGACAATCTCAAATTTAACGTAGATGGCATTACCGAAGTACAACGAAAATTTTTCGGAACCCTTTACAATACTTATTCGTTTTTTGCATTGTATGCCAATATTGATGGTTTTGTTCCTGATGAAAAAAATAAAATCCCCTTGCATGACCGGCCTGAATTGGATCGCTGGATACTATCAAAACTTAACAATTTAGTGCAGCGTGTCACAGAAAGTCTGGACGATTATGAGCCTACCTTTGCAGCCCGTCTGATAGAAGAATTTGTGGATGAGCATCTCAGCAATTGGTACGTACGTCTTTCACGCAGACGTTTTTGGCGCAGCGAAATGAATACTGATAAACAATCGGCTTATGAAACGTTGTTTGAATGTCTAAAGGTTACGGCACAACTGATGAGCCCTGTGGCACCATTCTTTTCTGACTGGCTGTACAGAAACCTTACCGATAGCCTGCGCAGCAATGCCATTGCAGCAAAAACTCCTTTGCAATATTCCTCTGTACACCTTACTTATCTGACCAAAGCAGAAACTAATATGATTGATGCTGCATTGGAGGAAAGAATGGATTTTGCACAGCGTATTTCGAGCATGGTGCTGGCATTACGCAAGAAAGTAAACATCAGAGTGCGGCAGCCATTACAAAAAATACTCATTCCTGTGGACAGCACACAGCAGCAAAAGGCTATTGAACAGGTGGAAAAACTCATTCTCACAGAGGTAAATGTGAAAGAAATGGAGTTTATCACCGATACCTCAGGGCTATTGGTAAAGAAAATAAAGGCCAATTTTAAAGTATTGGGTAAAAAACTCGGTGCATTAATGAAAGATGCCGCTGCTGCTATTGCACAAATGACTCAGGATGATATACGTATCTTAGAAAACAAAGGTGCTTTTGACCTCAGAATAAACGAAAATATAGTGGTTATATCTGTGGAAGATGTAGAAATCAGCTCAGAAGACATTCCAGGCTGGCAGGTCAACAGCAATGGGGGTTTAACAGTGGCCTTAGACATCAGCATATCGCCCCAACTGCGTGACGAAGGTATTGCCCGTGAACTGATTAACAGAGTACAAAACCTGCGTAAAGACAAGGGATTTGAGGTAACGGATAAAATAATGGTTAAACTTAAAAATCAGTCATCCATAACCACTGCCATCGAAAGTAATTTAGACTATATTTGCGCGGAAATTTTAGCCTCTTCATTTACATGGGTAGAAACATTAGCTACACCTGTAGCCGATGAAATAGAGGTTGAAGAAGGAGTTAAAACATTAATTGAAATAGAAAGGATTTAAAAATGGCAAGTAAAGCGAAGAAGAAGCCTGTGGCTAAGAAAGCTACAGCGAAAAAGGCTACAGCGAAGAAGGCTACACCAAAAAATAAAAAAGCAGCGGTTAAAAAAGTTGTTAAAGTGGTAAAAAAGGCTGCGGCTAAAAGTAAGCCTTCAACAAAAAAGGCAGTAGCTAAAAAAGTTGTAGTAAAAGGCAAACCTGTCAAGGCAAAGCCTGCTCCTAAAAAGGCTGCTGCAAAAAGCAAAGCAACTAAGAGTAAAGTCGTTGCTAAAAAAGTAGTAAAGGCAAAACCTGTTGCAAAAGCTAAAGTAAAGGCAGTAAAGCCTGCAAAAGTTGCTAAGGTAAAAACAGCAAAAGTTGTTAAACCTGTAGTTGCTTCTAAGCCACAAAAAGAAGATAAAAACAAATCGGCAACATCTATGATTAAACACGTAGAAAAGCCAAGAGAAAGTTCACGCAGACGCAGCAACCCTCCAATTGTAAAACCTGCTGCACCTCCACGCACTACACCGTTGCGTGAAGACCCTGTTCTTCCTGATGCTCCAGTTGCTTCTATTCTAAAAAAGCCGGTTGCAATGCTCGACAACAGACCAACAAAATTGGAAAACAGCCCCGATAAAACACGCTACAGTGATGCAGAATTAAATGAGTTTCGCGAGTTAATTATTCAAAAATTGACTGATGCAAAAGTTGAGTTGAACAACCTGCAGGCATTTCTTAACAACAGCAATGAACATGGCACTGACGACACTGCATCATCATTTAAGATGCTTGAAGATGGCAGCGACACTTTAGCCAAAGAAGAAGCCGGACAGCTTGCTGCACGTCAACGCAAGTTTATTGAACAACTTGAAAATGCATTGGTACGTATAGAAAACAAAACGTACGGACTTTGTCGTGTAACAGGTAAGTTGATACCTAAAGAAAGACTACGTGCTGTACCACACACTACACAAAGTATTGAAGCCAAAGTACAACAGTATCGCGATTAATTTTTATTTATGAACGAATATGAGGATTGTCAGATTTTTTGGCAATCCTCATTTTATATCAATCTATTCAATTGAAAAAATATATTACCCTTGTTGCCGTCATTCTGATTATAGATCAGTGTTTGAAGTTTTGGATTAAAACCAATATGTATCTCGGACAGGAATACCATATTGCAGGCAACTGGTTTATCATTCATTTTACTGAAAATAATGGAATGGCCTTTGGCATGGAGTTGTTCGGGAAAAAATTTCTCTCACTTTTCCGTATCGGTGTAATGTTTGCATTGGCCTGGTATGTATGGCATCTGCATAAAACAAAAGCGCATCACATTTACACCACAGCCATGGCATTAATTTTTGCTGGTGCAGTAGGCAATATTATTGACAGTATTTTTTATGGCCGCCTTTTTTCCTCCAGCGAATTTGGTGTAGCTACCTTTATGCCTGATGCCGGTGGTTATGCCGGTTGGCTACATGGCAAAGTTGTAGATATGTTTTATTTCCCGATTATTCAAACCCACTATCCGCAATGGTTTCCATTCTGGGGTGGAGAAGAATTTATTTTTTTCAGACCTGTTTTTAATATTGCCGATTCGGCAATCACTGCAGGTGTTTTATTGATTATTCTTTTTAACCGTACTATTTTTAAGCACATTGAAACAACTCCTGAAACAGAACAGACTACTGCTGCAATACCTTCAGAGGAGTTAAATGCCTCAGAAAGCCATAACAGTTGATTTTAAGAGAAAATTTAGCTGAACAAAAGGCATACCTTTTGTTCAGCTAACATTATATTTATCGCTTAACTAATTTGTAGTTTGTATTTCCATTTTCATTGTTTAGTTTCAGAATATATATGCCACTAACAAATTGTTGCATATTCATCACATTCCTACCCTGATGTAATATACCACTCCACAATTGCTTTCCTTCAATAGTCATAATCACTGCATTCTCTGTCTTTGGTAATTCAATTGTAAGATAGTCGTTAAACGGATTTGGAAACACATTATGTGCTTGTTTAAACATAGTTTGTAATCCAACTGTTGTCATACCAAACACTGCTGACATAGCTGAACAACCGTTAGCATCTGTAATCAATAAAGTATAGTCTCCGTTTTGTGATGGAACAAAAAAGTCATTTGTAGCACCGGTAATGGCATTGCCGTTGTAAAACCACTGATAAGTACCTGCACTTGTTGTTGCNNGAGTTGACGTGGCAGAACCGCAAACATTAGTTACTTCAACCTCATAATTGCCGCTCTGTGTTGCTGTTATTAATTGTGAAGTTGCCAAAGGTGTTCCATTTAGATTCCATTGCCAGGTGTAATTATTACCTGATGGTGCTGTAAGCACAACATCTCCTCCTGCACAGAATGACAAAGCCCCTGAAGCGGTTATTACTGCAATTGGTAAACTGTCTGCTGTCAGTATTACAGCAGCAGAAGTATCGCTTCCGCATAGGTTACTTTCAACAATATTGTAAACACCGGCAGTATTTGCAAAATGATTATTGCCGGAAATACCGGGAAGCATATTTCCATTATACAACCATGTAATACCTGCAGACTGCAAAGAATAGCTAATAAGTACAGAATCACCATGACATAAAGTTGAAGAAGCTGCTGTGAGACTTCCTGCAATCGGTGCTGATTGAACGGAAACTGTTTGAACAGATGATGTTACATTACCACAACTGTTGCTCACAACAACAGTGTAATCACCTCCATTAGCAGCAGTGTAGTTTTCTGTTGTAGCACCGGAAATATCAACACCATTCAATTGCCATTGATAGGAATATGTTGAATCAAATAAAGTAGAAAGTGTAACTGCATTACCTTGACAGACAGATAACGCTCCTGAAGCAGTCACCAGAACTGTGGGTAATGGCATAACATTAATCGAAACAGCATTTGATGCAACAGTACCACATGAGTTAGAAATGTTTAATACATAGTTACCTGTTGCTGATGCTGGGTAGCTATCTGTAGTAGCACCGGAAATGTCTGTGCCATTTAGTTGCCATTGATAAGTGTAACCTGAATCACTGTTTACTGACTGTAGTAATGCAGAGTTGCCACTGCAGAAAGCCGATAAACCCTGATTAACAATAGAAGCAACTGCACTGTTCTCTATTCTTAAACCAAATCCATTATCACCTCCTGTCAAAGCAGGACTTGAAGATACAATTCTGATTCTGTAACCATTCCCTGCAGGTGTATTGGCAGGAATTACTGCACTAATATTTCCAGAAACTCTTGAAGTAACATTTCCAATATTTACAGCATTTGCAAAGCTGCCTGTGGCATCGCTTAATTGTGCAGTAAAAGAATTAGCAGACTGTAAAAATCCGGAACCGTTGAAACTACCTGTAGCTGTGTATGGAATTGATATGCTACTACCCGCACAGTATGCTGCATTTAAACTTCCGGGTGATACCGTATTATAATCATCACGATATAAAATTTCCGTCACTACTTCTAACCCTAAAATTTCTGTTGTTGTAATCTGTAGTACAGGAATAATTTCATTATTTGCCAACCACTTGTATTGTGTAGTCTTAGGTCTGTCTAAAGCAAAATGCAGGTTTAATGTGTCAACGCTTATAGTGTCTTTAATATACAATTGTGTCTTAACTCGTAATGTATTGAAAGTTCCATGTGGTGTTGTAAGCATTCCCCAACCATCAACATGATTAATTCTTGTCTGCGAAAGTCCATAATAACCTAAACCCGGAAGTCCAATATTCCATGCTGACTGAGAAGTGTCTGCATCGTTAAAGTTTAATGGAAGGTTGTAAATAATATCATGCTGACTGAAGGCAACCGGCATAGGAATATTTGCAATCTCTGCACCAAAGCCCACCTGTTTATATACATTACTTGAGCGATAATAAAAATTAAATGGATCAGTAATGGTCAACAAAGGGTTTGAAGGTAAAGCTTGTCCGGGCTCTGTTACATTAGCTCTGTTAGGATTAAATGGCAGATTAGAAAAAAACAAAGAATAAATAAATCCTGTAGAGGAAACACTCTGATAAGATTTTAAATCTTGCCCATTATTACGGAGGTTACCAAAACTCCAGGTGTGATTGGCGCCTGTTGCACTAAAGTTTATCAATGGATTTACTACAGCTTTTGTAAATCGTGCAGTATCGCCAGCCGAAGGCATTTCATTGTTTGTAATACTAATTTGAGCCTGTGAACATAGGCTTCCTAATAAAATAACAGCAGTAGATAGTAATCTCATAATACTCGGATTTTGAATTATACCCATAATATCTCAATATCCATGCAAGTAATGCATGTTTTGGGTAAAGGTGTGATATAACCTTGTGAGCGGCTGAAATTTTCAAACTAAAAAAAACTCTCTTATAAAAAGAGCATAAACATTTTTATCTGCTTTACTAACCAGGAATATTAGCCGTTAAGCCAAAATATTATCAGCTATTGAAATAAGAATACATAAAGACAATTTAGGGCATCCATAAAGAAGTACCTCTTATTTAGAGCTTATTCAGGGACAGAATGCATACAAAGGTTGAGAATAAAAACAATAATATATTACTATGCCCCGTGTTCTTTCACAATCTTATTAAGCCATTTTAACATCAGTAAAATAATTACTGTAGTTATCATCACTAACACAAAATTAATTAAGAAAAAGTTTGCTTTATGTTCGTATTCATCCCACATGCTTGCCAACACACCACTCAACTTATTTCCTATTGATGTAGATAAAAACCATCCGCCCATCATCAGTGCTGTAAGACGTGGTGGACTTAGCTTTGAAACCAATGACAATGCCATTGGGCTTAAACAAAGTTCTCCAACAGTAATTACCCCATAGCTTGCAATAAGCCACCACATTGAACTTTTTTCTAAACCATTATGACATGCATAAGTGGCTGCAACCATTACCAATGTTGACAATGATGTAATGAGAAAACCATAAAATATTTTCCAGGTAGTTGAAGGTTCGCTGTTTTTTCTTTTGAGAAATGCCCAGAATGCAACTATCAGAGGTGTTAATACTACAACCCAAAATGGATTAATTGACTGACCTAATTCCGTTGAGATAAGTGTTAGCGACTCCCCTTCTTTAGGTAATTTATCTACAGGAATATTCTTGTAATAAAGTGGGTAATCCCATGTTTTAATTGGTTTTTTATTCTCGTCACGTGCCACACGAAACTGGTTGTCTGTTAATGGCACAGAATCTTTTGCATAGGTTACTGTTTGTGTTACTCCAAGCATTTTTGCAACAGGCTCTACTCGCTGTGGCACTTCGCGATTAGTATAGCTTTCGGCCCATGTAGTGAGTGCTGTTCCGTTTTGTTTAAATATAGCCCAAAAAACAATTGCAACAGTAAACACTGCCAGTAATGCCGCTAACGGACGTCTGTCTTCTTTGTCGGAACGCAAAAGAATATTTACATAATATCCGGCAACAGGTAGTGCACCTAAAATAAATGCATCGGTTGAATCGCTACCGAAAATATTATCGGGAATTATCCAGCCAATATAACCTGCAATTAATGCCGGTAATAATGTTATGCCCAATATTTTTGAAACAGGCATATCTTCTGGTTTTACAGGCTTGCGAACATCGGCATGTGCATAGTGCTTATTGCCAATCCAAAAAATAATAACCCCTACAAACATTCCAATGCCTGCAGCAGCAAAGGCAGCACCCCAACTGAAGTTGTTTCGCAAATAGGAGCCGAAAAAATTACAGATAAATGCTCCGATGTTTATCCCCATGTAAAAAATATTGTAGCCTGAATCTTTAAGTGGCTTATATTCCGGATCGTTATATACATTACCAAGAATGGTTGAAATATTTGGTTTAAAAAATCCATTGCCAATAATAATTAGCAATAATGAAACATAAAATGCTGTCATACCCGGTATAGCCAAACCACAATATCCTATGCCCATAAGAATACCGCCAAGTGTAATGGAAACTCGATATCCTAAAACTCTATCAGCAATTAATCCACCAACAAACGGAGTAAGGTAAACTAATGCAATGAATGTTCCGAAAATATCTGAAGCTTCTTTTCTGTCCATTGCCATACCACCACGTTGTGTGTCTGTCATGTAAAGGAAAAAAATACCAAGCATGAGATAGAAACCGAATCGTTCCCACATTTCGGACAGGAACAGGTAGGGCAATGCCTTTGGATGCTTCTTATTCATTTTGAAACGATTTAAAATTTCAGCAATGATAAAAAACTAAACTAAAAAAACAATATTTTTTTTAGGTGTGCAATAAATTTTTTACGCTTTTAAAAATATCAGATGCAACTTGCTGAACCTCATTTTTACCATTAACAAAAACAATGTTTTCTGATTCTTTTAGTAATTCGAATGCTTTAAGATAATTGCTATAAACCTTACGAAGGTTTTCATTGGTTTCGTACAATTCTGTTGAGGTGCGTGTAGAAACAATTCGCCTAAATGCAGTTTCAGGATCTACATCTACAAAAATATTCCGGTCAGGCCTAAGCAACGCTGCACATTTAGCATTGATAGACATTACCCAATCCATTTCTACATAGGCACTATGATAGGCATAGGACGAAAAATAATAGCGATCTGTGATAACCGTATAGCCTTTTTCAAGCATTGCCAGAATTCCATGCTCTTTATCAAGCAAATGTTGCAATCTGTCTGCAACAAACAATGCTGCAATGGTATGCTGATCTGCATTTACTTTATGATTAAAAATTGAACGGATGAGTTTACCGGCTTCGAAACTTGTTGGTTCATGCGTTGTATATACTTTATGACCCACTTGTTCAAGGTTGGTTTTTAGTAATTGCACCTGTGTACTCTTACCACTACCGTCAATTCCCTCTATCGCTATAAACAAATTTTCTTTTTTCATGAATGACAGATTCAAACAGAATAATTAATTCAGTTTGGCCATTTCACTTTTGAGGTAGTCAATAACTTTCACTTCTGTACAATCAATATTTCTGATTTCACTAAGATACCAGCTTGTCCAGTCACCGAAGTGAATCAAATAAATTGCTTTTTCTATTGGTGAACCACCTTTACTCCATACTTCGTAAATGTGCGGTGTGTAGCGACCAAATATTTCTTTACAAATATCCATTCGCTTTGACGTTCTGAAAAAATCATCTTTATCTCTGAACAACACTACTGCAATATCATTGTGTGGCTGTGTCCACCCTACTAATTCATTATGTGTTAATTCGGGAAACACATGATGCCAACATAACATTTTTCCATTCTCCTGCACTTGTTGCCTGAAACGAATAACAACGCCTTCATTGTTAGATGCAGAATAAATTACAGGAATTTTTCCAATCAAATCTGATGCAAGTTTGTGCGAGGCAGTTTTAATATGCTGCGATTCAGATTCTATAAGCTCTATTGCCTTTTTTAAGGATGATTTAAAAGTATCACCAATGAGCTTAAAAGCATGAAGTATATAAAAAAGTTGTGTTGATGAATAACCATAGCAGGAACGTGGCGGCATACCACCCGGAATTAATATATAATCTAACCCATGTTGTTTAGCTAATTCAACTGTTTTACCTCCTGAGCTGACACAAACCACTTTTGCACCTTGTTTTATTGCATTATCCATGGCCTGAAGTGTCTCTTCTGTATTTCCTGAGTAAGAACTTACTACTACCAGCGAATGTTTATTTACAAACGAAGGCATAAAATAATCTTTGTTTACTAAAAAGGGAATGGGCATCTCTTTTTCACACAACTGCGATACGATGGTTCCACCAATTCCGGATCCACCAAGTCCGGTTACCAATACATTTTTTATTTCATGTGGCCAGCTTGTAGCTTTAAAAGTTTCGCCAATAGTCATGGCCTCACGCATTTGAGCCGGAAATTTTTCGATTAGTTGCTTCATATCCATACAGCAGAAAAACTTAAAATGTTATGCTGCAAACATAAGCTATTTGCACGAAAATTTATACTTATTAAAGTAATTTCAGCCTTGCCTTTTCTTCTCTTTAATCCATTGGTTAATGGATTTTTCGAGTACACTTAGCGGAAGACAACCATAGGAAAGCAGCTGATCATGAAATTGCTGTAAACTGAATTTGTCTTTTAATTGCTCTTCAGCTTTTTGACGTAATTCAATAATTTTTAACTGACCTATTTTATACGACAATGCCTGACCCGGAATGGCCATATAGCGTTCAATTTCTGCAGTAATATCTGCCTCACTTTCCATTTCATTATCTAATGAATATTGAATTGCTTTTTCACGGGTCCATCCTTTAAGATGAATGCCTACATCTACAACCAAACGAATGGCTCTGTGCATTTCTTCACTCAGGCAACCAAAATACTGATAGGGATCTGTATATAACCCCAACTCTTTTCCAAGTGACTCTGTATATAATGCCCATCCCTCACCATAGGCTCCAAACCATCCAAAGCGTCTGAACTCAGGTAGTGATGTGTTTTCCTGTTGTAATGAAATCTGATAATGATGACCGGGAATAGCTTCGTGCAAAAACAAATCTTCCATACCTACTACATTATATTTTGACGCATCCAAAATAGGTACATAAAAAACTCCAGGTCTTGAACCATCGGGTGCAGCTGTATTATACTCAGCACTTGCAGATGCTGCACGATAGGCCTCAGTTTGCCTAACTTCAAAAGCTGCTTTCGGTACATGATTAAACAGTTTTTTCAGCTGTGGTTTCATTCTGTCCTCAATAGCAAGATAGGCTGCAATTACATCAGAATCATTTTTAAATGGAAAAAATTGTGGATCTGTATGAATGAAATGAAAAAATTCTTTAAGTGTTCCTTTAAATCCTGTCTCTGCTTTTACTTTATCCATCTCCGTATGTAAACGCTCGACTTCTTTAAGACCTACATTATAAATTTCATCGGGAGTCATTGTTGTTGTTGTCCATTTATTTGCAAGCCAGTTATAATATTCTTTTCCTCTCGGAATATTAGAAATACCTGCAATAGGAAGACAAGCCGGCAAATATTCTTTTTCTAAAAAAACTGACATCTTTTTAAAACTTGGATTTAACTCCTGCAATATAGCTTTGGAATAAGCAATTGTTAATCGTTCTTTATCCGTATCAGAAAAACTATCAGGCATATTTTTAATTGGTCCGTAAAAAACACTTTCTTCAACTTTACTTGCAATGAGTGATTTATACTGAGGGATTGTTCTTTCTATGAGGATACGTGCCGGGACTATGCCTTGCAACATTCCTCTTTTCATATTACCTATGGAAGTATCCTGATAAGCTACAAAGGCTGTAATACGTTTCAGAAAATTATCGTAGTCCTTTACAGTTTTAAATGGCTGAGAGCTGGTGCCGGAACCTAATTGAGAAAATGTCAGATGCATACCCCAAAATTGATTTACCGGCATCAGGTTTGAAGGAAACTTTAGGCCTTCTACCTCAGTACTTAAAATATACTGTAACACTTCATAACTTATTAAGTCCTGACCCGTCAATTCAGGCTTGTTAATGGTAAGTAGTTTTTCGGAATAACTGTGATAGAATTGACGAAGTGTATCTATATAGGCATCGCTGATATCAATCGGCAGCAAATCATTATACCTATTATAGGCATTTGCCGTAGCCTCAAGAGGGAAATAGCGCATTCGCTCCTGATAGTAGTCATCAGTAATTTCTTTTAACAGTACAGATGTGTCTTTTATTGACTGTTTTCTATTCTCAGAACATGAGATAATAAAAAGCGCACAAGCTATAAATAGATATTTTTTCATTTTCACTCCACATAGAAAATCCAAATTTAAAATTAATAAATATTTCTTGATATAGAATTATATCGAGAATTTTTGATCAAAATTGCAGATAAACCGGCATGACAGGATCGGCCTGTTTTAGAACGATTACGATAATTATCACTGCTGTAGCAACTGATGCTTTGACTAACCAATGCCACTTTTCAGAGTAGTTGATAATAATTTCATTCCATCGAATTGGTAAAAAATGCAATACAAATCCAAGTAACATTACTAACAATACTTCACTGTAATTAGTACTGAATAGTGTCCAACCTTCAGCATAAAAATTAAACACAATCTGATGGATCATGTTAAAACTGTCGGTAAAGGTTGTGCATTTAAAAAATATCCAGCAAAGACAAACAAAATGGAATGTTATAAAGATTCCTGCAATTCGTGTTAAACGCCCCGAAAAATGTGAAGGATATGCTGCCTTCCACAACTTATGAAAAGCTAATGCTACACCATGTAATGCTCCCCAAAAAATAAAATTCAAACTGGCACCATGCCAAAGTCCTCCAAGCAACATGGTGATAAATAAATTCAGGTAGGTTCTCACTTCGCCTCTTCGATTACCACCTAATGGAATATAAAGATAATCGCGCAACCATGACGAAAGTGATATGTGCCATCTGCGCCAGAATTCTGTAATAGAAGCTGATTGGTATGGTGCAAGAAAGTTAATATTAATATCAATACCAATCCATTTTGCGATTCCTATTGCCATATCACTGTAGCCGGAAAAGTCACAATAGATTACCATTGCATAGCCATACACAGCAAAAAGACTTTCCATGCCTGTGTGCCGCAAAGGGTCATCAAACACATATTGAACCAAATTGAGATAAATAAAATCTGAAATAACTACCTTCTTAAATAATCCGGTTAGAATTAAAAATAAACCTTTAGAGACATCATGTGCTGTGAGTGTAATCTCCTTCCTTATCTGAGGAATGAAATCTGCAGCACGCACTATTGGTCCCATCATCAGTTTTGGAAAAAATGAAAGAAAAAACAGGTAGTCAATAAATCGTTTTACCGGCACAAACTGTCTTCTGTAAACATCAATAGTATAACTCAGATTTTCAAAAGTATAAAACGATATTCCTATTGGCAGGTAAACATCTACTGGCTGAACAGTACCGGTTAGTACAGCATTATACAAATCAATTAACAAGTTGGTATATTTGAAATAAGCTAATAGCCCAAGATTGATGACAACACTGAAAACGAGCAATGCTTTTCTCCGAAAATCTGTTGTTGCATTGTGAATTAAATTACTGAGGTTAAAATCAACAATGGCTGCCACAAGTACCAACAGCACATATACTCCCGAAGCTTTATAAAAGAAATAAAGTGAGAAAAGTGTTACTGCAACAATACGCAAAGTGCCTGTCCGTTGCAGAATTCTAAACACTAACAAAAACAACAATAAATAAAAAAGAAAAAACGAACTGTTGAAAAGCAATGGATTTGCTTTGTCATACAAAAACTGATGTCCAAGTTTTTCCCAGTCTATTGTCATTGCTCAGTTAAAGGTTTAAGTAGTGCCTGAAGCAACATTAATCCCTGCATTTCATACCCCGAACGGTTCAAGTGAATTCGTCTGGCATCACTCATTTTACTTTTTGCAAAACGAAGCATACTTCCCTTACCACCTGAGTACTCATAAAGATCAAAAAAAGCTATTTTATTTTCTATACAATACTTCTGAAGGAGATTTCTGATTGCAATTACATTTGGATTAGGTACGTATACACCACGTCTGATACGTTTGCACGACTCAGGTGGTGAAGTAATCAAAATTGAAGCTGATGGTGAAACATTCCTGAGTTTGGTAATAAATGAATCAACTGTCTGAATAAATATTATTCCATCAAAATTCTTTGCAAAAGCCTCGTTAGTGCCAAATGAAAGAATATACAGGTCAGCATCCAGTGTTTTTACTTGTTCAAAGAACAATGGTTGTCTGAGAAAGCTATTGTACTCTGCACCATTTACACCAATAGTATGATAGATAACACCGGAGCTATCATTCAAAAGATTTAAACCAAATAATGTAAAAGCAGTATCTGAATTGATTTTAATTTTACAATTAGTTAAATAATTAGAAAATCTGAACTCATTAATTTCTGCTGAAAGTTTTATTGGGTTTACTGTTTCCATTATTTCAGAACTATCACTTGCAGTCATGACAGCACTGTCCGGTTTGTAAATTACCTGAACTTTATTAAATCTATAATCTATACCTTCATTATTTCGTAAACTAATTCCTACAGATGGATTACTGTCGTTAGTTGTTACTGAAAATCCGGTGATGCCCGTTGATAAAGAATCTTGAGTAACTACATTTCTATTTCCTTTCCAGTTATTCTGAGAAAAAGAAACATAATCATGTGGGCCATTAGAACGCGCAAGTCTATAAGGAAAAACAACTCCTCTACCGGCATTACCATAGCGTTGTTGTAGTCCTCTGCGTACCATGCCGGAAAAATATCCAGCTTGCAAATGAGAGTCGCCTATATGCACTATACTAATTTTCTTTCCGGCAGTTTTACTTTGTAACAATTTGCTGTAAAAATTCTTCAATGCTTCCTGATGTTCAATATGCGCTGCATCAGGATTGAGGAATTTTAATAAAGACATTTTATACGCAACAAACTTTTCATATTGCAACACAGGCATTATAGTATCGGATTCGCTTTGTGCATGACACCTTGTACAATATATTAATAAAGATAAAATTAAAATTATTCTCTTCATTGTTTTACATAAGGATTAATCATTGTATCTTTTTTCACGTCCATAACTTCCACAGTTTTACTATATCTATCGTAGCTTTTCACAATATCATCAAACAACATTCCGGCAATTTTTCTTCCTCCTGCAAAATTAGGGTGTGTGTAATCTAAATTTGCTAATCGTGGATTACCCTCTGCCCAACCCACCATACTGTTATAACCACCCATTGCTTCATATAAATTATAAAAAGCCACACCACTTCTTTGTGCAATGCGTTTTTGTAATTCAACAAAAATTGGAATGTCAGGCTCGGTTTCATAACCATCTTCTGCACGATAGCTTTTATCTCCTACACTCATAATTAATATTGATGCTTCAGGAAATGCTTCTTTAATGTAGTTTAATGTTTTCTGAAATGATGATGCATACCAACTGTAATCTTTTACATCATGTGCAACAACAT
This sequence comes from Bacteroidetes bacterium UBA6661, assembly GCA_002455375.1. Classification (GTDB taxonomy): domain Bacteria; phylum Bacteroidota; class Bacteroidia; order AKYH767-A; family OLB10; genus OLB10. The sequence continues at coordinate 27,419 of DKKR01000079.1, forward strand.
TTAATCCATAACTTAGAATTATCAGTTTGTAATTCTCTTTTGTCGCAAGAGTTTGTAATTCTCCAAAAGGAATATTTGAAAGAGGAATGCCTGAATTTCCTCGAAATGAAAAATTATCTACATAAACGCCATTGCCATTGTCGAAGTAGAGTCCATGAACTTCACAACCGGGTTTTTCAAAAGTTAATTTTACTTCTTTTATAGGCTTGTCTTTAACCAATTCAATTTCTTTAAATCCGTTAATACTATCAGTTGGAAAAATATGAGCAGTGTCATCATTCAGAATAAAACTTGCTGATGGGCACTGACGACAAATCATTTTTACTTCTGAATAAATCGGATAAAATCTGCTTGCATTGTAATGAACCCAACTACCGTCTGACGAAACAAAGCTGTATCCTCCTATTCCCAGTTTATAATTCTGTTTTGGTTTTTTCATAAAACTATAAACCTCCCAGTCGTCAGAAAAGGTTTGTTTTATTGTTTGCCTGAATTGTGCCACCGGTGAAGTAACAGGAACAAAGCCAACACCACTACCACCAAATTTTTTCTGTATCAACTTTCGGAAATCCTGCGTTACCAAATCACCTTCAATCATCGAATCACCAAACCATGCAATCCTGATTTTTTCATTCTTATTTGCATGATTGTGTAATGCTTCAAAGAACTTAGTTAAATCAAGTTCGCCCACCTTATAATTTATTTTAATTGCAGTCGCTCTAACTGTGTCTGTTACTATCTGTTTAACAGTATCATTTTTAAAAAAAACTGAATCATTTACAATCGCTAAATCTTGTGATTTTTCCTTCTTATTTTCTTTCTGAATAATATCACTATAGAGGTTAATAGTTTTACTCCCTGTGAATTTTTTTGGCAATAACGATATTACAGTTAATATGATTACCAGAAAAAACAGAATTTTTACAGGCTCGTTATTGCGGAAATTTTTCACAGCTTATGATTGACTTTACTGAGCAGTTCGTGGTTTAACCTGTTTTAAAACCTTAATGTAGTGTGGAGATCGCGCATACCTTATTCGTTTTAGAAAATCATAATAGTTTTCTGACTGGTTGGTATAAAATTTATCCTGCCACTTTTTATAATAGTCAACACTTGCTTGCCATTTGGCAAAACTCATATAGCGCTTGGTAAATCGAAATGCAAACAAATTATTTTTATCCATAAGGAGTTTGGCTTTGAAGTGTCCTGTTTCAAGTAAAGCTTGTTTCAATACTATATCAGAATTTAAAACCCCAATACTATCCATATAACTTTTAACATCATCAACATTTACTCTCGGCTGCTTATAATACTTCTCCTTTCTATGTTTATTGACAACAACTTTCGCAGAGTCAGAAAAAGCAAACAGATTATCGCTATTAAATATTAAAGCAATCAAAAAAAGAAAAGTGTATTGTCTAACCAATCTGAAAGAAGACTTCATTGTTGCAAAATTATCAATTTAAACATGTTTAATAACCGAATTTAGGCCCTAAGTACCAACTATGAAAAAGTAATTAAAAGCAGATGAGCCACTTTACAAATTGCAAAGTGGCTCATCTGAAATAATTATTAATTCACATTACTCTTCACCCGGAAGGTTAGAGTTTTTTGTTTGAGAATACGGAACTGTTTGTGGAATATAATCATCATCTGCTCCAGGTTTGCTATAGTCATAAGGCCAACGATATACTGTTGGTATAGGACCATTCCAATTTCCATGAATACCGGGACCTGCCGGAGATGTCCACTCAAGTGTATTACTATGCCATGGATTTTGTGGGGCTTTCTTTCCTTTGAATATTGAATAAACAAAATTGAAAAGGAAAATCACTTGTGCAATTGCTGCAAGAAAAGCAAATACAGTTATTAAGGTATTAATATTTAAAAACACATCAAAGCCTTCGTAAGCAGAATTGGAATAATATCTTCTTGGCACACCGCCCAAACCAATAAAGTGCATTGGGAAAAACACGCCATAAACTGCAATTAGTGTTAACCAGAAATGCACATAACCTAACGTCTTATTCATCATGCGTCCAAACATGCGGGGAAACCAATGATAAACTCCTGCTAACATACCAAATATTGCAGAGGCACCCATTACAACGTGGAAGTGAGCAACTACAAAGTATGTATCATGAACGTTGATGTCTAATGCAGAATCACCAAGGATAATTCCGGTCAATCCACCAGAAATGAATAACGACACCAATCCAATTGCAAAACACATGGCCGGTGTGAGTTGTATTTTTGCTCTCCATAAAGTAGCCAGATAATTAAACACTTTAACCGCTGAAGGAATTGCAACAAGTAACGTAGTAAATGTAAACACCGCTCCAAGAAAAGGATTCATACCTGTTACAAACATGTGATGTCCCCAAACAATACATGATAAAAATGCAATTGCCATTAATGAACCAACCATGGCTTTATATCCAAATATTGGTTTACGTCCCATGGTTGACAACACTTCAGATGTCAAACCAAATGCTGGAAGAATGATAATATATACCTCAGGGTGACCTAAGAACCAGAACAAGTGCTCATAAAGCACAGGGCTTCCACCTGATTGTGGCAATGCTACGCCACCAATAAAAATATCTGAAAGATAAAAACTTGTTCCAAAACTTCTGTCGAATACCAGAAGTAATGCTGCGGCAAAAAGAACCGGGAATGTCAATACACCAAGAATTGCAGTAATAAAGAATGCCCAAACAGTTAAAGGAAGTCTGGTCATGCTCATTCCTTTTGTGCGAAGATTGATAACAGTACAGATATAATTAATACCTCCAAGTAACGACTGAATAATAAAGAACACCATACTCACCAACCACAGCGTCATACCAAGTCCTGAACCCGGCATAGCTTGCGGTAATGCACTTAACGGTGGATATACTGTCCATCCTCCTGCTGCTGGACCTGTTTCAATATAAACTGAGTATGTCATCACTGCACATGAAAGGAAGAAAAACCAGAAGCTTAACATATTTAAAAAACCCGATGCCATATCACGTGCACCAACTTGTAATGGAATAAGCAAGTTACTGAAAGTTCCGCTCAATCCACCTGTCAATACAAAGAACACCATGATGGTTCCGTGGATAGTTACAAGTGCCATATAAAATCCGGGATCCAATCTGCCACCTTTACCCCATTTTCCAATCAGACTTTCCAGAAAAGCAAATTTTGTTTCAGGAAATCCTAATTGCAAACGAAAAATTAAAGACATATACATTCCGAAGAATGCCATGATAATTGCCGTAATTAAATATTGCTTAGCAATGGTTTTATGATCCTGACTGAAAATATACTTTGTCAGAAATGTTTCGTGATGATCGTGCTCATGTGTGTGATCATCGTGATGCTCTACTGCAACATCTGCTGTTTGTTTTACTTCCATTGTAATTTTATTCTTAGCCTAAATTATATCGAACAAAAGAAAATATCAAATTTAAATTGAATTACTGCCATTTGCAGTACTATTTAATGTACTCACCGGAGGTGCTGCTTTCACTTCAGAAGCTTTTTTCTGTGATTTCAACCATGCTTTAAAATCTGCAGGTGTGTCAACTACTACTTTCATTTTCATTGTGTAATGTGCTACACCACAAATTTTGTTACAAAGCAATACATAGTCAAATTTATCATTACCGGTAATCTTGCGCATTTCAGCTGTGGTAATTGTTGGTTTAAATGAGAAAAATGTATTCATACCCGGAACCAAGTTCATTTGTGCTCTGAAGTGAGGAAAATATGCGCTGTGAATTACATCACGGGCATTGAATTGAAATTTTAACTCTTGACCAAGAGGAATATGCATTTCATTTCCTGTTGTATATATATCGTCTTTTACTGCCGGATCACTTGCATCTAAACCTAATGGATTATCATCAGTAATGAGTTTATAGTTGGATTTTCCCAGTATATTATCCGGTCCACTATAACGGGTAATCCATGCAAACTGATAGCCATAAACCTGAACATTCATACTGTTTTCTTTTTCAGAAAATATGCCATTCCATTGTTTCAGACCGGTAATGATTAAGGTAGTTAATACAATTGTTGGAACAATTGTCCAGATTAATTCCAGTTTATAATTTTCAGGATAAAAGTACGCTTCATGTTTTTTATTGTCACGATACTTGTATGAAAAGTAAAATAGGGCTATCTGTGTAATAAAGAATACAACACCAATGATTGCCCAATTAATATTTAAAAGTTTATCCAATCCAACACCATGTTCAGAAGCAGACACAGGAAGCAGGTGTTTGGAGTAGTCTATGGTCATATAAATAAATAAACCCAGACCTAATACCATAAATACAATAAATCCGAATCCATTGGAATTATTGTGCCTAACCTGTTCTTCTTGAGAGTCGCTGCTACCGGTTAGTTCAGAGGATAATTGTACAATAGTCATTAGTCTGGCTAATACAATAATGCCTAGCAGAATAGTTATTGTGATTAAAAGTGTCATGTCTTGATATTACAGATTTGTGTTAAAGTCTTTAATTAAATTACAATATAAAATGCTCGCTCTCCTGTAGCATTGGATGTTTTTGAGGAAGGAGTGATAATTTGGTAAGTGCTGTAAATACAGTAAAGATAAACATGCCAATAAACCCTATGGTTGTTCCTATTTCCAATACTCCTATTGTACCTTTTTCATGCATAATTCCGGGAACTACCATCAGATAGGTGTCAATCCAGTGACCAATAAAAATTACAGAGCCTAATATTGCCAATAAACGTAATTTTCTTTTTGCATCACGAGTCATTAAAACTACAAATGGAAGAATAAAGTTAACTAAGAAATTGGTTACAAAAAGTGTTTTATAGTAATCTTGTCTTTCCATAAAATAGGTTACTTCTTCAGGAAGGTTAGCATACCAAATGAGCATGAACTGTGCAAACCATAAATATGTCCAGAATATACTGAAGGCAAAAATAAACTTACCTACATCATGGAAGTGGTTTTCGTTTAAGTGATGCAGATATCCCTGACTGCGTAGATAAACCATTATCAAAGCAATTACACCTAATGAACTCACAAAAATTCCTGAAAAAGTGTACCAGCCATATAATGTACTAAACCAATGTGAGTCTATTGACATTACAAAATCCCAGGCAGAGGTAGATGATGTAACGGCAAAAAGTACAAGAAAAATAATGCTGAGTTTACGACTGCGGTTATGATGTTCTATTGCACCTGTTAAATCTTCTTTCATTGCATGCTTACGCAATAAAACTGCAAAACCATACCATATTACAAAGTAGGCTACCATTCGAATTAAAAAGAATGGAACATTAAGGTAGGCACTTTTTCCTGCTAAAATTTCATCATAGTCCGGATTGGGTTTTCCATCAGGCAAAGTTTCCATCACTAACTCATGGTGTGTCCAATGCCATATATGATGACCGGCAGCAAAAAATAAAATGAGCATAATGACACCGCTAATCCACAGATATTGTGACATCGCCAATGGAATTCTAATGATGTAAACACTCCAACCTACTTCTGCTGCATATTGTACTGCATAAAAAAACAGCCCACCTAATGCTATGGTTAAAAAGTAAAAGTTGTTGTGCATGAGGTTTGCCCATGTCTGATCCGGATTGGTAGCAAAGCTTATTCCGATTGAAATTGCACCTATCGCCATGAGAATAAACGAAAGGGTTTTCAGCTTACTTGAAAAGGTATATGTGAGATTGTCCTGCATAGTATTATCTTAAATAGGCTGCGTTATGTTATTTATTTTGTGCAGTAGCCGAACTATCAGCTACAACTGCGCCTGGTTCGTCTCCCTGTAAATGATTAATATATAAAATAATTTTCCAACGATCGTCAGCACTTACCTGAGCTGCATGCGATCCCATAAGGTTTTTACCATAGGTAATAGAAAAAAACATTTTCCCATCAGGTAGGTCTTTAATTGCTGCACTTGTATAAGAAGGTACAGGAAATGGATCTCCTTTAATTTTAAGCCATCCTTTACCATCACCTTTTTCTCCATGGCAGTGAATACAATAGGTATCAAATTCTGTTTTACCACGCTCCATATTTTCTACTGTAGGTTGAAAAGGGTTCTTCAACTCCAAGCCAGCAGCCTCATATCCTTCGTTAGTATTGGGATAGATAAAGTCAACGTACTGACCTCTTGCAACTGTTCCGGCAACGGGTGCTAATGCAGAAACACTATCTTTTGTGATGTGTGATGGAGAATAAGCTACCACTGCTGGAGTACGATACATATCAGGCATATACTCCAAACCGGGTGATTGTTTATCACCACAGGCACCAAGCAATAGCATACTGCTAACAATTACACTTAAATATTGGTATGTTTTTTTCATCCGTTTAAATTCTTTATGATCTTATTTCCACTGCACCCACTTGTTTCAGTGATTCGCGAATTGCAGTTTCATCACTTACTTTTCCTTCAACAGTTAATACAAAATGATCGTCATGCATTCTATCATGAATAACATTTGGAGTAACGCCAGGTAATAATCTACTTCGCAGGTAAAAAGTAATCACCATGCCATGTGCTGCACATAAAACTGTAAACTCGAAAGTTATGGGAATAAATGCAGGAATATTTTTATATAAGTTCCAACTTGGTTTACCACCAATATCCATTGGCCAATCCCAAATATTCATGTACCACATCATTAAAAGTGCTAAACATGTTCCGGTTGCACCATATAAAAATGAAGCAATGGAAATTCTTGTGCGTTTAAGACCTAAGGCACCATCAAGACCATGTACAGGAAAAGGCGAATAGGCATTGGTACATTTAATACCTTTTGACTTTAGTTCTTTAATGGCATTTAAAAGAACTTCGTCATCATTAAAAATGCCATGCAATTGTTTAGTCATGATGTTGTACTCCTTTCTTTGATTGAGAGCCAGAAGACTTCAAAATAGTTTTTAATTCGCTCATTGCTATAACCGGGAAATATCGTGTAAAGAGTAAGAAGGGAACAAAGAACAAACCTATCGAGCCGATAAAAAGACCTATCTCTACCCAGGTTGGATGAAACATTGTCCAACTTGAAGGAACAAAGTCTCTGTGTAATGAAGTTACGATAATTACAAAACGCTCGAACCACATTCCTATGTTTACAATAATTGATAAGAAGAAAGTTACAAAAAGGTTTCTTCTTAGTTTGCTACTCCACATTAATTGTGGAGAAATTACGTTGCAAGTCATCATACTCCAGTAAGCCCACCAGTAGGGTCCTGTTGCACGATTAATAAATGCATATTGTTCAAATTCTACACCTGAATACCATGCAATAAAAAACTCTGTTAAGTAAGCACAACCTACAATAGACCCTGTGATAAGAATAATCCTATTCATCATGTCAATATGATAAATCGTAATGTACTCCTCTAAGTTTAAAACTTTACGTGTAATTATCAGCAGTGTTTGTACCATAGCAAATCCCGAAAAAATAGCTCCGGCAACGAAATACGGTGGAAAAATTGTTGTATGCCATCCCGGAACCAATGCTGTTGCAAAGTCCATTGATACCACAGAGTGTACCGAAAGAACCAGTGGTGTTGAAATACCTGCAAGTACTAAAGATACTTCTTCAAATCGTTGCCAGTTTTTAGCAGAACCCACCCATCCCATACTCAAAGCTGAATACCAGAATTTACGGGCTTTGGTTTTTGCACGATCACGAACGGCTGCAAAGTCAGGGATCAAGCCTGTGTACCAGAAAACTAATGATACAGAAAAATAAGTCGAGATTGCAAATACGTCCCATACTAATGGAGAATTAAAGTTAACCCACAATGAACCAAATTGGTTTGCAAATGGAAGTGGCCAGTAGGCAACCCAAGGGCGACCCATGTGTGCTACAATAAATGATGCAGCACAGATAACGGCAAATATTGTCATTGCTTCTGCAGAGCGGTTAATTGATAACCTCCATTTTTGACGAAACAATAATAAGATTGCAGAAATTAAAGTCCCTGCGTGACCAATACCTACCCACCAAACGAAGTTGGTAATATCCCAAGCCCATCCAACTGTTTTATTCAGACCCCAAACACCAAGTCCTGTTCCAACTGTGTAAGCTACACAAATAATCCACCATAAAAGTGCAGCACAAGCAACACTAAATACCATCCACCAGTATTTGTTGGGTTTAGATTCTATAGGTCTGCAAACATCTTCGGTTATATCATGAAGCGTTTTATCCCCTTCGATGAGTGTCGGCCTAAGCGGTGATTCTACATTCGACATATTGTTGAAAAATTTCTATTAGTTCGATTAATTTTATTTATGCTTTATGACTGTTATTCGTTTTACTTGTAGTGTTACGCACCTTGGTTAAATAATTAATTGAAGGCTGAACATTAAGCTCTTCAAGCAAATGATACATACGTTCACTACTGCTTTGTTTTACCAGTCGGCTTGATTTATCATTATAATCACCAAAAGTAATAGCATTGGTTGGGCAAGTTTGTGCACAAGCAGTATTTATAGCTCCATCTTTTACCGGATGACCTGCTTTTTTTGCTTCTAACTTACCGTATTGAATACGCTGAACACACATTGAGCATTTTTCCATTACTCCGCGTGAGCGCACAATTACATCCGGGTTCAACACCATTTTTCCATAATCATTATTCATGTTATAGTCAAATTGTGGATTATCAGAATATTTAAACCAGTTAAAACGTCTAACTTTATAGGGGCAGTTGTTGGCACAATATCGTGTTCCTACACAACGGTTATAAGCCATCATATTCAAGCCATCCTCACTATGTGTTGTTGCGGCAACCGGACACACCGTTTCGCAAGGTGCATGATTACAATGTTGACACATTACAGGCTGAAATACAACTTCAGGATTCTCTGCAGGCTCTTCCATATAACCATACATGCTCAACTTACCAATTCCCTGTTCATGTGCTTTTTCTTTATCCATGTCGCTGGTATAATAGCGATCAATACGAATCCAGTGCATTTCGCGGCTGCGTTGTATCTCTTCTTTACCTACTACAGGGACATTGTTCTCAGCAGTACATGCTACTACGCAGGCACCACAACCAATACATGCATTCAGGTCAATAGACATTCCCCAGGCATTAATCGGACGATCGAAACCGGGATGATCTTTGGTTGCCCAAAGGTCTAATTCTTTAGCGGAAACTTTTCCTTTATAAGAATGAAATTTCTCTTCTTCATTTCCGGCTTTTGGATCTTTAATATATTCTTCAAGTGTGGTTTCCTTTACAATAGCACGACCCATCATGGTGTGATGAGATTGTGTTGTGGCAAGAGTATAATCAGCTTCAACTGTTTTATTTAAACTTGCTCCGCTATTGGTAAAGTTAAAAGTACCTTCAGAAAAAGTCAGTAAAGGATATGCATTCATACCTACTTTATTTCCTGCTTTACCACTGTTTGTTCTACCGTAACCGGCAGCTACTGCAATTGTATCTTTTGCCTGGCCGGGTTGCAATAAAACCGGACCTTTAAGAGTAACATTTCCTGATTTAACTTCAATAATATTTCCTTGAACCAGACCCTTTTCTTTTGCCATTGATGGTGCTATGGCAAAATAGTTATCCCAGCATATTTTAGAAACAGGATCAGGTAATTCTTGTAGCCAAGGATTATTTGCATGACGTCCATTACCTATACCAGCCTTTTCATAAACTACAATATCAAGACCACCTGATTTTCTAGCTGCTATTGCACTTGCCGCATCATTTACGTTTCCAACAAAAGCAGGTTCGCTCTCCGTTACTTCACCATTCCAAACACCTTCCTGTAAAACTTTTTCCCATGCAGGAATTGATGCCATTCCTGTTGCTGTTGCCAGAAAACCTTGTCTCCAGTTTTGCATCAGAAACTCATGATAGTCCGTTACTGCTGCCTCACTCCACAACAAGAATAATTCTTGTGATTGTTTTGTATCAAATAGTTTTTGAATGGTTGGCTGCACCAAACTAAACATGTTGCGCACGGGTTCTGCATCATTCCACGATTCAAGATAGTGAGAATCCGGGCATATATAATCGCATTTAACTGCTGTTTCGTCATTACGATCAGACAGTGAAATCTTTACCTCCACTTTGTTTAATGCAGATGTAAATGCTGTGGAATCCGGATAGTTATACAATGGATTTGCATTGTAAAAAATAACAACACCCACTTCACCTGCATTCATTTCGCGAAGCAATTCAGCCATGGCTTCATCATTTCCCTGACGCACATTGCTATGTCTGGCAATACTGATAGTAGCACCATAATTACCAAGCATGTTGTTAATGGCTGCAACAATTAATTGATCATTGGCATTATTGCTACCACAAACTACCAACGATTTACCTTTTGCATTCCACAGATCATTTGCTGTGCTGTTGATAGCTGCATCTGCATCGGTCTTGCCGGCACTTACTGTGGCAGCACCTGCTTTTGAAGCTACTGCATTATATAATGACAATAAAGCATTGCCTGTCTGACTTGCTTTTAATTTATATCGGTTATCAGCATTACTACCGGTTAAAGAAAGTGCTGCTTCAAACTGAATGTGTTTCGACATGGTTTTTTTTCCATCATCTAACTTTCTTGTCTGTGCATACTGGCGTGAATATTCAATTGGTGCAATCCAGTTATTCAGAAAATCGGCACCAAAGCTTACAATTACATCAGCTTTGTCGAAACTATAATTTGGGAGCGCTGCTTTTCCAAATGCTAATTGATGTGCTTTTATTATACCATATTGAGACATGGCATCGTAAGTAACCAATTTAGCAGTAGGATATTTGGTGGTAAAACTTTCAATTGCCTTTTTAGTAGTTGGGCTAATGATGGTTGAAGAAACTATGCGAATTTTTGCTTGTTTTGTATTAGCTGACGCAAGTTTGTCTTTTATTTCTTTATTTACTGTATCCCAGCTTGCTGCTTTACCTTTAGCAATTGGGCCTTTAATTCTTTCGCTATCGTACAAATCTAAAACCGAAGCTTGCACTCTTGCATTAGCACCACCTTTTGTAAGCGGTGACAACTCATTGCCATCAACTTTAATTGGACGACCTTCGCGAGTTTTTACAACGATACTGGCATAATCATGACCATCAAAAAATGTAGATGCATAATAATTAGGAATTCCGGGAACAAGGTTCTCGGGGCTTATCAGGTAAGGAATTGTTTTTCTAACAGGAGCTTCGCATGCTGCCATAGAAGCGGCTGCAACACCAAAACCTAAAAATTTGAGAAAATCTCTGCGTGGTGTGGCATCTTTGCTTTCAGCTTTTTTGCCAAGAACTTCATCAACAGGAATTTCTTCAAAAAACTCATTGTTTTTAAGACGAACAAACTCTGCATCATTTCTGAGTTCTTCTACACCTTTCCAATATCGTTTTTCCATATATTATTTAAAAAGTTTGTGGCCGAATGTTTTTAATTTGAATGAACAGATTCAGCTTTTAGTGTTTTGATTAATAGTGACAGCGGGCACAATCAAGACCGCCAATTTTGTCAACTGTAAGTTTAGCATCTTTACCATATTTGGCTGCTAAAGTTTTATGCACTTCGTCATAATAGCCATTACCATCCATTTTCACTTCTGTTTCGCGGTGGCAGTTAATACACCAACCCATGGTTAATGGAGAGAATTGCTTCACTACATCCATCTCCTGAACAGGACCATGGCAGGTCTGACATTCAATTTTACCAACTGTTACGTGTTGTGCGTGATTAAAATAGGCTAAAGCCGGTAAGCTGTGTACCCTGATCCATTGAATTGGTTTTTGGTTAGTTCCGTATTTTGAACCATCCCAATCCAGAGCTGCATAAATTTTCTTGATTTCCTTATCACCATAAACTGGACCCTCTTTCACATATTTATGACAGTTCATACAGGTGCTTGCAGATGGAATATTAGCGTGACGGCTTTTGTCTGCACCACTATGGCAGTAAAGACAAGCGATTTTATTATCTCCGGCATGTAATTTATGTGAAAAATGAATCGGTTGCTCAGGTTCATAATTAGTATAAACACCAATATCTTTCAGTGCATACCAACCTTTAACACTACCGAAAACAACTAAAAGCAATAATACAACGGCAATCAGCTTCTTATTCTTACTAATCCATAAACTACGTGCTTCTTTTGGCTCTAAATGAGGAGGATGCGGAATACCTTCTTTTTCGCGAACTGCATACTCTAAGCCTTTCTTTATTTTATTCAGCGTAGCTGCTAGTGCTAATAATATTAAGAAAATAGCTATTACCCAATATAAAGTAGAGTTATCTTTTTCAGGAGTAACAGTTCCGGGTGCAGGTGATGTTGGTGCAGCAGCTACAGGTGCCTGCTCACTTTCCTTACCAATGTATGCCAATACTGCATCAATTTCAGCATCAGAAAGATTCTGATTAGGCATGACCATTTTATTAAACTCATTGAAAACAGCAACAGCATCCTTATCACCGGCTTTTACCAGAGCTTGTGAGTTCTTTATCCATTTATGTAACCATTCGGCACTGAATTTTTTATGCACATTCTTAAGTGCAGGACCAATTACCACATCATTCATTGCGTGGCATGATTTACAGTTGGCATCAAAAAGTGCTTTACCATCCTGTGCTTTAACTCCTAGTGAGATACCCAATATCAGGAGCATAAAAAACAACCCCTTACACTTGACAAGAAGGTTATTAGTGAGCTTTTGGTGCATAAATTGTTTTTGTTTTCGTATCAATTTATAATTTAGTTCAAACTGCAATAATTCCGTAAAATTCTAGTTTGGAGCGCGCAAATTTATAACTTAGCTTTTTTAATTCATAAAATTTTCAAATTAAAATTTAGTCTAAATAACAGCCTTTTAGGTATTTTTTGACTATATTCCTCAATTTAAGGCTGTTTTTACAGCCCGTTTTACATATTATCTGTAATATTGAAGCCATGATTAAAATTGTAAAGTGTACTTGCCTTATTATATGTTGCTTTCTGTTTCAATTACAAACCAAGGCTCAGACCAGCGAGGATAGCCTGACTCATGTACTTATAAAAAAGCATATAGCATATAATATTGCTAAGCCATATAGCCAGGGTTTTCGAATTCAACTTTATTTTGGGTCGCAACGTGACAAGGCCTATGAATTAAGGACAGAGTTTATGAAACTTTATCCGCAAACAGCAGCCTATGTGCTTTATCAGCAGCCTAACTTTAAGTTGCGGGTAGGCGATTTTCGGACACGCCTTGATGCATTGAAAAACTTAAATGAGCTTCAGGCCTATTACCCATCGGCATTTATAGTTAAGGACGATATTAAATTAAAAGTTGACGAATAAAAAAAGGTACCATTTCTGATACCTTTTCATTGCTGTTTATTTCTTTCTTTTAGTTGCGCAACGCTATATAATCTGATAGCGCTGTAATGCTACTTTCGAAACTAAACTGATCATTAACTATAAAGTAATTGCTTTTGTCCACTGTTTTTGAATATGCATATTTTGCTAATTCAAGTTTGCTGGACTCAAATGTCATTTGCTGAATTAAGCGTGCAACCTGACGTGAGCTAAAATAATTGTTATTGATTAACTGTTTTGCAACTGTCATGCGGGTGCTTTCAAAATTATAGTTACCTAATGACTGTATCATCTGATCAAATTCGTAGGCATCTACTTCGCAACGAAGATGTTGCGGATAATAGTGTGGGTCTTCATATACCTGAGGTGCATAATCAAAAGGTCTGCTTCCGGTTATACGAAATCTGCTGCGGTTTACCTCAGCCATCACTTCTGATGCTTCAGGAATAAATAAATAACCGGCAAATACTGTCCGATAGACAGGGCGATGAGGATGTCCGGTAAGTCGCATCACTTTAACATAATGGTTACCAGCGCGTAATCTATCTGAATAAATATTTGTTGAAACATTACTAAATGGTGCTCTGTCTATTGATACAGTCAGAAGACTACCATCAACAGATGTTATGGCCAATGCTGACTGAAAAGGATGTGCTGCCTGCGCAATAACAGTTAAACTTAAAATGGCGAGAGTAGTAAATAGTTTTTTCATAATGAACCTCACTTTCTTATTTAACTGATGAAATTCAACTGCTGTGCCAACATTACAAAAGATAAAGTTTTTCTGTTTGTGTTCAGAATCCTTTCATCTTTAAAAACAATAAATTATGTGCTAATAATCTCAGCAAACTATACACTGAGCGACCACATAATGAAAAAATACTCGCAAACAAAACCAACTATAAATCCAGCATAAAGTTGTGCGTGTGTATGTGCATTGTGCATGAGTCGTGCTGTTGCAGTTAAACCGGCTAACAATAGGGTCAATACAAATGGTAGAAGAAACTCGTTGCCCATTAAAACTGTAAGCACATAAAATGCACCTGCCATACCTCCTAATCCAATGAGATGAATACTTATTTTCCAGAAAAAGTTAATAATAAATGCAAGAGCAATACAACATGCTGCTGCCAGAATAAGAATTTTAATAACCGATGAAACCGGAAGCTTCAACAAAAAATAATAACAAGCTACATAATATAAAAGTGTAAAAAAATAGGGTATTGTTCTGCTTTGTCTGTCCTCCATCAACAAACCTTGCACACCTTGCCTTTTAAGTAATAATACCGATGATAAAAAAGGCATCAGACAGGTGAGGACAAAAACAACTGCTAAAATCATTCGCTGCAATGCAGGTGAAAGAGTATAAGACAGATAGGTGTCCGAATTAAAAAGTATCAGTAATAAATAAGTAGGTATTATTAAAGGATGGGTCAGGTAGGTGATGACTGAAAAAAAGCGGTTGAGCATTTTTAAAACTCTTTACGTAGTCTGGCAACAGGAATATTTAGTTGCTCGCGATATTTGGCAATAGTTCTGCGTGCTACATTATAACCTTTGTCTTTTAAAATTTTTGCCAGTCTGTCGTCAGGTAAAGGTTTTTTCTTATCTTCTCCTTCAATAGCATCAGACAGAATTTTTTTTACTTCTCGTGTACTCACCTCCTCCCCCGAATCTGTTGCCATACCTTCTGAGAAAAATGTTTTTATCAGAAATGTGCCAAATGGTGTTTGTACATATTTACTGTTTGCTACTCGTGAAACGGTTGAAATATCAAGTCCTACAACATCTGCAATATCTTTTAGAATCATTGGTTTTAAAAGTCGTTCATCACCTTCCAAGAAATATTCTTTTTGATAGTTCATGATTGCTTGCATCGTATGAAGCAGTGTTGCCTGACGCTGTCTGATGGCATCAATAAACCATTTTGCTGAATCAATTTTTTGTTTCAGATATAAGATAGCCTCCTTTTGTGAACGGTCCTGTTTTTTACTCTTGGCATAGCCTTCCATCATTTCATTGTACTCGCGGTTAATACGCAAATCAGGTGCATTGCGCGAGTTCAGTGTCAATTCAAGTTGACCCACGTTATTTGTTATGATAAAATCGGGCACAATATGTTGAACAGATTTTGTTTCTGCAGATATATCGCCACCGGGACGTGGATTCAATTTTAAAATTTCATTCATGGCTTCCTTCAGATATTCGTCAGGAATATTCATCAATCTGGCAATTTTTTCAAAATGCTTTTTTGAGAACTCATCCATGTAATTTTTAATAATTTCTATTGCCCTATTAACCGGCTTACTACTGGATTTTCGTTGAAGCTGAAGCAAAAGACATTCTTGCAAATTACGAGCACCAACACCGGGTGGGTCAAATGTCTGTATCACTTGTAACACCAGTAAAAGTTCATCGGCATTAGTATCTAAATTTTGTGTAAATGCCAAATCATTTACAATAGAATTCAAATCTCTGCGTAAGTATCCATCTTCATCCAAACTGCCAATCAGATGTTTGGCCATCTGCATTTGTTTATCATTGAGAGCAACCATACCCAACTGTGCCAGCAATGTTTCTTGAAATGTTACTGATGAGCCATAAGGCACTTCTGTGCGCTCATCATCGGGCGAAGTATTATTGGCAGATGTTTTATAATATGGAATATCCTCATCAGTGATATAATCATCTACATCAAAATCATCATCAGTTCTTTCTCGAATATCATCATCAGCAGTGTTATCAAACTCGTCTTTTTTATTCTCTTCACTTTCGTTGACTTCTACACCCTCTTCCAATTCAGGTACTTCGTCCTCATCCTGTTGTGTATCTTCATCCACATCTTCGGGAGCACCTTCTTCTAAAGCAGGATTGACTTCCATTTCCTCTTTTATCCGCTGTTCTAATGCAATTGTTGGTAACTGAAGCAATTTCATCAGCTGTATTTGCTGAGGTGAAAGTTTCTGTAAAAGTTTTTGTGATAAGCTTTGTTTTAACATAATTCAATAACGCTCCAAATTTACCATTTTTTATACGAGGATAAGCCAAAATGGTTTTTATGCATTTATCTTGAATTAAAAATTGATTATTAGCACAATATCTTCTTGCATAAGACAGGTATTTTGTTTTACATTTGTAGTCTGATAAAGCCTTCTCAAATGGAAGGCTTCATTGTTTGATTATTATATAATATTAATTAGTATCATGACAGAGGTAAACAATGATTTTCATGCAGATGAAAATCAGCAGGCAGGTGAAACTCAATCGGAGAATGAATCTCTTGCACAACCCTTGCAGGAGGAGCATCTTGCAGCATTGCCCGAAGAACATCTTGAAACCTTGCCTGAGCAGGAAGAAAATTACAATCACTTAACTAAGGAAGAACTTGTTAAAGTTGCTGAAGGATTTGCAGAAGGTGATATTGCTGTCGTTAAAAGTAAAATCAATGCTTTGAAGAATGCGTTTGAACAAATTCAATCCTCAGAAAAAGAACAAGCGCTTTCCGCTTTTTTGGAAGAAGGTGGTGTTAAAGATGATTTTAAATATAGTTACACACAAGCAGACGATCGTTTTCAGTCAGCACTAAAAAAATATAACAAACGCAAAGCTGAGTATGCAGAACAACAGGAAAAACTCAGAGAAAACAATTTTAATATAAAGCAGGAAATACTTGTTGCTATGAAGAACCTTATTCAAAATGAGGAAAACATGCAGCGTGCATTTGATCAGTTTCACGAACTACAGGCAAAGTGGCGTGCAACAGGGCCTGTTCCTTCCGGCCAGTTGAATGATTTGTGGATGACCTACAAACTTTACACTGACAAATTTTATGAAAACCTGAAAATTAACCGCGAACTTCAGGAACTTGATTTTAAAAAGAACCTTGAAGCTAAAATTGAACTCTGCGAAAAAGCAGAAGATCTGATTAATGAACCATCATTAAATTCTGCACTGCAGACATTACATAGTTTACAAAACAAGTGGCGCGAAACCGGTCATGTGGGTCGTGAAAAAAGCAATGAAATTTGGGAACGATTTAAAGCTGCCAGTGATAAGGTTTATGAGCGCAGAAAAGAATATTTTGAGCAATTAAAAGAACGCTATGCTGAAAATTTAGCTGCAAAAAATCAACTTATCACCAAAACCGAAGAATTACTTAAAGACGAGCCATTAAAAGCATCTGAATGGATGGAGAAAAGCAAAATGCTTGTTGAAGTTCAGAATGAATGGAAAAAAGTTGGCTTTGCCGATAAAAAATCTAACGATGAGGTTTGGGCAAAATTCAGAGGATTGTGTGATGGTTTCTTTGTTCGTAAAAACGATTTTTTCACATCATTAAAAAAAGAACATACTGCCAATCTGCAATTAAAAAACGAACTGTGTATTCAGGCAGAAGCATTAATAGAAAATACCGACTGGAAAAAAACTACAGAGGAATTAAAAAGACTTCAGGCCGAGTGGAAAAAAACAGGATTTGCCGGTGAAAGAAACAATCAGAAAATCTGGGAAAGATTCAGAAAAGCCTGCGATTCATTTTTTGAAAGAAAAAATGCGCATTACACTTCCCTTGAATCAGATTATAAAGAAAACTTTGACAAGAAAAATGCACTTATTGAAAAAGCTGAACAATTTACACTTGGCGAAAATATTGATGAGTCTATTGAGCAATTAAAAGATTTTCAACGGCAGTGGAGCGAGATAGGTATGGTTCCACTTGAACATAAAGACACCATTTATGCAAAGTTTAAAGCAATAATTGACAAACATTTTCAATCAATAAGACAGCACAACAAAGAGCGATTTACATCCGGACATAAACAATCTTTCAGAACTGGTAAACCGGGTAATGAAAAGAATGATTTAAAGCATAAGATGAATCAACTTACCGGAGAAATTAATACCTGGGAAAATAATCTTGGTTTTTTTGCGCGTTCAAAAAATGCTGATGCTGTGCGCAAAGAGTTTGAAGATAAAATCAATCATGCCAAAGAAGAAATAAAACGTATTAAAAAACAATTAGACGAAATTTCTCAGGCACCTAAAGAACAATAGAAATTATTGCCTATTTCCAAGACGTTAAACAGTCATAACTTCTTTCTCTTTTGTTTCGAGGTGCTTATCAACTTTTGAAATAAAGCCATCGGTTGTTTGCTGAATTTTTGTTTCTGCCTCGCGAGCTTCGTCTTCAGTGATGCCTTTCTTCAATTCTTTCTTTATTGCATCATTGGCTTCTTTTCTGATTGAACGCAAACTTATTTTAGCATTCTCACCTTCGGCCTTACAACGTTTAACCAAATCTTTTCTTCTTTCTTCAGTTAATGGTGGCACTGCAATACGAATGATAGAACCGTCATTCTGCGGATTAAACCCCAGATTGGCAATTTGAATCGCTTTCTCAATAGGACCTAACATACCTTTTTCCCATGGCTGGATTACAATAGTGCGGGCATCCGGAGTATTGACATTGGCAACCTGATGCAATGGCGTTTGCGAACCGTAATAGTCAACATGAATAGATTCGAGCATCTGTGGATTTGCTTTACCCGCTCTGATTTTTGCTAATTCTGTTTCAAGATGCGAAATGGATTTATCCATATGCGACTGCATCGTATCAATTATCTTTTTTGCTATGTCGTTCATACTCTGTAATATTTAACAGCAAAATTAAGCATTGAATTTGAATTGGGCTAATTCAATTTGAAATCTACACACAAATGATTTAATTTGCAGTATGAGGTTTCAAAAACATATTTTTGTTTGTACTAATCAACGTAAAGAAGGAGAACGCAAATGTTGCGGTGAAGTACATGGTCTTGCATTGGTTGCAGCATTTAAGAAAAAAATTAAAGAATTACAGTTGCCGGTACCAATTCGTGCACAAAGATCAGGTTGTTTAGATGCCTGCGACTATGGCCCATCGGTTGTAGTTTATCCTGATGGAATTTTTTATGGTAATGTTCAGCTACATGATGTTGATGAAATAGTAGAGCAACATATAAAAAACAACAAACCTGTTGAAAGGCTGATTATAAATTTTTAATGATAAAAAAGTGTGATTTTTGAGTGACATTAAACCTCAAATCGCATTCGTACTTTTTTAGGTAATTTTTTAACCACTTCAGCATAGCTGTGATCAATAAGCCATTTTAATTCTGCAAGTGGAATATTATCACTAAAAATAACAGAATTCCAATATTGTTTATTCATGTGAAACCCTGGTGTTATTTCGGAATAGCGTTCACGCCATTCTAAAATAATTTCAGGATCCATTTTAAGGTTTACCTTCATTGGCTTTTCTGATAATGAAACTAATGCAAACATTTTTCCTGCAACTTTAAACACAAGTGTATCTGCGTCAAAAGGAAAACTTTCTGTTGCTTCTTGCTTCGACAAACAATAGTTTCTGAATTTTTCAATATTCATCAGATAATATCAAACAATAAAAGTAGTTGAATTTATTCACATCGTACAAAAATAAAAGGCGGCAATCTCTGCCGCCTTTGTTTTAATCTTTAATAGGGTTTGTCATTTTCCGAATTAAGACATCATCAATTTTTATATACTTCAGAATTGGTTTGTCTCCATTATTTGCTTCTTCAAACTTAATCAACAGTTCGTTGATACGCACAATTTTTCTCCTGAAGTCAGAGGGCTTTAAAGCTGTTTTAAGAATCTTTATAAATATTGTGGTTGACTCAAACTCATGTTCAAAATCGGCAATCTGACGTTTAATACTTGAAATCATTTGTTGTGCAAGGCTATCTTCACCCATCAGACAATAACATAGTCCCTGAAAAAGTTTACTGTCAACATCAGTATGAGTAAATTGCTTTAAAGAAATATTATTTCTTAAATCGTAAACAGTTTTTGCTGCACCCTGATAGTCCTTAGCATAAAATTTACATAGTGCAATGTATCGCTTAAAAGAGATATAATGATAAGGCTCGTTTATATTGAGGTCAAATGTTTTTTCAATTGTCTGATTAAACTCATTCAATCTGTACATTTCACCATCAGCAAGATATTTTTCAACTCGCGAATTCAGGTACTGAATAATAAAAAAGTGCATGGCTGGTTTCTCGCTCCAGTCAATAATAGTGTCGTTTATTCCATTGCTCAGGTAATGATCTGCTCTTACCTGATTTTGTATTTTCTGATAGTACTCATAGTGAAGTATATCCACAAGCGGACTAATGTTGCTATATAGTGTGTCTATCGGAAATGCATTAAAAATTTCGTTGATGCGTTTTAAAATATTTTCTATCTCAAGCTCAAGGGATTTTAACTCCTGGCGTTTTGATGGCAATGAACACAGATAGTAGATTCTGACAATATTGTATAATACAAACAAACGATGTGAATCATACATTTCTGCAATATTGGCAATCTTTCTTTTGAGCATTATAACTTCTTCCAATGTATCTGGATCAAGTGTTAATTGATAGGCTCCCAATTTTTTAAAGAAAAGGAAAAACATTTGCTCAGCTTTTGAAATAGCTAATGCATATGCAACATGTTTATTATAGAGTTTGTTATAATGTTCGTAATCTTCATGATGAATGTGCAACAATGCAAGAGTTTTATAAACAGTAATTAACTCATTGCTCATGTCATATTCTTTAAGCTGCTTTTCAATTTCTTTTAATGCTCTGATAGAGAAATCGCGGTTGGTCCCATAAAGCGTTGCAGGAACACGAACCACTTCTTCCATCAACTCACGAATCGGATTTTCAACTTTCTTAGAAAGAATCTCTGCGATTCTTGTATTGAGGCGGGATTTTAGTGTATAATAAGCACTTGGATTAACCTGAAGCTGTTTCATCATTTCTGTATCATCAAAATGATTGTCATTGCGAGTAGCTTCTAGGACATAATATGGCTTGTTTTTCTTTTTGCCTGATACCTGAAGTAACAATGCCTGATACTCTTCATCACTAAGTTTCTTAATTGTTTTTCTTAATATATCCATATAAGCTTTTGATTTATTTTTTAAAGACTCTTCCTTGTTACGCAAAAAAAACTGCAAGGTTTTAGCTTTTTTAAAAAAAATTAACGGTTCATCTAATCATCCGATTGCGCAATTCAAACCAAGTATTAATCCATTGTCTTCATATAATTTAAATATAGTTATGGATAAACGGCTGAAATACTACAATACAGGCATACAAGAAATACCCTGATTAAGAAGTATAATAATATCAATTTAAAGAAAAGTGTAACCCGGATACAAAACGGGCGTAAAAGCCGATATGAAAAGAAAATGTGCAGATATATTACAATGTAATGTTTTATCAGAAATTACAAAAACCACTGCTCATATAAAACGTAAATTTCACTTATAAAAATATATCATTATGGAAGATACAACGATGAACAACACAATGGACTTTTACAAGATGGTTCGTGAAAACCGCTTTGCCATGTATTCAAAGCCACGCAGATACTATAATCGCGATGGTATAAAAGGTTCAGCAATTAAGTTCTTGTTTTTTGTGCAGGCCATCATTTTCTTTTTGATGCTTGTAACACTTCATTCGGCAACAGCACAAACTGCAAATACGCAACCTGCATTAATGGCAGATGCCGGCTTAAATGGAACTATTGCAAATTACACAACCATTTATAATTCAGGAAAAGTATTTCTGAACTGGACAGCTAAAAACGAATCGGCTGATTGTCTTTATATCGTTGAACGATCACTTGATGGAAAAGTGTATGAGTCAGTAGGTATAAAAGAAGGCCTTGGTACTGCTGTTGAACTTTTCTATTCATGGATGGATCAAACACCACCAAACGGATATGCATTTTACAGAGTAAAAAAGATTGCTCGCGATGGCTCGCAATATTACAGCTCTACTAATACAGTAATAAATCTTGATTCAAGTTATGATCCGAAATCAAACTATGCTTCGGATAAAAAGCCGGAGGATCAGAAATAAAAAATAAATAAGGGACGACATTACACTTTGAATTTTTTAAACTTATCAGATATGAACAGATACTTTACCACAGGCAGAAACATCACGTGGAAGTTATGTTTTGCAATTACACTTCTGCTGGGCACTTTTAGTGCCAAAGCACAGATTCCAACAGCATCCTTTGCTGCTGATTCTACAGAAGGTTGTGTACCCTTGACGGTACATTTCAGTAATACATCAACTTTAGCCACAAGTTACTTCTGGGATTTTGGAAATGGTAATACATCAACATTACCCAATCCGCAAACTGTTTATTTAGCTCCCGGGAACTATACTGTAAAGCTCATTGCCTACAACAGTACTTCAGGAAAATCGGATACACTGATCATTCCAAATTATATTGATGTTGTTTCATTCCCGACCGCAAACTTTTCATCTAATGTTACATCAGGTTGTAGTCCACTATCTGTAATATTCAATAACACATCATCAAATTTCACATCTTGTATTTGGGATTTTGGTGATGGATTTTCATCAACACAAACCAATCCGACACATACTTATAGCATTCCGGGTACCTATACTGTTAAGTTAGTAGCTTATTCATCCTATGGTTGTTCAAATGTAAAAACACAAACAAACTATATTACTGTTTATGGTCAACCGACAGCACAGTTAACAGCAAATCCTTCTAGCACATGTGATGCCAATCAGGTAATTCAGTTTAACTCATCGTCTGCCGGTGTTGTAAGTTATCAATGGAACTTTGGTCAGCCCTCTTCAGGTGGTGCAAACACTTCTACACTACAAGATCCAACACATACTTATGGAACTCAAGGTTCTTATAATGTTAGTTTGATTGTGACTGATGCTAATGGATGTTCAGACACGGCTGCTATAAACAATATGATTACCATTGGCACAGCACTTACACCAACATTTACATGGACCAATGGTGCAGGATGTAAGCCGTTAACAACAAATTTTACTGCGCCATCAATAACAGGCGCTACAAGTTATGCATGGGATTTTGGTGATCCTTCATCAGGAGCTCAAAACACTTCAACTGTTGCAAACCCTTCACACACTTATGCAAACTCAGGAACATACTCTGTTTCACTTTACGTTACAACGTCAAGTGGATGTAATGGCGGTGTGATCTTAAATAATATTATTGTTGTTGATCAGCCACCGGTGGCGGCATTTACATCTAACCCAACAACAGGATGTAAGCCTCTTGCAGTGCAGTTTAACAATACATCAACTGGTGCTGCCACTTATCTTTGGGAATTTGGAGATGGTACTACTTCAACACTTGTATCACCATCGAAGGTTTATACAACAGCAGGTACTTATAATGTAACATTACATGCGTTTAGCACAAATGGTTGCGAGAAAATACTGGTAAAGAACAACTATATTGTAGTTAATGAAATTGTAGCCAGCTATTACTTCTCACCCGGTTCCGGATGTGCTCCATTAAGTGTAAATTTTATACCTCAAAACAATGCAGGCGTAGTTTCTTATGAATGGAATTTTGGTGATCCGGCCTCAGGTGCATTAAACACATCAACACTATCAAATCCTACACATATTTATAATAACGTTGGAACATACTCAACCAATCTAATTGTTACATCAGCGGCAGGGTGTAAAGACACGCTTATAAAAAACTTTGTAAAAGTCAGGGATGCTTCTGTTCTTTATACTGTACCGGACACAATTAAAGGTTGCCAACCTTATCCTGTATCATTTACCAACCCATTGCCAGGAGCTACAGTTTTCCATTGGGATTTTGGTGTGCCTTGGCTAACCAATGATACAAGCAATGTAGCTAATCCAACTTTTACCTTTGATTCTGTTGGAATATTTACAGTAACATTAAATTCATTCATGCCGGGAAATAATGGATCAGGATGCTCGCAATTTTTTAATCCTGTTGCCATTGTTCAAATATTCCCAATGCTCATTTCACCAATCACTTATATTCAAGCTACACCTTGTGCACCCTATCTGATTCACTTTAGTGATACCACTATGGATGTAGTTTCATGGGATTGGGACTTTGGTGATGGTTCACCACATGCTACAACTCAATTTCCTTCGCATACTTATGCGCAACCGGGAACATATACTGTAGTTTTGAATATTGTTCTGCAAAGTGGTTGTATGACGAGTTTAAGTACAACAATCACTTTAGGCTATCCTAATCCGATAACAGTAAATAAAAAGGCCGGTTGTCACGATGAGGCATTTACTTTTGGATTAACAGGAGGTCCTTGGTCAAACATACAATGGAACTTTGGTGATGGTGTTGGTACATCAACATCTGCTAATCCAACATATACTTATAATCAGGCCGGGACTTTCACGGTTTCTGTAACTGTGACAAGCAGTGATGGATGTGTCAATACTTATACTGATAGTATTACTACAACAAATCCACAGCCTTCTTTTGTTATCAATGGACCAACGTCAAGTTGTACGAATCAATTTGTATTCTTTACAAACACATCAACTGGTGCAACCTCTTATTGGTGGGATTTTGGTGATCCAACATCATCAACAGGATTTTCTTCGTTAGAAAATCCATCAAGAAATTTTACTACGCCAAAAGCGTACACCATTTCGCTAACAGCAACCAATGGTGCCTGTTCGCGAACGGTTACCTATCCTGCATTAATCAGAATTAACAGAGCTGCACCGAATTTCTCATTTACGCAGAGTTCGCAATGTTTCCCCATTACAGTTACACTAACTGATCTTACCGGACCTACACCGGCAATTAAATGGGGTTGGAATTTTTATAACGGATCAACAGATTCAACACAAAATCCGGTTTACACATTCTATGCTCCACCAACCTCTGATACAATTTCACTATGGGTTAGAGATACAAATGGATGTTCAGCAACAAAACGTCTTAAAGGAATAAAATACAAACAAGCAAAATTTACCATGTCGGCAACCGGAGGTTGTAATCCAACAACAATTTGTTTTACTGACGCTAGTGACACGACTGTTGTTTCAAGAAAATGGGATTTTGGAAATGGTGCTACATCAACACAAGCTAATCCTTGTTATACTTATACATCAGATGGTGTATATACAGTGACTTTGATAACAACCTTCTCCACAGGCTGTAAAGACACTTTAGTCATGACGAATGCAGTTACCATTTCAACCCCTGCTGCTGACTTTAGTGTGCCCACACAGGCATTCTGTGCACCAGCACTTGTAAATTTCAACAACCTTTCTACTAACGCTACTACATATTATTGGGATTTTGGTGATGGCTCTAACTCTATTGCCACATCACCATCGCATGTGTATAATGTTCCCGGTGATTATACCATCACTTTAATTGCCATCAACGGAACTTGTCGTGATACAATGACAAAAGTTAACTACCTGCATGTGCCCGGTACTTTCTCTTATTTCAATCTGGTAAGTCTGCAAAGTTGTGTAGGCAACTTAGTTCAGTTTACTGACAGTTCATTGAATGCACAAACATGGTTATGGAACTTTGGCGATGGCGACAGCTCTACGCTACAAAATCCAACACACTTATATTCTACAACAGGAAGCTTTACAGTTTCGTTGATTACAAGTGATAACCTTGGTTGCTCTTCACATTACATATTCAGTAATCCGATAGTTGTTCATCCTGTTCCAACAGCATCTGCAACAACTACAGATACCGTTGGCTGTAGTCCGCTAACATCAACATTTACTCAAAACTCCATAAATGCTACCACCTATCTTTGGAATTTTGGCGATCCAGCTTCAGGTGCATTAAACACTGCCACTACATCTACTGCAACGCATACCTATAATAATGCAGGTGCTTATCAGCCTTATTTTGTTGCATACAATAATTTTGGATGCAGTGATACTATGTGGTTACCCAAAACAATAAATGTAAATCAAACACCGGTAGCACAGTTTAGTTCATCTGCAACCAATGGTTGTACACCTTTGACTGTAAACTTTACAAACACATCAACTAAATTAAACACTCCTCAATATTTGTGGAATTTTGGCAATGGCAATACAGCCATTACTTCAAATGCTACTGTAGTTTATGCCGATTCAGGAAGCTTTAATGTTAGCCTTATAGTTACCAATGCTGCAGGATGTGCTGACACTGCAACTGCACAAATTACGACTGTTCTTTCGCCAACAGCTATTGCTTCAACAACAGATACTGTTGGCTGTAGCCCACATACTGTAAACTTTACTAACGTTTCTCTGAATGCAACAAGTTATCAATGGAACTTTGGCAATGGTGCTACGTCAACACTTGCTAATCCAAGTTACACTTACAATAATGCAGGTAACTATACCGTAACATTAATTGCAACCAATGCATCAGGATGTAGTGATACACTTGTATTCCCATCACAGATTATTGTTAACCAAACTCCGAGAGCACGATTCAATATGAGTCCGGCTACAGGGTGTTCGCCACTCACTGTAAACTTCACAAACACCTCAGCAAATACTTCCGGTGCAACTTACAGTTGGAACTTTGGAAATGGCAATACAGCATCAACTGCTAATGCTTCTTCATTATATCCCGACTCAGGAACATTTGCGGTTACACTTTTAGTAACTAATGGTAATGGATGTTCAGACGACTCAGTAAGAAACGTAGTAGTAAAATTATCGCCTACGGCAAGTGCAACCACAAACGATACAACAGGTTGTAATCCATACACAAGTACTTTTGTAAATAACTCAATCAACGCAACTTCTTATAACTGGAATTTTGGTGATGGCGGAACATCAACACAAGCAAATCCAACACACACCTATCCCGGAACAGGAAACTTTACTGTTACACTGATTGCAACCAATACAGCAGGATGTAAAGACACCTTTGTGTTCAACAATACCATTCAGGTAAATCAAACACCATTGGCTTCATTTACTGCTTCAGCTGTAACCGGATGTGCTCCATTAAATGTTAACTTCACCAATACCTCAACCGTTACTTCGGGAGCTACATACTTCTGGGATTTTGGAAATGGCAATACTTCAACAGTTGCTAACCCTTCCGCTGTATTTGCTGATTCAGGTACTTATCAGGTAGTATTGAATGTAAACAATGGCAATGGCTGTACTCATACAGCATCACAACTAATTACCGTTAATATTTCTCCAACAGCGCTTGCATTAACCACAGACACTGCAGGATGTACACCACATGCTGTGAGCTTCATTAATAATTCTACCAATGCTACAAGCTATCAGTGGAACTTTGGAAACGGAGCAACTTCAACAGCAGTAAGTCCTAGCTATACTTATACTACAGGAGGATTGATGACGGTGACATTAATTGCAAGCAATTCTGCAGGATGTCGTGATACATTTGTCTTGCCATATCAGATTAATGTAAAGCAATCACCAAGAGCAAGATTTAATATGAGTCCTACCCTTGGTTGTACACCACTTAATGTGAACTTTACCAATACCACCGCCAATATGCAAGGTGCTACATTCAACTGGAATTTTGGTAACGGAAATTCAGCAACAACTGCAAATCCTTCAACAGTTTATTCAGACTCCGGAACCTATGCGGTTACATTAACAGTTACCAATAGCAATGGCTGCTCTGATGATTCAACCCGAACTGTTCGTGCCAATCTTTCGCCAACAGCAATAGCTGCTACAACAGATACTGCAGGTTGTGCACCATACACAAGTACATTTACAAACAGCTCACTTAATGCTACTTCGTATCAATGGAATTTTGGTGATGGTGGCACATCAACGGTTGCAACACCAACACATACGTATAACTCATCAGGCAATTACACTGTAACATTAATTGCTTCAAATGCATCAGGTTGTAGAGATACATTAGTGTTTCCGTATGCCATCAATGTAAATAATAAACCGGTAGCTGCATTTACACCTGCATCTGCATCAGGATGTGTTCCATATACTGTGACATTTAACAATACATCATCACAGATATCAGGAGCAACTTACTTATGGAATTTTGGAAATGGCGATACCGATACAACAAAGAATCCAACTTACACATTTACAAATACAGGATCATTTATTGTTAGTATGATTGTTACTAATGCATCAGGATGTATGGATAGTATTTCGCATACTGTAAATGTAAACGGTCTCCCTGTTGCTATGGCTTCAACAAATGACACAACAGGTTGTACACCACTGGCAGTTAGTTTTACAAACTCATCAACTAATGCAACATCTTATATATGGAATTTTGGAAATGGATTAACATCAACTACTCCAAATCCAACACACACTTATACAACAGGTGGATTATACACTGTGACTTTAATTGCCATTACTTCTAATGGCTGCCGTGATACATTTACACTTCCATATCAGATAAATACAAAGCAATCTCCTTTAGCAAATTTCAGTCAATCANNACCTATCAGATAACGCTTTGGGCAATGAACAGCAATGGTTGTATGGATGATACGGTGAGAACTGTAAGAGTAAATCAAACACCAACAGCAATAGCCGCTACAAACGATACCGTTGGCTGTACACCATACAATGTAAACTTTAGCAATAACTCATTGAATGCCGCGAGCTATAACTGGAATTTTGGTGATGGAATAACCTCAACAACTCCTGTTCCTAACCACACATATACCAATGCAGGAACTTATACTGTTACTCTCATAGCCACATCAAGTGCTGGTTGTAAGGATACATTGATTTTACCTAACAACATTACAGTAAATCAAACTCCTGTTGCTTCATTTACAAAATCAGTATCAACAGGATGTTCACCATTAACTGTAAACTTTAACAACACTTCAACACAGACAAATAGTGCATCTTATCAATGGAGTTTTGGAAACGGAACTACCTCTACTCTTACAAATCCAACTGTACAATACACAGACTCCGGAAATTATACGGTAACACTTGTTACTACCAATGCCAGTGGATGTTCAGACAGTACATCACAACAAATACATGTTGACTTGTCGCCAAAAGCTATTGCAACAACAACAGATACTTTAGGATGTAGTCCGCATACTGCAGTATTTACCAATAGTTCTATCAATGCAACTTCATATACCTGGAACTTTGGTGATGGGACAACTTCTACAACATCTAATCCAACACATACTTATGCAAATACAGGAAATTATACTGTAACATTAATAGTAAGTAATGCTGCAGGTTGCAGAGATACTTTGGTTCTGCCACAAACAATACAGGTAAACCAAACACCGATGGCGGCATTTACACCATCTGCAACTTCGGGATGTTCACCATTGACAATAAACTTCAACAATCAATCTTCTGATACTATCAATGCAAACTTTGCTTGGAATTTTGGTAATGGAACTACCTCAAATGCATTAAATCCAACAAACGTATTTGCTGACTCAGGAGCATTTGCTGTAACACTTATTATAACCAATGCAAATGGATGCAAGGATACTGCAACACATAACATTCAGGTGATGCAAACACCAACAGCAAACGCATTCACTAATGATACAACAGGTTGTTCACCATTTACTGCTAACTTTACATCACTGCCAACAAACAGCGATTCTGTGGTATGGCATTTTGGCAATGGCACAACAGCTTCAGGAAATAATGTACAGGCAACATATACGCAGCCGGGAATTTATCAACCTTATCTGATTGCTTATAATTCTACAGGATGTACAGACACTTTCTATCTTCCTAAAACTATCAGAGTTAAACTTTCACCGGTTGCAGATTTTGCGGCAGACCAAAATGCATCATGCTCAGGAACAAACTTCACTTTTAACAATCTATCCTCAGATACTTTGTCACCGGTTTATCAATGGACAATTGGAGGCTTCAGTACAAACAATCCTTCATTCTCTATTCCATTGCTGACACCAGGATTCTATACGGTAGCATTGACAGTTACCAATAGCAATGGATGTACTGATTCAATTGTGAAAGCAAATTACATTCAGGTATTTGATACATTACCTCCACCACAAGATCCTATATATAGTGTGAGTGTAATATCTGATACGCAAGTAGAAATTAAATGGGCCAATAGTGCTGCATTAGATTTAGGTGCTTATAAGTTGTGGCGATTGGATCCTTCAAGTGGAAATTATGTGAATGTATATACAGATAATAATCCAAGTAACTCTACAATGAATCCGGAGTCAAAATATACTGAAAATGGATTGAATACATTGAACAATACTTATACCTACAAGCTTCAAACACTTGACAGATGTTCGTTTGCACTACCATTAAATGTGCTGAAAGCTCATACTACAATAAACGTAAGTGCAAATAAGAGCAGCAATGGTATCAATGTTACATGGACACCATATCAGGGTTGTCCGGTATCGCAATATGAAATCAGCAGAACTGAAGTGAGCAATGGAAGTAGTGCTGTTATTGCCACTGTTCCTGCATCAACATTATATTACTTTGATTCAACAATGATATGTCCTGATGATTACAGCTACAGAATAAAAGCTTATGATCTTTGTGGAACAACTTACACATCATACAGTGATACAGCAGCAGCAAAACCTGATTACAATTTGCAGGAGCAACAAGCCATCATTGTACGTTCAACAGTAGTGAACAACAACTTTGTACTGACAGAATGGTCTGAACCAAGATTACATCCAGAAAGAGTAATGCAATACAACATTTATCGTAGTACTGACACAACAGGAAACTTCTATTCGTTGCTGGCAACAGTATCTGCAAATGTTACAAGCTACGAAGACTTTGCAGTAAATGTGAATGAACAAAACTATTACTATAAAATAGAAGTAATCAGTGATTGTAATATGGCTGGTCAATTAAGCAGTAACAGTTCTTCCATATTGCTTCAGTCGAAATGGGAGTATGCAAACAGCAGACTGTGGTGGACTAAATATGATAAATGGGATACAGGAGTTGAACGCTATGAAATAGAAAAATATAACTGGGGCACAGGCCAATGGGAAAAGGTTAAAACAGTTCCGGGCAATGCTACAGAAACAGAAGTCGATGAGTAATTAAGTTATTCATTGTGTATGTCCCCCCCGAAACCCGACTCGAGAAGTCGGGTTTCTTTATTTATGTCATACAGATAATGGTGATTACAAAAAAAATTCAACCCTATTCAATAAGAAACATTGAATGGCTTAACTAGTTTATCTGAAAAAAAAAAGTTACTTGAGTGATTTAATGCCGTGATGTGAGGCAGCAATTAACTGTCTAACAGTTTTCATTATAGATTGCATATCAAAATGACATTCTGCATATAATTCAGATTGCTCACCATGTTCAATAAATTGATCGGGGATACCCAGTCTGACAATTTCTGCAGCATAGCCATTATCAATCATAAATTCTGCAACAGCACTTCCCATTCCTCCTTGCAGACAACCATCTTCAACTGTTATAATCTTTTTAAAATTAGCAAAAACTTCGTGAAGCAACATTTGGTCAAGCGGTTTCACAAAACGTAAATCGTAATGTGCAGGATAAATATTTTCTTTTGCAAGTTCATCACATGCTGCTACTGCAAAATTACCCGGATGTCCGAAAGTTAAAATAGCAACCTGTTCACCACCTCTTAATTTACGGCCTGTTCCTACAGGAATTGCTTTGAAAGGTGTACGCCATTCTGTCAACACACCATTACCTCTTGGATAACGAATACAAAAAGGTCCTAAGTTATCATGTTGTGCAGTGTACATCAGATTGCGCAATTCTTCTTCATTCATCGGAGCACTTACAATCATATTAGGGATGCATCGCATATATGCAA
Source organism: Bacteroidetes bacterium UBA6661 (assembly GCA_002455375.1). Taxonomy (GTDB): domain Bacteria; phylum Bacteroidota; class Bacteroidia; order AKYH767-A; family OLB10; genus OLB10. The sequence goes on from DKKR01000079.1 coordinate 59,462, forward strand.
TATCAAATGCACCATGATGTGTAGGTCCGTCAGCACCGGCAAGGCCTCCTCTGTCGAGACAGAAAACAACATTTAATTTTTGAAGTGCAACATCATGCACCACCTGATCGTAGGCACGCTGCATAAATGATGAGTAAATATTACAAAATGGAATAAGCCCTTGTGTGGCCATACCTGCACTAAATGTCACAGCATGTTGCTCTGCAATACCTACATCAAATGCTCTATCAGGCATTGCTTTCATCATAATATTTAATGAACACCCCGATGGCATTGCAGGTGTTACACCAACAATTTTTGAATTCTTTTCTGCAAGTTCCACCATGGTGTGACCAAATACATCCTGATATTTTGGTGGTTGAGGTGTGTTGTTTTGCGGCTTAAAAATTTCACCGGTTATTTTATCAAACAATCCCGGTGCATGCCATTTTGTTTGATCTTGTTCGGCAAGTTTAAATCCTTTTCCTTTTACTGTAAGACAATGTAAAATTTTGGGGCCGGGAATATTTTTTAAATCTTCAAGTACTTTGGTGAGATGGTTTACATCATGTCCATCAATAGGCCCGAAATAACGAAAGCGAAGTGATTCGAATAAGTTGCTTTGTTTAAGTACAGCCGATTTCATTGCATTCTCTATTTTTTGTGCAATAGCTTGTGCATTGGGACCAAACTTACTGATGACACCTAATGCTTTCCAGATTTCGTCTTTAACTTTATTATATGTTGGTGATGTTGTAATGTCTGTAAGGTATTCCTTCAGTGCACCGACATTGGGGTCAATACTCATGCAGTTGTCGTTAAGCACAACAAGAAGGTTACTGTTCTCTACACCTCCGTGATTGAGTGCTTCAAATGCCATGCCTGCTGTCATGGCTCCATCACCAATTACAGCAATGTGCTGACGGCTTTTATCATCCTTTAATCTGCTTGCAACACTCATTCCAAGTGCAGCAGAAATTGAAGTTGAACTATGACCTACACCAAAAGTATCGTAAACACTTTCGCTGCGTTTTGGAAAACCACTAATGCCTTTATATATTCTGTTGGAGTGAAAAACATCGCGCCTGCCGGTTAATATTTTATGACCATAGGCCTGATGACCCACATCCCAAACCAACTGATCGTTGGGTGTATTAAAAACATAGTGAAGTGCAACTGTTAATTCTACAACACCCAGGCTTGCACCAAAGTGTCCTCCATTAACAGAAACTATATCAATAATAAACTGTCGTAACTCCTTACAAACCTGTTCAAGCTGCTCCGGTTTAATTTTCCTTAAATCGTCAGGTGTGTTGATACTGCTAAGAAGCTCTCCTGCTTTAATTTCCATACAGCAAATAGTGATGCAAACTTACAAATAATGTATGGAATAGCCCCAAATTACCAATGAAAACAACATATTATTTGGCAAAAGGTTGAAAATGTCACTCTAAAGAAGGTTTTTCATTCCCGGATTCTTCAGGTTAATCAAACCAATGTATAATTTCATTCAGGGTAAGTTTCTCTTTTGATGTGCTATCTAAATCTCTTATTATTTGACCAGATGCCATTTGAATAATTCTGTTTCCGTAGTCAAGAACCTGTTTGGTTTGATGAGTAACCATTAATATAGCAACCGGCATTTGATTTAATATCCGTGAGGTTAGTTTCATAATGAGTTCTGCACTTTTAGGGTCAAGAGCTGCAGTGGGTTCATCCATCAACAGAAGTTTAAAATCATCCATTGTTGACATCACTACTGTCAGTGCCTGACGTTGTCCTCCGGACAGTGCTCCCATCTTTCGGTTTAGCTGATCTTCGAGACCAAGTCCTAACCATGAAACTCTTTCTCTGATGGAGTCAACAAATTTTTTATCAATGCCTATTCTTAAAATCTTTGAATGACTTCGTAAAGCCGCTAAACGGAAGTTTTCTATAATAGTAAGGTCTGAGGCAGTCCCTGATTGCGGATTTTGAAATACTCTGGCAATAAAACGACTTCGTTCATGTTCTTTAAGTGCAGTAATATCGTTGCTATCAACAGCAATTTTACCTTCATCACATAATATAGTTCCTGCAATAACATTCAGTAAAGTAGATTTTCCGGAACCATTCGCACCAACAATAATCACAAATTCTTTTTCTTTTATACGTAATGATGTAGGATGCAAAGCAATGACAGGCTTTTCGCCATCAAAAAACTTTTTACTTATATGAAATATTTCAATCATTGTGCAGGTCTAAAAATAAATTTAAAAACTCCTGCTGCCAGCAACACAAGAATTGCTGTAAGTAATTTAAGCATTTGTGGTGGCACTCCGGCAAGCAATGCAAATGCTAAAAGTAATCGAAATAAAACAGAACCTAATAAGACGGAAATTAATGCACTCAGTATAGAAGATGATTTGAAAAATGCTGTAAACGATTCACCCAAAATAACAGCAGCTAAACCTGCTATAACAATTCCAATACCCATATTAATGTCAGCAAATCCCTGATACTGCACCATCATATAACCGCTTAATGCTGTCAATGCATTGGCAATTGCCAATCCGGCAACTTTCATAAAATTAGTATTAATGCCCATAGCTTTAACCATTAATTCATTGCTGCCTGTTGCACGCATTGCTATACCGAAATCGGTTTTCATTAGCCAGAATAACAACAACAACAAAACAATGGAAAACATTGCTGCCAATAACATATTAAAACTTGTGTTATCATTAAAGATATTTGCCTCGTTGATTAATGGAATATTGGGTCTTCCCATAATAAACAGGTTGATAGAATAAAGTGATGTCATCACCAAAATACCTGCAAGCAACGGATGCAATTTTAGTTGTGTGTGAATAAGACCTGTTGCAACACCTGCCAAGGCACCTGCAACAAGTACAATGGGCATTGCGTAAGAAGGATGCCAATGATTTGAAATTAAAACTGCGGCAACAACACCACCCAATGTATAGCTGCCGTCAGTAGTAATGTCCGGAATATTAAAAATCCGCAAGGTCAGATAAATGCCAAATGCCATAGCAGCATAACAGAAACCTTGAATAATTGCAGGAATAATTACTTCCATTAGGGTACAATTACCATAAAACCATTGGGTGCAACAAGGTTAAAACGAGCTGCTGCTTTATTATTGAATACATATTGCCTGACCTTAACAATCTCGGGTTTTAACATTGTGGCAGGATTGGATTTAAGATAATTTGCTGCTTCCACTCCTGCCTGAAAACCCCATTGATAAAAATCGGCCCCGTAGGATGCAATAGCACCACGACCAACCAAACCTGCTTCGCTGGTAAAAACCGGAAGTTGTGCTTCATTGCATGCTTTAACCACTGTTTCGAACGATGCAAAAATGACATTGTCGGGGAGTGCAAAAAATACATCGGGCTTTTTGGCAATGAGTGATTGTGTTACCAATTGTGTTTCTGAAGAATTTGTAACCGGCATGGCAATAATTTTCATTCCTGCTGCTGTAGCTGCTTTTTGCAATTCTTCAAGAGCATCTCGCGATTGTGGTTCGCTGGAATTGTAAATAGTGCCAACAGTCATTGCATCAGGGAAGAAACGTTTTATCAATGCAACAGAGCTGTCAATATATGCCAGAGTTTCAAAAACACCAAAGAGGTTTTTAGGATAGTTTCCCTGAGCATCTGTGAGTCCTGCAAGATCGGGACGTGGTGCCACCATCATACATACAGCGATATTTTTTGTGTGCTGCACTGCTGCAATTGTTGAAAGTGTTGAATTGGCTGCAATGAGTTTTACATTTTTTGAAATAAGATAATCGCATGCCTGATTCAAGACAGCAATCTCTCCCTGTGCATTTGAAAAATAAACTTTTAGTGTTTTGTCTTTTTCAGAAAGGCCATTCTTTGCCAATGCATCTAAGAATCCTGTTCGTGCTTTTGCTAAAGTTGCATCTTCTGCAATATCTAAAAATCCTATTGACGGAATATTTTTTGAAGTGTTATCACATGATGAAACAAGGCACCAAATTGCAACAATGATTAAATGCAGGTTTTTCATAATGAACAATGAAGGTATAAAACTAAGAAAATCTAAACTATCAGTAATGAAAAACGGGACGCTGCTTGCGCAAACGTCCCGAAGCCATGAAAACTATCGTTGTTTATTTATTCTCTTTCTTCTCTTCATCCTTTTCAACACCGGATGATGCGTCTTTAAATTCTTTTATTCCTTTACCAAGTCCTTTTGCTAATTCAGGTAGTTTTTTTCCACCGAAAAACAACAACAACACCAAAACTATCAGTAGAATTTCGGATCCACCTAAACTCCAAAGCAGTAAACAAGTAACAGAACTCATTCTTTAAATATATGGTACAAATATACAAGAAATTATAATGTTAGATGCAAATAATCGTTAAATTAATTTTTTGCTATCCATAATGCAGGATTCAGCTTACTAAAGCCTTTCCATATCTGAAGATTCATATCAGCATTACCTGATTCAGAGTCAGTCCTTACACGACCAATCTTTTGTTTTGTTGTAACTTTCTCACCTTTAGTGACAAACACTTCGTCAAGATTGGAATATACAGATAAAAATTCGCCATGTCTGATAATTACTGCCGAGCCATTTGGTAAATTTACTGTGCCTGTAACTTCTCCATTAAAAATACTTCGCACTGAGCTACCTTTTGAAGTTCGGATATCTATTCCATCATTCTTAGTAGTCACATTTTTTAATAATGGGTGCTGATGTTCGCCAAACGTCTCAGATATTCTTCCTTTTTCAACAGGCCATGGTAAACTGCCTTTATTATTGGCAAAACTGTTGCTTAGCTGCTGCGCTTCTGGTGTTAGTGTAAATACATTTTCATTAGTAACATTCTTTTTACCCGCTTTCACTGCTTTTTTCTTTGCTGCCTCAATTTCTTTTCGCACTAATGCTGCAATGGCCTTGTCTAACTTTACCTTATCCCTGATTTTTGCTTCAAGCTTTTTGCGTAATGATTTTTCACTTGCCTGAAGGTTTACCATCATTTTATCCTGTTCCTGCTTTTCACTTTCAAGATTTTTTCTCTGACTCTCCTGCGTTTGTTTAAGTCCTGTTTTTTCATTTTTCTTTTGCTGCAGGTCAGCCTTCTTACTGTTCAGGTTTGTCTGTACTTCTGCAATCTGTTCAACCTGATTACGTCTGTTTTCGGTAAACTGCTTTAAAAATTTTAGCCGCTTGTAAGCCTGGTTAAAGTCGTCAGCAGCAAAAACAAACATCATGGTCTGATATTTATTTCTGTTGCGCTGTGCAAACTGAATCATTGCTGCATAATCTTCGCGCAATTGTTTCATTTGTCTTTCTAAGGAATCAATTGATTTTCCGGTTTTATCAATCTCACCGTTGAGCGATTTAATTTCAACGTTTATTGAGTTGATGAGTTCATTACGGAGTGATATTTTTTTTCTCAAGGCATCAAGTTGTGCCTGAGTGGCATTTTTATTTTTCTCAGTAAGTTTCAGTAACTTGTTGGTTTCATTGATTTCTCGCTGAAGGCGTTCTCTTTTCTTCTCTAGTTCTTTCTTATTACCTTGTGCTAAGGTATTATTGCCAACAGCCATAAATAAGAATGCAGCAATAAAATAAATCCACCCAAAACGGAAAATTTTCATTGCAGCAAAATTAGGTTTAGTGCTCCCCTTAGTCCTGATGAAAGAAATTAATTATTGACAGATTTATGCACGACAATCAGCGCGCTTTCTTAAAGCTTTTGGGTATGGTGAAAGGAAACTCCAATGTGTCTTCAACAGATACCTTGGTATATTCTAAGTCAACAAGAATATTTTTTTCTGCTCTAATATTAGTTATAGAATGATGAGGAAAATATCCGGCAGCGGTATATGAATAACCGGAATAATTTGTCTCAAGTGATTTTTGTATTCTGTTGTCTTCAATGGCTAACTTCATAATTCTATAGTTGTTTCCATCAACATAAAAATCCTGAATGACAGGTTTACTTGGATCCTTCTCTTCAAGCGATCGTTTTAGTTTACGTTTGCTGAGCGTACTGAGGATGTAATACTGATCTTCAAGATAAACAGAGTGAAATTTATTTCTTTTATAAACAAAAAGACTTCCTGTCAGAATACCCTGAATAATGTCAAAGTCGAGGTTGCCTGCATAAAGTAAATCGTTAATTTCCTTGTAGCCTGAAACTTTATACTCTTTATTGATTCTGTCGAGAAAACGAACCGTATCAGGTGTCAGCAATATACGAACGGCTTCTATACCAAGCAACGGTGAAACAGAAATCCAGATAGCACTGTCGCGGCATATACGCAGTGAAACATTAAAGTTATTTTTATCGCCATCAATGTTTGTATTTACCGTTGCTTTACCACTAATCCATTTACCAAAAAAAGCACTGTCAACAATATTTTTCAATAAGGTTTCAGCTCCTTGCTCTTCAAGTTTTGCTATTGGCTTAATAACAATTGGCTTTTCTGATTTCTTGGTAACCTTACAGGCATTAAATACCAGCATGGGTATCAACACACATAAAGTTATCTGCAGAATTTTATTCATACAGCTTCTTATCCCTGATTTTCTGGTCTAAAAGTCCGGATGCATCTCCTGATTGCTTTGCCTTTTTCCAGTATTCAAATGCTTTATCGGATTGATTCAGCTTAAATAAAATGTCACCGTAATGTTCCAGAATTGTGCCGCTGTTTTCACCGCCATTTTCCATAGCTTTTTCAATCCACTTTTTTGCTTCATCATATTTTCCTTCCTGATACAATATCCATCCGTAGGTATCTAAAAAAGATGACTGATTGGGTTGAAGTTCATTACTATGTTTTGACATCTTTTCTGCCTGATCTAACTTTTCTTTTCTAACGGAAAGATAGTAGGCATAATTATTCAGCACAAAAGGTTCATTGGGATCAATTTCAAGTGCCTTATCGAACGAACTGTCAGAGGCTGAATATTCTTTTGTCTTGTTATAACAATCACCCAGGTTGGAATAAAATTGTATCAATTGCTGGTCGTTGTCAACTACCAACTTAACACCTTGGTTTAAAATATTAATTGCCTCGGCAGGCAAGTTAAGCTGACTTTTTGCAATACCGTTTAACAGATAAAGTGAAGATTCATTAGGAAACAATCCAATTGCTTCGGCACTTGCCGTATCCATGGCACGAAAATCTTTAAGCTCAGAAAGATTAATAACATATTGCTGCCAAACATTCAGATTATCTTTTTCCAGGTCTAATGCTTTTCTGTAAAATGAAACAGCCTGTTTATAATCTTTATTCATGGTTAACAAATCACCATAAATAGCCTGTGCACGAGCCTCATCAGGATGAGTTTCTGCAAGTGTTTTACACAGCTCCATACACTGTAACATCATTGAAGAATCGCGTTGCAGCAATGGAATGTAAGAGGAGATTATTTTAACTTTTATATCTGTATCTAAGTCGCGGTTGGTAAATGCTTTTTGCAAATTTTCAAATGATTTCTCTTTATCACCTTTGTTGCGATAATAATCAGCGAGATTGAGATAAATGCGTGGTTCATTCGGATTAACAGCCTTCATTCTATCAATTACAGACAATGCTTTGTCGGGAATGTTGTTTACTGAATAGAGTTCATATAGGAGCGAGTATATATCCATACTCTCCGGATTGTTGACAATATAATTTTCAAGTACTTCAGCGGCTTTGTCAACTTTATTTTGCTTCAGATAAATTTGCTCTTTACGCAAAGTAATTTCTTTATCAGGGCCAACAATAGATTCGATTTTATCAAAGGCTTTTAAGGCATCATTCAACTTAGATGCATTTACCAATGCATAAGCCCACTGATAATAAAAATCTATTCGTTGCGGAAATTCAAGCGTAAGGTTCTGATAAATTAAGGCAGCTTCGTTCCACTGATTTGTTCTTTGATAAATTTCTGCCAGCAATTGTTTATACCATTCATTCTTTGGATTAATGCTTGATGCACTTTTTGCAAAGTTTAATGCTTCAGCATATTTTTTACGATTAGCATATAGCTGCGCCATTTCATAAAGCGAGGC
>DKKR01000067.1 GCA_002455375.1 Bacteroidetes bacterium UBA6661
GAACATTCGCCATGCACAACTCCAACGATTAAGACGTTCCACATTTGATGCATCGGTTTTAATATTGGTAATAGACTTTAAGTGCCCACGGTAGTCATTCTGTGAATACTCTTTTGTTTTTCCGAATTTGTATAACACTGTTGACTGAAAAATCTGAAAGCCGACAACCATTGAAATTATTATTGCTACTACAGCCCATGTTTTTACTCTGAAAACATAAGCAAACATAGAGACAAGTGCCACAGCCAGACTGAGCCAGGTGGCNNCGGTACATAAAAGATTTATGTTTCAAAAGCATCAATCCAAAAATTGGAGGCAGCATCAAAGCAAGTACAGCAGCATATTCTGTATGGTCATTATAAAAAGGTGTCATCACCCAGTGAGCAGATTGCTGTGTGAATCCATTTATACTATGACGTGTGATCGTATAAATTATGGTTATTGCCATACCAACAGCATAGAACCATATAAACTGCCTCATTTTCTTTTCATCCTTAAAGACAGAGGTGGCAAGCATAAAGCCAATTACAACAAACCATAGTCTTGCAACAAAATGTTTAATAGATACAAGAAACATGCTGCTTGTGAAGCTGGTGATCAACATCCATGCAAGATGAATCAAAATGAGAATAGTAATCGGATGTTTGATAAACGACTTTTCAAATCTGCCATCAATACTTTTTGAAAGTAGATATATTAGCATCATACCAAACAGAATAGGTTCTGTTGGCAGACTGACACCTATGCCTAAATCAGTCTTGGATAAGTTAATTGCTAAGGGTGTGCAAAAAGCTGTAAAAAGAAAAAGCTTGTCAAGATGATAAAGTGCAGAATATCCAATAAGAATACCTGCAGGCAAAATCAATAGCCAATAAAATTCATTCACCAAACTGAATATAGCCATAAGCATATATATGGCAGTAAGGCCATAAAACCAACGGAGTGATTTATGTTGAATGACCTGCATTCAATTAATTGCTTTGTGTTTTCTTTTCCTGTGAATTTTCGTAGATGATGATTACCACAAATGATAAAAAAACAACTGAGGCGGTAAACATCAACATGATCAGACTTCGCAGCGGATAGGCTTTTTTATCCGGAATCATTGGGGGTGTAACAACGTTAGAGTATGATAGCTCTTTAGTAAGATCTTTTTCTGCATTTTCTACATACTGCTTGTAGTTATTAAAAACACTTCTTGTATAGTTTATTTTTTCATTGAGGGTAACATAATCCGAGCCGTATTGTTGCAATTTATGGAACATATCTTCTAAGCGCACATTATTGCTTTTATTTAATATTGAAGTATAATAAGCTCTTGAAATTTCGCGTGTTTGTTGTGAAAACTCAATGATACCTGACTTTAGCCTTAACTCTGTTAAAACTTTATCGGCAGAGTCGAGCTCGGCTTTTTTCATATCATATTGTGTTTTAGCAACAATATAACCTTCCATTGTCTTTTCTCTGTAGAGGTTTCTTGCCAACCTGTTGCCTTTTTCTATTATTGAATCGGCCATTTGTTTTGCCTGAAATGGATCGTTATCCATAACTTCAATCTTCACTGATTCGAAGTCGGTCTTATTGATACTTAAATTGCCTGCAAGTTGTTTGAAGACTGTAGTTAATGAAGTTTTCTTGGTTGAGTCAATTTTATAATGTGCATAAAGTTTAAAATCTTTTATCAACTCCATTTTAATTTTATCAGATTCGAGCAACTGTAATAACTGTTCAGTAGCACTTTCAGTTGAATAGGGGCTAAGATTTACCGGGTAAACAATAGCCGTTGACTTAAACATCGGTGGAATAAAAAACGGAAGGGTAAAAATAAATGACAGTACAATGGAAATTACTGCTACAATCATCAATTGCTTTTTCCATTTTTTAATCAATTGAATCAGGCTTAGTGATGCGAAGTTTTCTTCGTAAACAGGGGTATTATTCATTATGAAGGAATTTATTAAGGAGCCGCAAATGTAAACAAATTAGCGTTTCGCTATTGACGCTCTTTCATTATTGATTTTAGTTCTGAAATACGAAGCAGCCCCAGCGAAAATGCAAGTATTGGTGCCAGTAAAATTATGACAAGTGTTGTCTTAATTTCCGGAAAATAACGAATTGCTATATCTGCGATTAAAGCGATTAGTATAAAAAACAGCAATAACTTACTGTTGAGCTTCCAGTCAGGTTTCCAATGGAGGATTTTTGCAGCCAGAATTATTTGTGCCACTGCCATAATAATTTGAGTAATCAAGCCTGCTAAAGCTGCACCTGACGCTTTGAATTGTGGTATCAGATATAAGTTAAGCGAAATGTTCAATATCATTCCACCAAATGCAGTAAGGTTGAGGTTTCGTAAGCTTCCATTAGCTGTAAGCAACGTGCCAAAAATGTATGATGTCGAAATAAAAACAAAACTAAACATCAAAATGGAGAAAACGGGAGCAGACAAATCGCCATGCTCATGGTAGAGCAAGTTCATAATGTCTTTGCTGAAAAACAGTCCTAATGCTGCCAATGTCAATGCAGGAATCATCAGAAGTTTAAATGCAAGGTTTGTTAATGGCTGAATATCCTGTCTTTTTTTTATCATGTGCGAAAACATGGGTAGAAGCAAAGAGGCAAATAAAAATCCAAACATATTTACAGCATCTAAAATTCTGTATGCTTGTGCATAAACGCCAGCATAAAAGGCCCCTTCAGGCAACAATCTTTCGAGCATTATTGAATCTATTCTGCTGTAGAACGTCATCAGCAGGATGAGTAATGCAAATGGCAGTGATTTTTTAAGAATGGCAATATAGAATGCGGGTTGCCAGTTTAATTTCAGAAAACTGATACGCCCTTGTAAGAGAATGAAAGCAACTATTGCCGTAATCAGATAGGATGCCGATTGAGCATATACAAAATTTCCAATGTTTAAATTCGCCCCGTTGTTATACCAAATCAAATAACCGCAAATTAGTATCATTAAAAAACGATCTGTTACTGAAATAACGCTATCCTGCTTGAAAAGATGTAATCCTGAAAGGTTTGACCGGAGATATAGAATAAATGATATAAAAAACTGATTGGCTAAAAGTATTAGTAATAAGTGAATATCTTCTTTTGAATAACCAATCGTTAATCCTAAAATCAGACTTATGAGTATGTATGCACCTGCCAATAAAAAACGAAGAATAATAATTCCTGAAAAATGCTTGGATACTAAATGCTGATGCTGTGAAATATTTCTGTTGTTGTAATTAGTGATTCCTGCATCAAGGATGATATTTAACAGGAAGGAGAAGTTTAATAATGCATAATACTTTCCATAGCCTTCTGCACCTATCATATTCTGTACGGTACGGTCAATGCCGAAAATCCAGAATGGCTTGATAAGTAGGTTCAGCAGAAGTAGTAAGGCAAGGTTGGTGATAAACTTTCGTTGCATCGAATGCAAAAATAGAATAATTAGAACGGATTGATGGGCTTACTATTGCTTGTTTGAAAAATTGAATAATTTTAGATCTATGTTCTTGATTTCAAAAAGAGCCCCTTTAGGATTGTTGATATAAAAGTTTAATTGTGAATTTGTGTCTTTTAAAGCCGGCATGACAAAATGATAGGTAAAAGCTTTCCACGCATTAATTTGTTTTCTGGGAATATCATTGATTCTTAAATTTTCATTATAATAGACTTTCCCGGTTGAATCGGTGTAGTCAAAACAAACGGTAGCTTGTGTGCAGGCTTTAAACTCGTTTTCTTTTCTTTGAAGCGTTACCATAGCTTTCATCGGCAAAAGTTGATTATTTGAAAAAGGAATTGAAAATTGTGCTCCTTTATATGTCTGTGAATTAAATTCAAAAATTGTTTCGGCATGATTGCTTGTTGTTACTTTGTTGTAAGGATTAATTTCCGTTGTAATAAATGGTAGAGGTTGTACAGGTAAATAAGCTTCCTCATTTCCATTCCCTACTGAGGCAATATATTCCGGAGAAGTCTTTAAAAAAACATAACGATATTTTTCAAAATTCATTCCGTCAGGATGTATTATGTCATTGAGATATTGCCAGGTTTGTAATGTGCTTAGCCCTGCAAAACCCAAACAGAGTAATGATAAAAGTAGTTTACTTTTTTTCCATCCATAGCCAATTGATGCAGCCACTGGTAATGACATTAGTCCATACCAATCAACGAAGCTTCTGTTGCCAAATGCTGGCTCTGATGACCAGTTCCACCAGGCAGAAAGTAAATACCAGATAATAATCAATACAATTGCTATGACAGAAGTGATTTTGATTGAATTGTAACGTAGCAACCACAATCCCGGTATTGTAAGTAGTAATATTGGTGAATAAATAAATAATCCATTTCTGAAACTGAAAAGTGTTTTTATGAGTGTAGGGTTAGTAAAATAAAAACCTTCATCGCCATAACTCCAAGGGAAAAGCAATCCACATTGCAAAAAATTTAATATGGGTTGAAGTGAAATTATCATTAAAAAGAATAATACAGAGACTAAAAGCGTTCTGGTTTTTATTTTTAGCAGATCAGTCAGTTTTTGTTTTCCTAACAGCAACAAAGGAAAGAGAATGATAATAATATTTAGCGGACGTACGAGTACAATTAACCCTAATATGATGGCAGATAACAGTAAATATTTATTACTTGTATTTTGTGTGAGGCAGATTGATAGATAAACAAATGCAGCGATTAAAAAAAACGAATACACATGTGACATGGTAGGGTGGAAGAGGCTATAGTAGCAAAGATTTGTAGCAGTAAATATCAATGCGGAAGTTAGCACACAAATAGTTTTACTAAAATTCAATAAACGCAGTGTCTTATAAATCAGAAAGAGTCCTGCCAGAGCATAAAAAATAGCGTCAATAGAAATAAAAAATTGAACTAAAGGCTCATATCCGTTACATGTGCCATGACCAGCAATTTGTATCAAACATCCGGTCAGGTAGAAAGGTGTCATTAAAACAGCTACTCCAACATAGGTTTTTAAAATAGTTTTGTCATTTTGTTTTGTGAGAAACCTATCATTGAAATATCTGGCTATTTTCTGATTTTGTGGTTTGGAATAAAAATTAAAACTTAAGTCCTGATAAATAAATATAGCGGGCAAGTAGGCAACATAACCTTTACCATCACTATCAACAATGCGTTCGTATTTTTCATTGCCAAAAGTGCGTTGCTGCCACACGAAAGCAATGAGTGTTAAAAATGCAAAAAGTGCAATAAAGATAATGCTCCTTTTCATAAAATCCGGTAGCGAAATAAACAGTATAATGCCCTGATTCCATCTTTAACTCCTATTTTTTTTCCCATTTTTTTTGTGCGTGGTTGATAGGAAATAGGCACTTCTGCAAAACGAACACGCTTGTTTTTTAGGAGCTTTATAGTAATCTCCGGCTCAAAACCAAAACGATTTTCTTTTAGTTGAATGTTATGTAGTAATGAACGTTCAATTAGTTTATAACATGTTTCCATATCAGTAATTTTCTTGCCTGACAGCAGACTTGTTACTAATGATAATATTCTATTTGCCATTAAAGTCATAAATGGCACTTTAAATTTTTGTTTTCTTAAAAATCGAGAGCCATAGACTACTTGTACATTTCGTTCAATAGAGGTTTTTAGCAGAAGATTAAAATCTTCAGGATTGAGTTCAAGGTCTGCATCTTGAATGATAATGTAATCGCCAGTAGATACATTGATGCCCATTCTCACAGCATATCCTTTACCCATATTAACTTGTTGCTGAACAATATTAATTTCAGTATGTGGATGCTTATTTTTAAATTGTGTTATAGCTTCTAAACTATTGTCACTTGAATGGTCATCAACAACAATAATTTGTTTGGAAATGTTGTTTATCAGTTGTACAGTATTAACTTTTTCCAATACAGTAGTTATGGTGTCAGATTCATTAAAGACCGGAATTATAATACTCAGCTTTTGAATCACTGCTCCAATACTGTTTTAATATCCGGAAGAAAATAATTTTTGCCTTTCATTGTTTTACCATCTTCTCTATAGATTGGTTTTCCGTTTTCGTCAAGCTTACTCATATTACTGCGATGTATTTCATTAAATACCTCTGTGATTTTATGCTGCAATCCATGAGCAAGGATGGTGCCGCATAGAATGTATAGTTTATCTCCCAAAGCATCAGCAATTTGCTCAAGATCATTGTTCATTGCGGCTTCCAGATATTCATCATTTTCTTCCTGCATTAGCTTATGACGGAGCGAGATAATATTTTTATCTATTGCAGCTTGTGGATTTTCAAAATATTGAAGGCCGAAGGTTGCATGAAATTCTTTTACCTTATCGATGGTTGCAGATAATGTTTGCATTTTGTTTGATTTAGAAGTGTAGCAAAACTGAACAAAAAGGTTCAATATGCCTGAGTGTGACTAACAATTGTTAATAAAAAGTAATCAGAATATAATTTGGAACATCAATACATCTTCGGGTGTCTTGTTGTTGATGAGCCAATCTTTCAATATTCCACATTTATGAAATCCTGCTTTTTGAAAGAGTGATAATGACTTTTTATTTGATGCCTGAATGTAGCAGTAAAGCTGATGCATATTTAAAACTGTTTGTGAATAGTTTTTTAAACATTCAAGACTTTGCGCAGCAAAGCCCTTTTTTTGCTCGCTTAGGTCAGCAATCAGAATGCCTACACCTGCACGCCTGTGAACGGGTTCAAATTGGTAGAGGTCAATAAATCCAATTGGCTTGACAGGATTTCGTAATTCAATTACAAAGCGTTGCTGCTTGGTTGTAAAAATATCATTCTGATCTTGTTTAATAAACTCAGCAATGGTGTAATTTGAAAACGGTTTTGTTGTGTCACTAAGCAGCCAGTAATCAGCGTTGTTTTCCCACTGATACATCAATGGCAGGTCATCAGGTTCGCAGGCACGTAAATGCAGTTTGTCTGTCTGTAACATACAGGCAAAAGTATAAAATCAGACTGACTTGGATTATTGCTTGCAGTTGCAGGCAGGCGAAAAATAGATGGTTGTATAAGGCAATAAGTCGTGGATTCTTTTTTGTTGCTCTTCATTGAAAAGAATTCCTCTTAATTCTAATTTTTTCAATACACTTGAAAGGCTTTTTATTTCATCAGGTATTTCAGACAACTCATTATCCCAAAGACTTAAAACTTCAAGATTATGTAACATGCCCATTTCAGGTGGCAATACCTCAATACGATTGCGATCGAGTGTTAAAGTCTGAAGATTTTTAAGCGTACCTATCCGTTCCGGCAATGCAGTCAATTTGTTGTTGTTTGCATACAGACGTTGCAGGTTATTGAGCTTGTAAATTTGTTCAGGTAATTCAGTCAAATGATTTCTGCTGACATTAAGCTCCCGCAACTGTGTAAGCTCAAAAACCTGTGGCGGTATCTCTTTCAACTTTTGTTTTGATAGGTCAAGTCTGAATACTGAATCCGGGTTTTGCATTGCTGCATTCAGTGAACGAAATACAGGCAATGTATCAATTTCAGCATCGTCCCATAGCTCCTGAGCATGAGCAGGGGAGGCAAATAGCAAAATCAGAAGAATGATGATGTTGCGTTTCATGACTCGTTTAACGTAAATTTTACGATAAAAGTTTAATTGCAGCCAATTTATCAGCATTCATGGCTTCAATCAGCATTGCACTGTTTTCAAATTTCTGCTCACTGCGTATAAATTCAGTCATACAAATGGTTATCTTTTCTCCGTAAATATCAGCATTAAAATCAAATAAATTCACCTCTATAGAGCGTGCTCCATTGTCGAAAGTAGGTCTGTTTCCAATACTCATCACGCCATCATACCATTGACCATGAACCAGGGTTCGGGCTGCGTAAACTCCATTTGCCGGAACTAATTTGTAATCCTCATGTATGTGCAGGTTGGCCGTTGGAAACCCAAGACTGTGACCTAATTTTTTGCCATGAACAACAGTACCAGTCAACTCATAATCATATCCCAAAAACTCACGGGCAGTTGCCACATCGCCTGCCAGCAAAGAGTTTCTGATTTTTGTTGAACTTACGGCAACATCATTTACTAATTGCTCATGAATTCTTTCAACAGTAAAATTGTAAACCGGTGCCAACTCTTCCAAATCGGTAAAAGAACCTTCTCTGTTACGTCCAAAATGATGGTCATAGCCGATTATCAGTTTTTTTACACCAAGTTTGTTGACTAATATATCTCGAACAAATTCGGTAGAACTCATTCTTGAAAATTCTTTTGAAAAGGGATGAATAATAAGATGATCTATGCCTGCTTTTTCCATCAACATCGTTCGCTCGTTTATTGTATTCAGCAGTTGAATTCCATGGTCGTCAGGAAATAAAACCATTCGGGGGTGTGGAAAAAATGTGAGTACTACAACTTGCCCGTTTACATCACCGGCAATTTTTTTCAGTCGTTCAATAATTACTTTATGCCCTAGATGCACGCCATCAAATGTGCCAAGTGTTATTACGGCATTGCTGACCTTTTCAAATTGGTCTATATGGTTATATATTTTCAAAAAATACGGTTGATAAAGTGCAAAAATACAAAAGAATTGACGAGGGTTAAAACCATGACATATAAAGCCATTTGTGTATTTGAAAAAACTAAATTGTAATAGCTATTCAAAATCGGGATAGAGTAGATATTTTTTTCGAATAACTTTATACGACTTCAAACCTTCTTCCCATGTTCGTCTAATCTGTTCTTCGTTCAGCCCTGCAATAATCTGTTTACGTAATTTATCTGTGCCGGCAAGTTTGTCGAAGTAGTCGTTAAAGAATTTATCTTTTTGCTGATAGTTGTCGTAAATATTTTTAATCCAAAACAAGTATAGTTTTTTAAGTGATGGAATATAATAATCTCCAAAATCCCGCAGGTCAAAGCCTTTGCACTTTTGGTTTTCATATAGTGGGGGAAGTTTCATCTCCGGATTTTTTTTAGGAGTAAATTCAAATGGGCCTTCAGTAAAACCGGGGTAACCAACAACCTGAAAAGGATAGGCCGTCCCGCGACCAATGCTCACAATTGTTCCTTCAAAAAAACACAATGAAGGATACAAATAAACGGCTGTCATGTTTGGCAAATTGGGAGAAGGATTAACCGGCAGTTTATATCTTGTTTCATGCGTATATCCTTTAACGCTGATAACGGTAACATCACATTGCTCTTTATTGGCAAGCCACCCTTCGCCATTAAGCATTTGTGCATATTCGCCCATCGTTAGGCCATGTACTACAGGAATAGGATTAAGGCCGACAAAAGATTTAAATTCAGGTTCAAGCACAGGGCCATCAACATAATACCCATTTGGGTTAGGTCTGTCTAAAACAATCAGTTTCTTTTTGTTTTCTGCACAGGCTTCCATCACATATTGTAATGTTGAACTGTAGGTGTAAAAACGTGTACCGACATCCTGCAAGTCGAACAGGACAATATCAATACCCTTTAAATCATCAGTTGTAGGTTTTTTATGATTACCATAAAGCGAAATGATGGGTAGGCCTGTGCTTTTATCTTTACCGGATTCAATATTTTCTCCGGCTTCGGCAGTGCCTCGAAAACCATGTTCAGGAGTGAAAATTTTCTTTATTTTGACATGCTTTGAAAGAAGCAGATCAACCAAATGTGTTTTGCCAACGATGCTTGTCTGATTAGCAACCACAGCAATATTTTTATCACTGATGATCGGCAAATAGCTGTTAACTTGTCCGGCACCGGTAATTACACTGTCAATCATTTGCGCAGTGCTTTGATGGCTGATAATTAGGGATAGTAAAACTATCCAACGCTTCAAAATCATAAATTTGAAACCGAAATATCAGCAAGAATAATAAATTAGTTGAGATACTCTTACTTCATAGCAAAACGTTTTTTCACAGGCAGTGTTAACAACCAACGAATGTCGGGCACTGTTCTGGCCATAGCAGTAACCAGCATTGCACTGAGTGTAATGGTGATGCTTGTTGCTGTTGCAATTGTCACAGGGTTTAAAAAGGAAATTACTTCTAAAGTTGTTGGCTTTGGAGCACATATCAGAATAAAACATTTTGACAACAATCAATCTTATGAGGAGATTCCGGTAAATATTGATCAGAAATTTTTAGCCAAGCTTAAAAGTGATACAAGAATCAGTAGTGTCAATGCATATGCAACCAAGGCAGGGATAATCCGCACTTCTGAAGATATTTTAGGTGTGGCTGTAAAAGGAGTAGATTCAACTTTTAACTCCGCTTTTTTTGACCCGAATATTATTGAAGGGAGTTTTAATCTTCATATACATTCAGGTGATTATCCTGCTATTATTTCAAAAAGTATAGCAGACAAAATGAAATTAAAGCTGAATGATTATTTTGTAGTTTATTTTATTGATGAACCGCCAAGAGCACGCAAGTTTAAAGTCAATGGAATATATTCCACAGGGCTTGAAGAGTTTGATAACCTCTATGTGTTTTGTCCTTTAACTGTTATTCAGAAATTAAACAACTGGAATGTGTTGCAGGCAGGAGGCTTTGAAGTGAATCTGAAAAATATTAGCGACCTTGAATCCGTCAATGAAAGTATCTATAAAGAAGCAGGATTTGAATTAAATACACAATCCATCAAAACAATTTATCCTGAAATATTTCATTGGCTCGAATTGCAGGATGTCAATGTAATTATCATTCTTGTTTTGATGATTCTTGTTGCCGGGATTAATATGGTTTCTACGTTGCTGATAATTTTATTAGACAATACAACTACAATTGGTTTACTCAAGGCAATTGGTGCAGGAAATTCAGGGATAAGAAAAATTTTTCTGATGGTTTCTTCAGGAATTGTTGGCATAGGTTTGATTGCAGGAAATGTTGCAGGACTTTTATTATGCTGGATGCAGTATCGTTTTCATTTGGTTAGTCTGCCACAGGAATCATATTATGTTCCTTATGTTCCTGTAAATTTATCGGTTACTAATATTCTGCTGATTAATGCAGGGACGTTAGTTGTATGTATTCTGGTGATGCTTATTCCTTCAATGATTGTTTCGCGCATAAGTCCTGTGAAGGCGCTGCGCTACGAGTAAAATCAATCTTTGATTTCTTCAAAATCAACATACTCGCCTTGGTCGTTGTTGCGATTGTTGTTATTGGTGTTTGTGTTTATAGTCACATCGCCTTCCTGTCTGGTAGTGTTCCTTTGTGTTTGATTGCTTTTAGGCCTCACAAAACTTTTATAAATCTGAATTACCACCCAGACAACAACTATTGTATAAAACACATCACGCATGCTCTGCTATTGTAAAAATTATTTTGATAAATACATACTCTTTTCCTTATACAAATTACGGAAATAGGCATCATTTGTGCTTTCAATAAATCTTATGGCTTCACCTGTTGATTTCATTTCAGGACCTAACTCTTTATTTACATCAGCAAATTTCTCAAACGAAAACACAGGTTCTTTTATTGCATATCCAAATTGAGCAGGTTTAATGTTGAAGTCTTTTAATTTTTTTACACCAAGCATCACCTTGGTTGCAATGTTAATATATGGCACCTGATGTGCTTTGGCAATAAACGGAACTGTTCTTGATGCACGCGGATTGGCTTCAATAACATAAACTTTTTCATTCTTGACAGCATACTGAATATTCAATAAGCCTTTTACATTAAGTGCCAATGCAAGTTTATTCGCATAATCTTTAATCTGACTTATAACCACATCACTTAAGCTGAATGGCGGTAACACTGCATAAGAATCACCACTATGAATACCTGCCGGTTCAATGTGCTCCATGATACCTATGATCTGAACATCTTTGCCATCACAAATCAAATCAGCTTCGCACTCTTCGGCACGATCAAGAAAATGGTCAATGAGGACTCTGTTGCCCGGAAGGTTTTTCAACAGTTTTATTACTGCACGTTCTAATTCTTCGTCATTAATTACAATGCTCATACCTTGTCCACCTAACACATAACTTGGACGAACCAAGACAGGATATCCAACTTTATTGGCAACAACAAGTGCTTCTTCTGCACTTTCTGCAACACCGTAGGGAGGATATGGTATGCCTAAATCGTGAAGCAAGTCAGAGAAACGTCCGCGATCTTCTGCCAGATCCATATCTTCGTATGAGGTGCCAATTATTTTGATTCCTTTTTCATTGAGGTACTGCGACAATTTCAGAGCCGTTTGTCCGCCAAGTTGAACAATAACGCCTTCAGGTTTTTCGTATTCAATAAGTTCGAATATATGCTCCTGATAAACCGGTTCAAAATACAGTTTATCTGCAATGTCAAAGTCTGTACTTACAGTTTCAGGATTGCAGTTAACCATGATGGCTTCATAGCCTGACTCTTTTGATGCAAGAACGCCATGAACACATGAATAATCGAATTCAATACCCTGACCGATACGATTAGGGCCGCTGCCTAACACTAAAATTTTTTTCTTATTGCTGACAATACTTTCACTGGCTGTAATTTCATTACCATTACTGTCTTGTGCAGGTCTTTCAAAAGTACTGTAGAAATAGGGTGTCTTTGCGGCAAACTCTGCCGAGCAGGTGTCAACCATTTTGTAAATACGTTTTACACCCATCTCTTTTCGTGTTTCATAAACTTCTTCAGCAGTGACATTACCTAAAATATGTGCAATCTGATAATCTGAAAATCCGTTCTGCTTTAATTCGAGCATAAAGTCCGTAGAAAGATTTTTCAGACTATGCCTTCTCAGTTCTTGCTCCATGCCTACTAATTTCTGAATCTCTGTCAGAAACCATTTATCAATTTTGGTGTGGTTGTGAATGGTTTGGATTGGAAGTCCTAATTTCAATGCATCTTTAACATGAAATATTCTATCCCATGATGGATGCTCTAGTGAGTAAATGATGTCATCAACTTTGTGCCATCCTGTTCCGTCTGCACCTAAACCATGGCGATTTATTTCAAGGCTCTGACATGCTTTCTGCAGTGCTTCGTTAAAGCTGCGACCAATACCCATCACTTCACCGACTGATTTCATTTGTAAGCCCAAGGTGCGGTCAGCACCATGGAATTTATCAAAATTCCATCGGGGTATTTTTACAATAACATAGTCTAAGGCAGGCTCAAAAAATGCAGAAGTGCTTCCTGTAATCTGATTTTTTAATTCGTCAAGATGATAACCAATGGCAAGCTTTGCAGCAATTTTAGCTATGGGATAGCCTGTTGCTTTTGAAGCTAAAGCCGATGAGCGTGAAACACGTGGATTTATTTCTACTGCAATGATATCTTCGGTGTCAGGGCTTACGGCAAACTGTACATTACATCCGCCTGCAAATTTTCCGATAGCACGCATCATCTTAATTGCCATATCGCGCATTCGCTGATAGGTATGATCGCTCAAGGTCATTGCCGGAGCAATAGTAATACTGTCGCCTGTGTGAACACCCATTGGGTCAAGGTTTTCAATGGAGCAGATAATTATTACGTTATCGTTAGCATCACGCAATAGTTCTAATTCATATTCTTTCCATCCGAGAACAGCTTTTTCTACAAGCACTTCGTGAATGGGTGAAGCTTGTAAGCCGCGCATCAACCTGTCTTCAAACTCTTCTTTCTTCATTACAAAACTTCCACCTGTTCCACCTAAGGTATAGGACGGGCGGATTACTAAAGGAAATCCTATGCGTTGTGCAATTTCTTTGCCTTCAAGAAATGAGTTGGCAACAGCAGAGGGCGGAACACCTACTCCGATTTCTATCATTAGTTTACGGAACGATTCACGATTTTCCGTAGTTTCAATAGCAGCTACATTGACACCAATAATGCGAACACCATATTTGCTCCAAATACCTCTTTCATCGGCTTCTTTGCAAAGATTCAAAGCTGTCTGGCCTCCCATAGTTGGTAAAACGGCATCAATCTTTCGTTCATTCAATATTTTTTCAATGCTGTCAACCGTAAGCGGAAGCAGATAAATATGATCTGCCGTTACCTGATCGGTCATGATGGTGGCAGGATTCGAGTTGATGAGTGTCACTTCTATTCCTTCTTCGCGCAGTGAACGTGAAGCTTGTGATCCGCTGTAGTCAAACTCGCAGGCCTGACCAATGATGATAGGCCCACTGCCTATGATGAGTACTGATTTTATGGAATTATCCTTTGGCATCTGTTTCTGTAATTGCTGTGCGAAATTAGCTAAAACAGCTATGCAGGAAAGGCAATCTTATGAACAACAGATGTATGGACTGTGAATAATTTCCCTCTAAGAAACTGACTTTGTGTTTATAATAATTGGTTTACAACTAAAATGCAGTGGTTAATCCCGGAATTAATGTTCTGTCCTTATAAAATTTCCGTTGTCATCGAAATAGAGCTCAACATCATTATCTAATTCCACTTTCTGACCAAGTTTTGTTTTCTCCCATCCAACAATCTTGTTGTTTGGGTAATTCTCTTTTACAATGGTATAAATTGTGTCTGTCAGAATTTTTTCAGGGATAGCCTTTTTTGATTCAATCTCTATTAATGCATTGTCCTTATTGAAGGTAAGTTTGGTGCTGTCATTTAGCTTTACTTCCAACTCATAGTTAAGCAATTCTTTTTCTTTTTTAACTGAAGAAATTGTTGTAGCAGGAAAATGGTTTTTAATGTAGGTCTTAATTTGCTCCGGAGTTTGACTAATAGGTATGTATTTGTCCTGAGCAAAAAGATTAGATATGCAAAATGTCAAAAGAATAAAAATGCAAGACTTAAAATGCTTCATGATGGAATTAAAATTTATATGATATGCCAAAGGTAGTGTAAAATCGATTATCACTGTCGGCAATTGAATGACCGCAAGCTATATCAACCTGAAGTTTAGGATGTAACAAAACTAAAACACCTGCATCGGCATTATGTTGAACAGAAGAATTTACAGAAGCAAAATACTCAGCAAAGAGTGATATTTTTTCTATCGGTGAGTAACCAAGGTTAAAGGTATAATTAAATGTTTTAAAATCATCAGTAAATCCGGCATTGTATGAAACTGTAAAATTTTCATTCACTTCATTTTCAAACGCTAATTTTAGTTCATAAGAAATTTTATTAGTCAGAAAATCTTTCGATGCAATTTTTCCATAACTCATATAGCCAACTGCAGTAATGGCGGGAATCCATTTTTTTTGTTTAATAATTTTTTGTTTAACACTTAATGTAAAAGGAAGAAAACCTTTCCAGTCATCAATCTTTCCTGCATCTGAAAGCAGACGAATTTCTGTAGAAGTTGTAAGTCCATACCGAATCATAAGGTTGTTTGTAAATAAGTTTTTGCCTAAAGTTATACCTTCTTCAACCTGAAAATACTTTTTGGTCAATGTATAGACACCGTCACTCTGATCAGGACGGTCGGTATTGATATTTTCATCCTGTGCCGCAAGGCGAGTAACTGTGAAACAAAGCAATAAGAAAAGTCGCAAAGTAAATTTCATTAATTAGGAGTGAAGCAAATAAACATCACGAAAATAGATTAATCCTTTTGAATAAAACATAGTGCTGTTGAAGTTCTGTTTGTGCAGGGTAGGAGTAATGTTATTTTTTCATAGCTTGCGATTTAAGCCGTTCAGGCATTTTTTCTATTGCATACCGCAAGGCAGTTCTTGGCATTTCGGATTTATGAAGCATAACAAAGTCAAATACATCTTTTTCGTTATGCTGACATGCAGACTTCAGCATCCAACCATAACCTTTCTGTACTAAGTCATCATCATCAGCCAGTAAAATAGTTGCAATGTCAATGATTAACGGAAAGAACAATCCTTTTTTTGCAGGAACTATCAAAGATACAGCAGCGGCACGTCTTAACCAGTGGTTTGATGATACAGCCCACTTCTTCAATAATTCGGTTTTTTCAGGATACATCATCATATAGTCTCCTACTGTGTGATTGCAGAAAGTATCACATGATGCCCAGTTGTTTACATAATTTTTTATCCAACTTTCAAAAGTTTTTATATCACCAGCTTCAAACTTTTTATGTATTGATTCTGTAAACATGCAGGCAATGACTGACTCTTCAAGATAAAATGAATTCCATAATTCTTCGCAGATTGCAAATATTTCCTTTTTAGTTAATATCTTTACTTGTTGCAAATATTTTTTACCAATTGTCCGTACTATTGGTGATTTTACACCATATACTTTGGCCATTTCGCCTGGTTTAAAAAACCGCGATGCAATAATGCGCACTTCTTCACTTGAAATGTTCTTTAGTTCTATTCTAATATCTTGAATGATATTTTTATTCATATTATCTTTCAAAAAAAATGTTGTTGTTGTATGTTGTCTGCAAAATAAATACTAATGTGTTTACTTTTGTTGAAGAATATTAAATTTAATAGCTTTCTATTCATCAGTGCTCGATTATATCTTTATAATCAGAACCAATATTCCTGATCACAATTCTCAAATTATCCGAATTTCCTTTACAGTATTTTATTAAGAAACAGAATACTTGTTGAAAAATTTCAATTTTGATTTGGTATAATCTTTGAAACGGTTGGTTTAGACATTTATCAGAAGTGCGTTAAAGCAAGCTGATGCTGTCTGCAATAAGTATAACTCCAAATTAATAGCCAACCAAATGAAGAGTTTAACCACCTTTATCATTACCTGCTTGATTGTTACATTGCAGGTATCAGCACAGAACAACTGTAGCAATCCTTTGCAGGTTAACATTTGTCCTAGTGTAAC
Source organism: Bacteroidetes bacterium UBA6661 (assembly GCA_002455375.1). Lineage (GTDB taxonomy): Bacteria > Bacteroidota > Bacteroidia > AKYH767-A > OLB10 > OLB10. The sequence goes on from DKKR01000067.1 coordinate 16,712, forward strand.
ACTTTATAATCAAACTAATGCTGGCATGGGCGATGACCTTACAGGACCATCATGTAACATTGTTGGTGAAGATGTGCTTTATCAGGTAAACATTGCAAATGGAGCAAGTAAACTTATTGTTTCAATACAAAACTGTACAGGGCCATTCAGGGTTTTTGCAGAGAAAGTTTGTGGGTCGTGTATGCCACTGGGAAGTATTTATACTACGCAACCGATGTGTAATTTTAGTGTTAATACTGCAAATGATACAGTACTTTATGTTTGGGTTGATGCTGCAGCAACAATTACTTATGATATAGCTTTTGGCAGTGATACGAATTTTACAGTTATTAATATTCCCAATACTCAGGGCAATCTTTCATTTGATGGAAGTGTGTGTGCAACACCTCCCTTTGAGCCAACAAAACCATTTTTTCAGATTGCAGTTAATGGAGTTTATGATACGGCACCTTTATTTTTCTCGCCACTAAATGTTGTGGACACTGTATGTATAACTACTTTTTTTAAAAATACTACTGGAGTTGAAGGCGTAAAAAGATTTGTATTTGACTTTCCTGCATCAGGATATCTGAATCCGCAGACTGCACCAATAATTCCTGGATTTTATAATGCAGGTAATTGGGTAGCAACTGTATCAAACGGTGGTCAGACCTGGACATTACAGTTTATAGATGCGGCAGGTATTGGCAGAGGTGATTTTACCGGGACACCCAATTCTTGTTTAGCTTATGAGTTTTGTTTTACCTTAACACCACTTTCAAACCTCCCTCAATATACAAATGCAACAGTTAATATTACCTCTGATGGTTTTGGTGCAGGTTTTTCCGGTTGGATTCAACAAGGTTGCTGCCCATCCTTCTTTACAAATTGCTCTACAAACATGACCGGAGGCGGTGCAGTTGGCGGAGCCCATGGTTTTGGATTTGGTTTTAACGACCCGGGTGCATTACCTGTTGAATTATTGTCGTTTACTGCAAAAGCAGAAAAAAATAAAGTTAAACTCAACTGGGTAACTGCTTCAGAAAAAAATAACAGTCATTTTACCATAGAAAAATCTGTTAATGGAAACAATTGGTCAAAAGTGGCAGAAGTGAATGGACAGGGAAATAGTAATGTTATACATGATTACAGTTATACTGATAGCTACCCGATTAGTGGAGCATCATGGTACAGATTGTCACAAACAGATTATGATGGTACATCAGAAACATTTCCTGCACAAAGAGTTTATGTAAAGCCTTTTCATTATTCGATATTTCCAAACCCTGTAAAGGATTTATTGACTATTCAGTTTGATACTGATGAAACGCCAAGAATACAAATGTTTAATCCTTTAGGAAATGAAGTTTTTGTGGCCGTTGAAAATGATGTCGGATTGGTTAGGCTCAATACGTCAGAAATTCCTGTTGGATTGTATTTTGTTAGTATTACAATTGATGGGGTTCAGAGCAAAGAACAAATTGCCATTATAAGATAGTTTGATTTTAGAATTTAGTATTCATTTTTTTGTTTGGTTCAGTTGGTTTTAAAGACAAAGCGGCTGCTCCGAAACAGGAACAGCCGCTTGATTATTACGTTAAAAAGCAGTTACATTCTTTCAATAACCATAGCGCTGGCACCGCCACCACCATTGCATATTGCAGCACCGCCAATTTTTGCATTGTTTTGTTTTAAAACATTTAACAAAGTAACCAATATTCTTGCACCGGAACATCCTAATGGATGACCTAAAGCTACTGCGCCACCATTGACATTAACTTTTGCAGGGTCAAGTTTCATTTCTTTCATGTTGGCTAAGGCAACCACAGAAAATGCTTCGTTGAGTTCTACAAACTCAAGGTCTGTCATTTTTAAACCTGCTTTTTCTACTGCTCTTGGCAATGCCTTTGATGGAGTAGTGGTAAACCATTCGGGCGCTTGCTCAGCATCGGCATAACTGCGGATACGTCCAAGAGGTTTTAGTCCTAATGACTCTGCTTTTTCTTTACTCATTAATATTAATGCAGCTGCACCATCATTCATCGTTGAAGCATTGGCAGCAGTTACTGTTCCTTCTTTGCTGAAAGCAGGCTTTAATCCGGGAATTTTATCAAAATGTACGTTTTTATATTCTTCGTCTTCTGCAAAAAGAATCGGTTCCCCTTTGCGCTGTGGAATTTCAACAGGAACAATTTCATCTTTAAATTTTCCTGCAGCCCAGGCATCGGCACTGCGTTTGTAAGATTGTATAGCATAGCTGTCCTGATCCTGACGTGAAAAATTACATTCTCTTGCACATAAATCTGCTGCATTTCCCATAGCATAATTATGATAAACATCTGTCAGTCCATCTTTGGCAAGGCCATCAATTGCAGAAACATCACCATATTTATTTCCCCATCGCATATTTTGCATATAGAAAGGAACATTACTCATGCTTTCCATACCTCCTGCAACAATTACATCATTGTCGCCAAGCATGATGCTTTGTGCAGCAAGCATAACAGCTTTCATTCCCGAAGCACAAACTTTATTGATGGTGGTACATTGAACAGTGTCCGGCAGGCCGGCAAACTTAGCCGCCTGACGCGCAGGAGCCTGTCCTAAATTGGCTTGTAAAACACTACCCATATACACTTCTTTGATTTCTGAAGGGTTTAGATTGATGCGATCAATAGCACCTTTAATGGCCATAGCACCCAAACGGGTAGCAGAAAATGATGACAGTTTACCACCAAAGCTTCCCATTGGTGTACGCACTGCCGATACAATATATACTTCTTTCATTATGCAGAATTTTATTTATAAACCGCAAAAATAAGAAAAGTAACTTGTAAAATCCGACAGGGTTTACTGTTGGTTCCGGTATAGAGGAGAACCAATATACTTTTTGCCTGGCAGTGCGTACGTCAATGTATTATAAAACAACAATTTCTATTAATTGGTTGTGCCGTAATTTAGCTCAACCTGAAATTTTTCATTTATTGCGCCAATTCTTTTTGCAGCGGCTTCCGACATTTTAAGAATTTGCTTGTCATTGTCGCCAGTGTCGGGTAAGGTGCCAACTACTTTCACAAAAACATAATCGCCATTCATTCTGTTGGTGACTTTAATTATGGTGCCGGGAGGAGCATTGCGATGTAAAGCATAAAATTTACTTTGATTGATATCACCATCTCTGATCCATGAGGCCATACCTGTTTCATTAACTTCAATAACTGCACCTGTCTTACCACCACTACGCTTAACTTCGGTGCGCAATGGTTTATACTCCAGCTCACTGGGCGAAGGTGATGGAGGGATTAATTTATTACTTGCTTCTGCAATTAACTTGGAGTCGTTTTTTACTTCACTGTTTTTTGCTTCTAACTTTTTGTCGTCAAGAGGTTGCAGAATAGTTTCGTTTGTAGTCTCCTGCTTTTTAATTTCTGTTTTTACAGTAATATTCTCATTGGTTGAAACAATTAATTTCTGGCCGGCTTTTATTCCATCATTTTCAAGATGATTCCATTTGCGTATATCATTTGCACTTACATCATATTTTCTTGCAATGCCAAAAAGTGTTTCGCCTTTTTCAATAACATGTATCTTGTTGTTGCTTTTTGCCGGAGTGTTTATTGTAGCAACAGGCTTGCGGGTTTTTATATCAGCAGAAGTATCAGACTTGTTTTCGCTTTTGTCATTAACAGTGTTTTCAATTGGAATATTAATAATTTGACCTATTTTAAGGTCGTTAATTCCCGGGTTAACAGCTTTTAACTCATCAATTTCTTTATGATATTTTCTGGATAATCCCGACCATGTATCTTTAGATACAACTTTATAAAGCTGACATTTTTTGCCTGCAATAGTTCTGAAACCTTCCTGTGCAACGGCAGCCGAAAGGCTGAGTGCTGCTGTCGCTAATAATAAAGAAACTTTGATTTTCATCCCGATCACTTTTATTTTTACAATACTAAAAAAATCACTGCTTGGTAAATGAAGATGCATTTATTGGTTTTGAACAAATTAATTAACATCAAAACGACAGATGTAAGTTGTAATTGTGCAATTTTGAATATTCAACAGAAATGAAATGAGAAAATTGTTTTTAGCTTTAGTGTTATTGTTTTTTATGGTTACAAATGTTTGTGCCGGCATTGTTTACAGGTTTAATTTTCAGTCGGAAGTGGATAGAGGTATGGCGCGCATTTTTAGTAAGGCATTACGCGAAGCACATGAGCAAAAAGCAGACTTATTTTTAATTCACCTCAACACCTATGGAGGTATGCTTGATGCTGCCGATAGTATCAGAATTGCAATACTGAATTCAAAAATTCCTGTTGTAGTATTTATTGACCCAAATGCAGCAAGTGCAGGAGCACTTATCTCAATAGCATGCAACAGAATTTATATGCGCAGTGGTTCAAGTATTGGCGCAGCTACAGTTGTAACAGAGCAAGGCGAAGCAGCACCTGATAAATATCAATCCTATATGCGTGGCATTATGCGCGCAACGGCAGAGAAAAGAAATCGCGACCCGCGTATTGCTGAAGCTATGGTTGACCCAAGAGTTGTTATTCCCGGAGTGAATGACAGCGGCAGAGTGCTGACATTTACAGCAGAAGAAGCCATGACAAATAAATATTGTAATGCCATTGTTGAAACAGAAGCTGATATTTTAAAGTTAGAAAATCTGAATAACGATAAAATTATTGAATTTCAACCTTCATGGGTTGACAACATGATTAGTTTTTTAATTCATCCTG
>DKKR01000028.1 GCA_002455375.1 Bacteroidetes bacterium UBA6661
GCAAACAATTGAGGATAACGCATGATGTGTTTCTCCATTCGGTTTCCGATTTTGTCGGAACTGTTCACATACGCAAAACCATATTTCAAAATTGTTTTTAAACGCTGCTTGCTGAAAAGCGAAGTCAGCACACGATTAGTAGGGGAGTTGTTTTCTTTAGCTGTGTTGTATTCCGAATTGCCAAGAATGGAAACAATGTTATTGTCTAACAAAATTTGTTTTTCAACTTCTGAATCTTCTGTTGGAACTGCATGAATGAGTGAAGTTTCTTCTTCTCTGAAACAATTGAAGTTTACCTGTTCAGGGTCAGGTGTTGCGTAAAACGCACCTTGTATGGGTGTGATACTTTCCTCGTCATACTCCTGATTGTTTGAGAACACAAGCAACTGCGTAATGTTCATGAACTTGCTGAACTTCGGATTTTTGAAGCGAGCATTTATTCTGTTTCGTTCCGCTAAAATTCCTTCTCTGTTGTTCGGCTTTTTCACTTCTATGAATGATAACGGCATTCCGTTAAACAGCAAAGTGATGTCAGGTCTGAATTCTTCCTCTTCGTTTTTGTAGGTAAGTTCGGTTACAACATGGAAAAGATTGTTTTCAAAATTTTCAAGGTCAATTAACTTACAGGCAAAATCTCCAAGCAAACTTTTGTAGAAGCGTTTGCCAAGGTCGCTGTTGTCAAGTTGAATGTTGATTTCTGAAAGGAAGGAATCAATTTCGGTGTCGGTAAATTCCCTGTCGTTGATTTTAGAAAGTCCTGCCTTGAACTGGTCTTTGAAAATGTTGGTGTCGGTGTGTAGGTTTGCAATTGCTGACTTAGGCAAATAAGAATAACCCAGCCGTGTCAGATGCACAATTGCAGGAATTTTTACTCTTGAATCTTCATTAAAAGTCATTTATCTCATCAAATAATTTAATTGTCCAAAATACGGTTTTTTGTTAGTGCGTTGGCAAAAAACGGCTCTTTTGCAAGCTTGGGTTGCTGGTAGGCATGTGCGGCTTTGGCGATGTGCTTGCAAAATGTCATAGGTGTTTATGGTCGCATTTCAATTCGTTTAACTCTGTTTTTTAATTCGTTGGTGCGGTTGTCGGTGTATTCCTCCACTTCCACTTGCACGGGCATTCCTTCTGTAAGCGAATGGTTTGTGACCAAATGCGGTGGGATGAAAATATTATCACCGATGGCATCAGGTTTGAAAAATGCAAAACCATTTTGGGGATGAATGTTGATAACCTTGCCATGAATGAGTTCAGCCGCTGGTTCAGCTGCTTCGGCAGCGGTTTCCACTTTTAACCAATTCTCGGTTTTTGGATTGGAATCAACATACATTTTAAACCATACCAGCACATCCAATAACTGAAAGAATACACTTTTCAGAAGATACGGAGTTTTGATAGTTCTTACGTGTACGTCAATTTCTGATCTGTGTGAGCCTGCCTGTGTTACTGACAAAATGCTGCGCAAGTAGAGGGCAATTTGTTTCGATAGATGTGTTTCTTCTAAATGCTGATATCCTTTTTCGGAAAAAAGAGAACCATCAGATCCTTTGCCTGCCAAAAACTTACTGCTTTCATTCAAAGCAACCCCAGGAGTAACAAATTCAGCAGGAAGCAAATTAAATTTATTGAATGCAATAAAAAGGTCTTCGACTACTTTTCGAATCGTGTTGAAATGATGGTCAATATTGGTTTCATCATTAACTTTTAGTAAGTTCAAAATATCCTGACTGGCAAGTTCACCAATGTACCTTTCTGTGCATACATCAAACACTCGTTTGTAACTGTGGCGAATTTGGGTGTCTTCCTGTGTTGCAGCAGCAACTTTTATATCTGAAAACAGTCTGTCAATTTCCTCGTCAGAACCTTTTTTATATACCTTGGTAAAAGCTTTTTTGAAGGTATTGTCTTCATAAGCTTCGGCTTGACCTGTAAGCACAAATACTTTAAATTTCTTTTTAAGTTGGAGTAATCTTTCCTTGGCTCTATGCACATTGTAGGTGTCTTCCGTACCTTTTACATCATCTTCATTTTCAAAGAATTTAGCATCCAGTAGCACTCCATCATAAAAAGGATAATTCCTTTCTAATTCATCCATACCATTATTCAAAGATTTGAATGCTATCAGGTTTATTCCGTTTCTTTTCGCACGGCCTTTAGTTCCTGTTAGCGTTTCATGCTCATCATCTATCCACAAAATATTATAAAATATATCCTCCATAATTAGTTAACCAGTTTGATTGGAAATTGGAATTTGAACTTCACCAAAAAGAAAGGGTCTTCGTTCAATGATAGTATCCAATCCGGGTTATTAAAATCACTTGCAATTCTGTGTATGTCATAACCGCCTAAACCACTGCCATTGCTTGAATCGGCTGTCGAGTATTTGGTTATAAACTTCTCCCTGTCGAAGTTCTTGGGAAATGGTTTACCGTTATTTCTGATTTCCATTGCAAGGGAATCATCAACTTCAGTCAGTTCAATAACTACATCGTTACCTGTCGCTTTTTTATCAAATGCATACTTGTTAGCATTTGTCAGAATGTTATCCATCAATGTTTTGAAAAGCGTTTTGTTGGCATAAATGCCTCTTTCTTTCAGCTTTTCNNGACAAGTCCGTTTTCACCCTTTTCAAGTACATCTGTAATGAAGTTTACATCACGCTTGATTTCTTTTAGAGCCGATATAATATCAATATCATAGAATTCGGAAAAGGCTTTATTCAATGCCTCAAAACCTTCCTTTTTCTTGGTTAAAAATTCCAACAAGTTGTCAGACCAATCAAGAATATTTTGTCGGGGTCTTCCTAAAGTATGCTTCAATGAAGCAAATTCATTGAATTGCTTTCTATTCTTACCATGCGCCAAAGCGTTGCGTTCTTCCTGAAGCATTTTAATCTTGTCAGATAACTCGTAAATCCCTTGAATCTTTGCCCGTTGCTCTTCTATTGAAGGAAGTTTTATAACAATCTCCATCAAATCTTCTTTTCGAATGATTGGTATTGTTGCTCCTAAGCGGTATGATTCAAGTTGCTCTTGTACATAATCAGCATGTAGTTCGTAGATCAAATAAGCTTTATCAGCAATTGCTTCATTTACCTTAAAGGAAAGAATGTCCTGACTTCTAAAAATAGGCTCACCTTTGAACTCAAAAAGTGTTGGCATCAATGTACGCCAACGCATAGCAAGCAGTAGGCAGGATTCCGAGACAAGATTAATATCAGGTCGCCTCAGTTCTGTTTCTTCAACGCTGGAAACATCAAGGGTAAAATCAACTTTATCGTCTTTTAAATCACGAATTCGAATTAGCTTACCTGTTTCAGGCAGGTAGCCTCTTTGGCCTCTAACTAACTCTAGAATATCGCCTAGCTTTACACCGTCAATTTGCTTTTGGAAATAGCGTGCAACACTCAGATTGTAATCGTTTTCACGAATTTGTTCATTGTAAACTATCTTAACAACATTATTATCTTCTTTATTGTTATGAATGTAACTATTTAGGCTGTAATCATTCAGTACCTTTTCTCTAGGTCCTTTGGCAATGACAAAATTCTTAGCATCAACAAATTTTACCCTACCGGGTAACTTCTTGTTTCTATCAAGAACTAAAATGATTAATGGTATTCCTGTATTTAATAACAAACCACCGGGCAATGAAATAATGGTGTCAATTAAATCTTCTTCAACCAGATGTTTCCGCAAACGCTGCTCATACATTCCTCTGATGAAAAGGAAGCCTTGTGGTAAAAGGGCGATTAACTTGCCGTTTTGCTTTAAGGACTGAACACCCTTTTCAATCAAAAACTGTTCAATGGTTCTGATATTAGGTTCAATATCCCTGTAATGACGCCCAAGTCTCATCCCGAATGGGGGATTGGAAAGAATTAGGTCAAATTTTTCTGATTCGTCAGGCCAATTTAAAATCGAATCATCACAAACATATTTTGAATTGCCTGGTCTCTCGTATGCCATGAGTCTTAAAGCACCCAAAGCCCAAGTTTTTTGATTTAGTTCTTGTCCAAAATAGTCCTGACCTTGGTCAAGATTAACGCCAAAGGATGCTAAGCCCGCAAAAGGATTAAAAACTTTGGCATCTTTTTTCAAATCAGCCAAGCTACACATAAAACGGGTTAATTCAACGGGTTGAATAAATTCACCTGCATATCTTCCTTGAGATTGCGAAATTCGATACAATACGCTGTCAAAAACATCAGGGAAATTTTCAGTTAGAACTTGCTTGTTAATCTCAGCAAGAACTCTGAAAAAGTTTCTAATACCATTATTACTTAATTTTTGAATTGATGGCTTGAAGCCTTGAAAGATGGGAGCATATTGATTGTCTAACTCACTATTAGAATTACGTAGTCGTTCAATTAACCTTTCTTTTAAGTCATGATTTTCATTAACTAAATCAATTGATATAAGATCGTCTTTATATGCAGAAAGTAGAAACAATACCACATGATAATCATCCGAAGAAATGTTTTCACTCCTCAGAACATCAAACATTATCCAAATTTTGGATTTCACTCCTTCAAGTGGCAATATCTCTTCTATCTTAAATTCCTTCATCATACACTATTTTCTGATTGACGAAGCAAAGGTGAGACTTATCTGTGCAGTATAAGCGCATAGTTTAAATATATTTTTTATAAACAGTTTCAGAAAGCCTTTTAAATCTCTCTCTAAGGTTTTCCGGTTCAATCACTTCTATTGCATCCATGTAGGAAAATAAGAGTGAAATTAACTCGTGATTTATCTGGACAACCAGTTCAATCAGGACTTCTGTTTCAGTTCTGCTTTTTATTTTTTGTGAGCCGTGCAGTGGTTTACTCTCAATATATGGCCAAATTTCTTTACTAAGCTTGATAAGTAACTTTTCTATTGGAGCATCTCTCTTAACAGTTACGCCAACAACATCATCAAAATATTCATCGAAGTTTACTTTTTCATTTTTTTGAAACTTTGTTTTTGATTCTTCAAATTCGATTATTCTATCAAGAGCAAAATTGGTAATTGACTTATAATCTTCATTTAGCCCGAAAAGAAACCAACGATTGTTATATTGTTTCAAATACCATGGGTGCAAAATTATTTGTGTTGGAGTTTCTTGCCTATAACCTTGATATGATATTTTTAATGCCTTTTCGTATTGTATAGCATTGAAAATTCCAGTGAAATGACTTAACCCTTTCAGAAACGGGTTTTGTTCAAATCCGACTGATGACTGATTGTTGCCTTCTAATTTAAATGTATCTTCAAGTCTGATTTGCATTTCTTCAATCCATTCAAATTGTGGCAATCCCTTAAATCGTGTTAAAATTGTCAAGGTCTCTTTTAGTTGTTCCGCCTCAGTTTGATTAATCCCTTGGCTTTTGATGGAGAAAGATTTGTCTGAATATCTATAGTAAACTCTTTTTCCCTCTTTAAATCGTTGAAGTGGAATTGACCAACCTTGTTCACTCTCCATAAAGGTTATGTCGTCAAAAACCTGTCTTCTTTTTACTCCATCCTCAACTCCCGCAAATTCATAGATGGCTTCGTTACAGGCAATAATTAAGTCTTCTATAAAAAATTTCCTCCCATAGTTACTAAAACACCTGTCGAGCGCATGGTATCGAATGGTAGCATGTTTATTTGTCGCCATACTAAAAGATTGAAGTTGAAAGTGGGTTGGCAAAAAACGGCTCTTTTGGTTTTGCTGAAGGGTCGGCTTTTTCTTTATTTTCTACCACTTGTCCAAATAGCAAAACACGGTCAGTTTGAAGGTCTGTTCGCTTAGTCAATATGGTTTGTATATCGTTTCCATTATCAGTCATTATCTTGCTGTGTCGTCTGTCTTTTTAGCATTGGTGTTAACGTCTGTCTATGAAAAAAATATTTAAAAGCATTTACAAATATAATTTAATTACGTTAGTCTTAGGAATAAAAACAGCAACTAAAAATGCCTATAAGAAAAGGAAACAACTGCGAACAAATTGCTTTTTTAAACTAAAAGAGTCAGATATTCAAAGATAAAGAAATCCGTTTTATAGATGCTTTTGTTGATGGGTTAGATTTAAAGTAGTGCGGTATTCAATCGCTGATATAAAACGAAAAAAAAGCTGCCTTCAGATATGACGACAGCTTTTAAATTCACAAATTTTAATGCTATTTATATATTGGGTTTATTCCCATGTTGTAGAACATGAATGACCAGATGTCAGCCTGCTCTTCAATAATTTTTGAAGTGGGTTTGCCTGCACCATGTCCTGCTTTTACATCAATGCGTATTACTTGTGGTCTGTTGCCTTTGTAACGCTCTTGCAGGGTGGCAATAAATTTAAATGAGTGTGCAGGCACAACTCTGTCGTCATGGTCGGCAGTTGTTACCATAGTTGCCGGATATTCCACACCTTCTTTGATGTTGTGTAATGGTGAGTAGGCATACAGGTTTTTGAAATTTTCTAAACTGTCGCTGCTGCCGTATTCAACAGCCCATCCCCAGCCAACAGTAAATTTATGATAGCGCAACATGTCCATTACACCAACAGCAGGAAATGCTACACGATATAAGTCGGGGCGTTGCAGCATGCATGCACCCACCAATAGGCCTCCGTTTGAACCTCCCTGTATGGCTAATTTAGATGATGAGGTGTATTTTTCTTTGATCAGGTATTCTGCTGCTGCAATAAAATCGTCAAATACATTTTGCTTTTTGAGAAGTTTGCCTTCATTGTGCCATTTTTCTCCATACTCTCCACCACCACGGATGTTTGCCATTACGAAGATGCCGCCATTTTCAAGAAGTATTAATCTTGATGTGCTGAAAGATGGGGTAAGACTGATGTTGAATCCTCCATAACCATAGAGTAGGGTAGGATTGTTGCCATCGAGTTTGATTCCTTTTTTATAAACTAAAAACATGGGAACTTTTGTTCCGTCCTTGCTGTTGTAAAATACTTGTTTTGTTTCGTACTCTTCAGGATTGAATTTAACATCGGATTTTTGCCAGATGTCTGACTTGCCTGATGCAATATCGTACTTATATATTGTAGGAGGATAGGTGAATGATGTAAAGGTGTAAAAAATTAATGCATCTTCTTTGTCGCCACTAAATCCGAAAGCTGTACCTAATGCAGGTAATGCAATTTCATGTTCGAGATTACCCTCAAGGCTATATTGATAAACATGTGTTGTTACATCTTTAAGGTAGGAAACAAAAAGTTTACCACCTCCGGTAGCTGCACTTTCAAGTAGCTCGGGTTTTTCCGGAATCACATCTTTCCAGTTTTCCTTTTTAGGATTTTTTGGATCAACTAAAATTACTCTTTGATTAGGAGCACCTGCATCTGTTTGTACAAGTAACTTGTCGCCAATATTGTTTATTACGCTGTAGTTGTCTTGAAATCCGGCAAACAAAAGACCAAAATCCTTTTGATTGCTTTGCAAATCTTTGTAATACATTTCTGTTCCGTCAGTACCTTCAGAAACGTAAATGATAAGAAAGCGCTCGTCTTCTGTTACAGAGGCACCATAGTAGCGCAAGGGTTTGTCTTTGTTTTCATACACCAAAACATCTTTATCCTGAGTGTCGCCAAGGCGGTGGTAATAGATTTTATGGTATTCGTTTTTTTGTGAAAATTCTTTACCTTTTGGAGGGGCATCATAACGTGCATAGTAGAAGCCATTGTTTTTCCATGATGCACCACTGAATTTTACCCATTCCAATTTGTCGCTCATTAGTTTTTTTGTGGCAACTTCCATTACATAAATAGTTTGCCAGTCGCTGCCTGATTGATTAATAGCATAGGCAACATATTTCTTGTCTTTAGAAAACCCTAACAGTGAAACTGCTGCAGTACCATCGCTGCTCATGGTGTTGGGGTCGAGGAATACTTCCGGTTTTCCATCAAGACCTTTCTGATAATAAATGACACTTTGATTTTGCAGACCATCATTTTTGCTGAAAAAATAATATTCACCGGCACGAAAAGGATTGGAATATTTTGGGTAATTAAAAATATCGGTAAGTCTTTCTTTTATTTTATTTCTGAATGGAATTTTTTCAAGATAGCCAAAGGTTACCTTATTCTCTTCTGTAACCCATTTTTTTACATCTTCGGCAGTGTCGTTTTCTAACCAACGATACGGGTCAGAAACTTTTACACCAAAATAATCATCAACCTGATCTGATTTTGCAGTTATGGGATAGGTTAATTTTTCTGATGTGGCCGGTTCAGATGCCGGTTTGCATGAAATCATAATTGAAGTGATTGTTAATACACTCAGTAATGGTTTAATCATTTTAATTTAATATTGTGTTTGAATGTGCAAAATTAAAGCTATACATTCTTTTTAGTCTAAGATAAAACTTAATTATTGGTTAAAGTATATGTTTGTTTATAATGTAACTGTAAATATTGATAATGATGTTGCGGCAGAATGGCTGCAGTGGATGCAGGAAATTCATATTCCTGATGTGTTAAATACCGGATGTTTTATTGAAAATCGTATTTTCAGAGTGATGGCTGATGAAGATAGCGGTGGAAAAACTTATTCTGTTCAATATTATTTCAGGACGATGGAAGACATGGAACGCTATCAGAATAATTATGCAGCAGAACTTCAGCAGGAACATACTGCACGATATAAAGAAAAGTTTGTGGCTTTTCGCACGCTGCTTGAAGTGGTGTGTTGAAGTAAGTTGTGAAAGGTTAATGTTGCAGGTGTAATATTTTGACAACTTTCAGTTGAAGTATTGAGTATGAGCTTTTTACTTTGCTCTAAAAACAAAAACTGCCATGAAAATTATACATGGCAGTTTAATTTCTTTGAATCAAAATATTATGAATGGCTGTGCTCAGTATGAACTGATTTGCTTCCGTATGCGGGGCATTTTTCACGGCTTTTGCATGAATTCAATGAAACAATTAGAGATAAAAAGGCTAATGCAACAAGCAATTTTTTCATTGTAATGAGATTTATAGTCGGCAAAGAAAGAAAAATCAAGCCAAAGTCAGTATATGATTCACCAATGATGTGAAAATACTTATTAACAATCGGCTACCATAAAACGCAAGTACTTAAAATTTATTTCAAGAGTAAATGTATGGTTCTGTGTAGTTATTTTAGCAGACAATTAACAGTATGGAGTCAAGTCAGATAAAAATTGAAGAAAGCTGGAGAAAGATGCTTCAGGAGCAGTTTAACATGCCTTATTTTGAAGAATTGAAGAAATTCGTCAAACAGGAAGCTGCTCTTTATAAAGTTTTTCCTCCCGGACCTCAAATTTTCAGTGCCTTTGATTATACCCCCTTTGAAAAAGCAAGAGTGGTAATAATTGGTCAGGATCCGTATCATGGAGCAGGTCAGGCAAATGGGCTTTGCTTTTCTGTCTCAGAAGGAATAAAGCCGCCACCCTCATTGGTAAATATTTTTAAAGAATTGAAAAGTGATTTGAATATTCCTATTCCTGTTCACGGCAACCTTGAGAAGTGGGCGCGACAGGGAGTGTTTTTGTTGAATGCCACATTAACAGTTCGGCAGAGTATGGCAGGTTCGCATCAGGGAAAAGGTTGGGAGCAGTTTACAGATGCTGTGATTAGAACTTTGTCTGAACATAAGTCAGGATTGGTTTTTTTACTTTGGGGGCGTTTTGCACAAGCAAAGGAAATTTTGATTGATAATAAGAAACATCATATTCTAAAATCTGCGCATCCTTCTCCTTTTTCTGCCACAAAATTTTTTGGCTGTAAGCATTTTTCAGCAACAAACAGAATTTTAAAGTCAGAAGGATTGCAACCCATTGATTGGAATATTAATTAATGCTCATGCATCTGCTACGACACCTTTTACTTTTTTTCTCAATCTGCTTTTTTTATGTGCAACTGTCATTTGCACAATATAGACTTGAACTTAAAGGTGATGTTGTTTCAATAAAATATAAAAAGGAATTTGCAGATTCTGTGTTGTTGAAAAAAGAAATAACCAAAATTATTAACGAAGCTCAGAAGGAAGGCTTTATTGCAGCGTCTGCAGATTCTTTGGCTAAGGACGGCAATATCTATAGTGTTTATCTGCATAAAGGCAATCGTTATAAGTGGGCGCGAATAACAGGTGGCAATATTGATGAACGCGTATTGAATGAAACTGGCAATAGTGAAAAGAAATGGCGCGGCAGCAAGGTCAGTCCGCCAAGGATGGCACAAATGTTTAAGTCGCTTTTACATTGGTACGAGAATAACGGCTACCCCTTTGCCGAAGTGAAATTAGACAGCCTGAATTTTAATGAGCAGCAAATTTCAGGAGTTTTAAGAGTCAATAAAAGCGAACTTGTTCGTGTTGACAGCATCATCATTCGTGGTGATTCTAAATTAAGCAGAACATTTTTATTTAATTATCTGCGCGTGAGTCAAGGGGATGTTTATAATGAAAGCATCATTCGTAATATTTCAATCCGATTGAAGGAGTTGCCAATGGTTTCAGAATATGCACCGTTGGTTGTTGCATTTGAAGGTGGCGGTGCAGTGCTTACTTTGTTTCTGAACAATAAAAAAGCTTCGCAGGCCGATGGTATTATTGGTGTGTTGCCTGATGCAACAAAGAGTGGGAAAGTGAATATCAGTGGAGAACTGCGACTGAAATTGCTGAGTGCCTTTGGTCGTGGCGAGCAGTTTGAGATTAACTGGAAACAGCCATTGCCTAAAACGCAGGATTTAAAAACATCATTAAGTTATCCATTTCTATTCTCACTTCCATTTGGCCTTGAAGGCGGATTGAATATTTACAAACGTGATACTTCTTATGTTGATGTATTGTTAAAAGGAGGTATTCAATACCTGATGAAAGGGAATGACAGAATAACGTTTGTTGTTTCCAATAAAAAATCTTCACTGCTTTCAACATCTTCTTACAAAAATGCAACCGTTCTTCCAGCCTTTGCAGATGCAAGTATTACAACTTACGGAGTAGTGTTAAAGAAAGAAAAAGTTGACTACAGACTAAACCCGCAGCGAGGGTTCATGGCTGAAATTTCGGGCGGTGCAGGAGTTAAGAAGATAATAAAAAACAGCAGCATCAATAGCGAATTGTATAAGGGTATAAAGCTGAATAGCGATATTTATAAATTTGAAGGTGCAGCAGATTTTTATCAGACATTGTTGCCTCGTATAGTTTTGAATACTGGAATTGCTTTTGCATGGATGCATGCCGATGACATTTTTCAGAATGATCAATTCCGTTTTGGCGGACTAAAATCTTTAAGAGGATTTGATGAAGATGTACTCTATGCAACATCATATTATTTAGGAAAGATAGAGTTGCGTTATATCCTCGACAGAAATGCCTATTTGCAGTTGTTTTATAATCAGGCCTATTATGCCTCAGAAACCAGAGCAGGGAATATGTATGATAGTCCATTTGGTATGGGAGCAGGAATTACTTTTGAAACCAAACTTGGAATTTTCGCACTTAATTATGCAATTGGCAGCCAGCAAAACAGTGCCATTCAGTTCCGGCAGGCAAAAGTCCACTTCGGAATTGTAAATTACTTTTAGTCAGACAACTCAGATATATTATCACAGAAGAAATTATTATTCTGAAGATGGTATTGCCATTTGTTTACATTAACTTAATATTGGGTTAATAGTGCTTAAGCGCTTTGTAATAGCAACCTCAAAATCAGAATAACAAAAATCTTGATGTCAGAATTACTTTAATGAATGTGAGTAGTTCAGAATGTTTTTAATAACTGATGATGATGGATTCACCATGCACTGGTCAATATGATCCATTACCTGAACAATTTCCTGATAGCTTTCTTCAGTTTCAGGATTGCAATCAATTTCATGCTGAATCAACACAGTGTCGGATAACTCGACTTCGTTAAAGTAGTAAAGAATTAAATCGTGTGTAGTAGAACTTTCGTACATAGGCGCGTTACTTATTTACACCTATAACGCAGCGTTGTCAGGAATATTTTATATGTCCTGAAAATTTCAGGCTGCCAGCACTAACTTTTTCTTCTCAATCACTTTTCTGAGGTTGATAAGGGCATAGCGCATCCTGCCTAATGAAGTGTTGATACTCACACCGGTAGCATCGGCAATTTCTTTAAAACTCATATCTGCAAAGTGTCTCAGAATGATAACTTCTTTTTGTTCGTATGGAAGTTCTTCAACCAGCAGGCGCACTTCTTTATAAATCTGCTCCTTTACAATTTTGTCCTGCACATTGTCATCCATCAGTTGCAGTGATTCGATGATAGAATAATCCTCCTTGTCATGAACCATTGGCATACGCTGATTGCGTCTGAAATGGTCAATAACCAAGTTGTGACTGATGCGAAGAACCCAAGGTAAAAATTTACCTTCTTCGTTGTAGCTTCCTTTTTTTAAGGTGTTGATTACCTTAACAAAAGTGTCCTGGAAAATATCTTCGGCTAATTCTCTATTATTGACAAGAAAGAGAATGGCAGAAAATATTCTTTTCTGATGTCGTTCAATCAGAACGGTTAAGCAGTCTTCGTTACCTTGTTGGTACATTTCGACCAGTTCGCGGTCGTTTAAAACAGGCTGTTGCATAGTGAACTCTTTTTTGGAAATAAGTGATAAAGTAGAGTTTTATGCTATAGTTTTCCTCCTGTTTGAAATGTGATTATTTGAGATGTTTTGAGATATAGAACGTGTTATTTTTAATAATGTTGTATAGCTCAAAAAATATTTTTATTAATTATTCAGTAAACATAAAGAAAAAATCCTGCCATTTCAACTTTCAAGTAATAAGTGACAGGATTTTTCAGTAAAATTTCACTTTCGAAGGAATATCGGTGCTTAAAATCTTTCAGTCATGCTAAAGAAAAATGAGCCTTCAATAGCAGCATTTTCATTACTGTCGGAACCATGAACGGCATTGGCTTCAATACTTTTAGCATAAAGCTTACGAATTGTGCCGGCATCAGCCTTTGCAGGATCGGTTGCACCAATAGTTTTTCTGAAATCTTCAACGGCATTGTCTTTTTCAAGAATTGCCGCAACTATAGGTCCGGATGACATATATTTTACCAAATCATTATAAAATGGTCTTTCACGGTGAATGGCATAGAATTCACCTGCACGTTCTGCGGTTAAACGTGTGTACTTCATTGCTTTAATCTTAAATCCGGCCTTAATAATATGATCTAAAATAGCCCCAATGTATCCATTGCTTACTGCATCAGGCTTTAGCATTGTAAAAGTGATGTTACTCATAATTAAATATTTGTATTTTTTTGTGGCCGCAAAAGTAGTTGATTTCAGCTTTGGTTTGACTGATGCAAATAGCTTACATTTGTAAAAATCGCATTTTGAAAGTTTATGATACCAAAATTTGAGCAACACAGCATAGAGCAATTAAAGAATCTGTTATCGGAACCAAAAAGAATCGTTATCACCACTCACTATAAACCGGATGGCGATGCTATAGGCTCACTTCTTGGATTGTATAATTTCTTAGTCTCCAAAAAACACAAAGTTAAAGCTGTTGTGCCAAGTGATTATCCTGCATCAATCAGTTTTATGAAAGGCAATCAGAAAGTGTTGGACTATGAAGCCAAGCCACGTAATGTTGCTAAAGCTTTTGCCGAAGCAGAAATAATTTTTTGTCTTGATTTTAATGAGTCAAAAAGAGTTGAGGCTATGGAAGATGTAATGATGTCAAACAAAGCTTTTAAAGTAGTTATTGACCATCATTTATATCCAAAAATACAATGCGATATTTTATTTTCTTTTCCTAAATCGTGTGCAACAAGTGAGTTGATTTTCCACTTTATTTATGCATTAGACAATAAGTACAAAATGAAGCCGGAGGTGGCCGAGTGTATCTATACAGGAATTATGACTGACACCGGTTCTTTCAGGTTTTCGTCAATGAGTGCTGATACACATCGCGTTTTAGCAGCCTTACTCGATACAGGAATGAATCATGTGAAAATACATGAAACCATTTCTGACAATTTCTCAGAAGAGCGAACACGTTTTCTCGGTTACTGCCTGAAAGATAAAATGCAGGTAATACATGCTTACAGGGCTGCCTATATTGCGCTAACCAAGAACGAACTCGATCAGTACAATCATCAAACCGGAGATACAGAAGGAATTGTCAATTATCCACTTAGTATCAGTGACATGATGATGTCAGCACTATTTACAGAGAAAGATGATATGATTAAAATATCTTTCCGCTCGAAAGGTGATTTTTCTGTACGTGAACTGGCATCAAAGTTTTTCTCCGGTGGTGGACATCAGAATGCTGCAGGAGGCAAGTTTTTTGGAAGTTTAGACGAAGCAGTTGAGCATTTTATAGCTGCATTAGCCTATTATAAAGACCAGTTGCAAATTCAGGATACCGTAAAAGATTAATTTTTTTACATTAGCCGCGCTTTAAATTTAAATCAAACGTATGAGCCAAACTGTACAACAAGGACATCCCAAGGGACTGTATGTGTTATTTGTAACCGAAATGTGGGAGCGTTTCAGCTATTATGGAATGCGCGCCATCTTTATTCTTTTCATGGTTAAAGCATTGATGCTTGACAAAGCATTTGCTTCAAACCTTTATGGTAGTTATACCGGATTAGTTTATCTGACACCGTTGTTAGGCGGATACATTTCAGATCGTTATTGGGGTAACAGGCGTTCGATTATCGTAGGCGGCTTGTTGATGGCTATTGGTCAGTTTACTTTGTTTTTTAGTGGCTCTATGATTGGTTCTACACCTACAGGCACCGATGCCACAGCAAGTATGCTGATGTATTTAGGTCTTGGGTTTTTGATTTTTGGAAACGGATTTTTTAAACCGAATATTTCTACAATGGTTGGTCAACTTTATCCAAAAGCTGATAAAAGAGTAGATGGAGCATTTACTATTTTTTATATGGGAATTAATCTCGGGGCATTTTTTGCTCCATTGGTTTGTGGATATTTTGGCGATACCAACGATCCTGCTGACTTTAAATATGGATTTCTTGCTGCCGGCATAGGAATGGTTATTGGTGTACTCACCTTTGTGTTGCTCAAGAATAAATATATAGTGAGCCCAGACGGTTCACCGATAGGAATGCCTAAAGTTGTTACTACACAAGCCGTTAATACAGAAGGAGAAGCAGATATCCCATCGTTCAATATGTCTAAGATTCTCATGTGGCTGGCGATTGGAATCGGATTGTTTTTTGTTTTTAAATCTATAGTTGAATTCGATTTAATAGGCTCAATTATTTATGCAGGTGCTATTGCCGTTCCAGGTCTCATTATTACAGATAAGTCTTTGACTCATGTTGAGAAACAACGCGTCTGGGTAATTTTTATACTTTGCTTCTTTGTAATTTTCTTCTGGAGTGCATTCGAGCAAGCCGGAGCCTCGCTAACTTTCTTTGCTGACGAACAAACAGATAGAAATTTGTTTGGTTGGGAAATGCCGGCAAGCTTTTTTCAATCATTCAACGCAATATTTATTGTGATTTTTGCACCGATTTTTGCTTGGTTATGGGTGCGATTAGGCAATGCAGGAAAAGAACCCGGTTCACCATTAAAAATGGCAATTGGGCTTTTCTTACTCTCAATTGGCTATTTAGTAATTGCTTTTGGTGTAAAAGGAGTAGAGCCCGGAGTAAAAGTTTCTATGTTTTGGCTAACAACTTTATACCTGCTGCACACATTTGGTGAGCTTTGTTTGTCTCCAATTGGACTTTCAATGGTTGCAAAATTAGCACCTCTGCGTTTTGCCTCCTTGTTAATGGGAACATGGTTCTTAGCAAACTCGGCTTCTAATAAATTTGCAGGAACATTAAGCTCATTATATCCTCCGGGACAAGGTGAATTTAAAGCTGCTGCCGACAAAGGAATTGATCTTCCATCTATCCTAAATGGTTCTGTTACTGCTACAGCCGAACAGTTAAAAGTGCTTGCCGATGCAGGTATTCCACATCATTTTCCAATGTTTATGGGTATGCAGATTTCAAGTCTCTACGATTTTTTCATGATATTCGTAATTATGAGTGCCGCTGCATCCGTATTGTTATTCTTGATTTACAGATGGCTTATTAAAATGATGCATGGGGTGCAATAACAATTAATTGTTAACAACTTAGTTGAATAGTTAATAAAAAACACCTTCATCATTTATTAATCAGCATACTTTTGTCCCGTCAAATCAAACAATAAAAAGAAAAATGAAAAAATTATTCACATTAATGGCTGTTGCAGCAATGTTTGCAATGGTATCATGCGGTCCAAGCGCTGAAGAAAAAGCTGCTGCGGAAAAAGCAACTCAGGATTCAATTGCAAATGCAGAAGCCGAAATGAAGGCTGCTGAAGAAGCTGCAATGGCTGCATCTGCTGCTGCTGCTACACCTGATTCAGCTGCTGCTCCTGCTGATTCAGCTGCTGCTGCTCATTAATTTTAAAAAATTAAGAAAAAGAACCACCGTCAGGTGGTTTTTTTTTGCCCTGACTTTTGTGGCCCGGAACTGCATTTATCACAACCATTTGATTTACTTCTGAATTTTTGAATCAAATAAACTGTTGCAGCAATGGCTATGATGCCGACAATAATTTCTTGCATAATAATATAAAACAAAGCTACTCCAATTAAAGTTAACTTTGCCACACTTTTTTATTTAACAATGAACTTCGACAGAAAACATTTGAGTGACGACCAATTAATCAGACTTTATCATGAGTTGGTGCGTCCGCGTATAATTGAAGAGAAGATGCTTGTCTTGCTGCGTCAGGGAAAACTGGCAAAATGGTTTTCCGGAATCGGTCAGGAAGCTGTTTCTGTGGGTGCTGCCATGGCACTTCATCAGGATGAATATGTATTACCTATGCACAGGAACCTTGGTATTTTTAGTGTGCGCAATATTCCCCTACACCGTTTGTTTTCACAGTGGATGGGCAAGCCAGGTGGATTTACCAATGGACGCGATCGTTCCTTTCACTTCGGAACACAGGAGTATAAAATAATAGGAATGATATCACATCTCGGCCCGCAATGTGGTATTGCAGATGGAATTGCTTTAGGAAATATTCTTAAACAAAATAATAAAGCAACCATTGTTTTTTCAGGTGATGGCGGTGCAAGCGAAGGCGATTTTCACGAGGCAGTAAATGTGGCAGCTGTATGGGATTTACCTGTAATTTTTATAGTTGAAAACAATGGTTACGGATTGTCAACACCTTCATCAGAACAATACAGATGTAAAAGTTTTGCTGATAAAGGAATTGGTTATGGCATTCAGGGTGTAAGTGTTGATGGTAACAATATTCTGGAAGTTTATAATACCTTGAATGAATTATTGAGTGACATCAGAAAAAATCCTCGCCCAATAATTTTTGAAGCTCGCACCTTTAGAATGCGCGGACATGAAGAAGCTTCAGGAACAAAATATGTTCCTCAGCAATTGTTTGATGAATGGGGAAAGAAAGATCCGATAGCGAATTACGAAAACTATCTTTTAGAAAGTAAAATTATTTCAACTGCTCAAGTTGAAAGTATTCGTACAAAAATCAAAACAGAAATTGAAGAACATCTTAAGATAAGTTATGCTGAGTCAGACCCTGAAGTTAATACTGTAATTGAGTTGCGCGATATGTATGCGCCTTCTTATGACACAAACATAACTGCGTCAGTAGCAGTAACTGAAAAAAGATTTTTAGATGCTATCACTGACGGACTTCGTCAAGGCATGCAGCGACATAAGAACTTGGTTATAATGGGCCAGGACATTGCTGAGTATGGCGGAGTTTTTAAAGCAACTCAAGGCTTTGTTGAAGAATTTGGGAAATCACGTGTTAGAAATACGCCCATTACAGAATCATCAATTCTTGGTGCAAGTTTGGGTTTATCCATAAACGGCTATAAATCTATTGTTGAAATGCAGTTTGCCGACTTCGTTACGTGCGGCTTCAATCAGATTGTAAATAATCTGGCAAAAACACATTATCGCTGGGGACAAAATGCAGATGTTGTGGTGCGCATGCCCACAGGTGCTGCCGTTGGCGCAGGACCATTTCACTCACAGTCAACAGAAGCATGGTTCTTTCATGTACCGGGCTTAAAAATTCTTTATCCGGCATTTCCAAGTGATGCAAAAGGGTTATTAGCCGCTGCTATTGAAGATCCTAATCCTGTAATGTTTTTTGAACATAAAGCACTCTATAGAAGTGTCAGTGGTCTTGTGGCTGATGATTACTTTACTATTCCTATTGGTAAGGCAAGTAAAATCAGAGAAGGTACTGATCTAACTATTGTGACATACGGCTTGGGTGTTCATTGGGCAATGGAAGCGTTGGATGAAAATAAAAATATTCAGGCTGATTTAATTGATCTGAGAAGTCTTTTACCTTGGGATAAAGAAACAGTTTTAGAATCTGTAAAAAGAACAGGTAAGGTTATCATATTTCATGAAGACACCTTGACCGGTGGAATAGGAGGAGAAATTGCTGCTGAAATTTCTTCTGCTTGTTTTCAGTGGCTCGATGCTCCTGTGATGCGATGCGGTAGTCTTGATACTGCCGTTCCTATGTCAAATCATTTGGAGTGGAATTTTCTGCCACGCGATAGATTTAAGCAAATGCTGAAACAATTAGCAGCGTATTAAGATAAGCGTTATTTTTTTTCTACAGCCCATTTAATTGCTTCACCAATAGAATATTTCCCTGCAATAGTCATAAATTCACTTGCAGTTGACCATAATCCAGATGAGGATTTATGCTGTTTTAATTCTTCTATCTTAATTTCATCAAACCAAACATTACCTGTTCCATTCAGAATTCCTGTAATGCTCATCGTTTGTGCTCCCTCAGGAACAGAAGTTGCAATTGAATAAGTTTTCCATTTTGCTTCTGCATTTTTAATAAAACCACTACTCTCAGTTAATTTTTTCCCTGATGCATCTCTGATTATTATATTAAGACCTGTATTCCCATTTAATGCTTCGGCCCGGCATGAATAAATTATTTTGTAATTTTTTATCTCTGAGTCTTTAATTGATATACTCTGACTAAATGTACAGGTAGCCTGATTTTGATGCGCTATCTCCAGGCATTGTTTGCCTGAATGTGGAGAAATATTACTGAATTTTATCTGACCTGTTCCTTTACAATCAGTTATCCATCCCTTCTGTGAAGAAGAATGAGCATCTTCTTCAAAACCACTGTTAATTATTGTCTGAGCATGAAGTTGTGTTACGCCAACACATAAAAATAATATCAGAATTCCCCTTAAATGCATGGTTGCAAATAAAGAAAATTCATGGCAAACATTCACAATTTGTCGTTAATATTAATACATCTGTAACAAGAAAAGTTTATTTATAAATTTTACATTTGCTTGCAAGAAGAATTTATTATGTTTCGTTATTTATTACCACTCATTTTTTTGATTTCTACAACATCTTGGGCTCAGCATAAAAAATTGAGCATGGAAGATGCAATATTAAATGCGAGAACCAAACTTGCACCGGCAAATCTTTCACAATTAGGCTGGATTAAAAATTCAATCTCATACTATTATGTTGACAACCGCTTGCCTGATGCAACACTTTTTGTTGGTGATGACGGTATTGTACATGATGAGAAAATTATTTCACTTTCTGAGATTAATGATAAACTAAAACGTATTAAAACGGATACACTTGCAAGTTTTCCTGTTGTTGAATGGAAGAATGATAAAGTCTTTGGATTTTTTATTGGGAACAAAGAGTTTGAATATGATAAAACACAATATGCAATTCGTAATTCAAGAATTTTATTGTTGCCCGATAGCGCTACACAAAAAGACACCGACCCTGTAACAGGGCGTATAGCCTATACAATTAAAAATAACCTTTTTGTTTATGATGCAGGAAAGAATTTTACAGTAGCAGAAGATGCTTATCCACATATTGTTTACGGCAGCTCTGTACATCGTAATGAGTTTGGAATTACAAAGGGAACCTTTTGGTCACCGAAAGGGAACAAACTCGCTTTTTACAGAATGGACGAAACCATGGTTAAAGATTACCCATTAATAGATTGGAATAAAAAGCCTGCAGAGGTAAATCTGATAAAATATCCAATGTCCGGTGGCACAAGTCATCAGGTAACAGTAGGTGTCTTTGACATGATTAATAAAACAGTTGTTTATCTAAAGACAGGTGAGCCAAAAGATCAATACCTGACTAATGTTTCATGGAGTCCTGATGAGAAATATGTTTATATCGCTGTTTTAAATCGCGATCAGAACCACATGAAATTGAATTGTTATTCTGCATCAACAGGACATTTTATTAAAACACTTTTCGAAGAAAAAGATGAAAAGTATGTGGAGCCACAAACACCTATGGCATTTGTCCCCGGCCATGATGATCAGTTCATCTGGCAAAGTCAGCGTGATGGCTACAATCATTTATATCTTTACAATACCGATGGAAAATTAATCAAGCAACTGACAAAAGGAGAATTTGTTGTCACTGAGTTTAAGGGATTTGATAAAAAATCGGAACGTGCATATTATATGTGCACTGCATTAAGTCCCATAGACAGAGATTTATATTATGTTACACTTTCAGATGGAAAAATGAAAAGAGTTTCCGGTGATAGTGGTATTCATACTTGCTATTATAATCCTGAGAACAATGAAGTGCTTGATGTATTCAGTAATGTAAACACACCTCGTAAAATAAAACTGATACTGCCTAATGGTTCTGATGCAAAAACAATGCTGACAGCAGAAAATCCGTTAAGTGATTTTAATTTAGGCGAAATGAAAATTAGTACACTAAAGAGTGTTTCCGGTGAATTGCTTTATACACGCACCTATTATCCACCATCAATGGATTCATCAAAGAAGTATCCGGTGATTATTTATGTTTATGGTGGACCACATTTACAACTAATTACAAACTCATGGCAGGGTGGACAAGGCGACTTGTGGTTTTATTATCTGGCGCAGGAAGGATTTATTGTTTACTCTGTTGATGGCAGAGGTAGTGGCAACAGAGGGAAAAATTTTGAACAAGCCATTTTCCGGAATTGTGGTGTAGCAGAGATGGAAGATCAGCTTACGGGATTACAATATTTAAAGTCTTTACCCTATGTTGATTCATCAAGAATTGGTGTTGATGGCTGGAGTTATGGTGGTTTTATGACGATTTCATTGATGACAAGGTTTCCGGGATTGTTTAAAGTGGCTGTTGCAGGTGGACCTGTTATTGATTGGAGTATGTATGAAATTATGTACACAGAACGTTATATGGATACTCCGGTTACAAACCCTGATGGCTATGAAAAAAGTAATTTATTGAACTATGTAAAGAATATTAATGGTAAGTTGATGCTCATACACGACACCAATGATGATACTGTTGTTTGGCAACATAGTTTAATGTATTTGAAAAAAGCTGTTGATCTTGGAAAGCAAGTGGATTACTTTGTTTATCCCGGGCATCCACATAATGTTCGTGGTAAAGATCGTGTACATCTGATGTATAAAATTACAGATTACTTTAAACAAAATCTTTGAAAACAAAATTTAATTAATGGGTAAGAAAACAACTTATTGTCTTTTACTATGTTTCTGTGTTGTTTCATTACATGCACAAAATCTAAAACGCTGTCCACAGACAACATCAAAAGAAGCAGCTAAGAAAACAGAAGCAGCTGAGAAGCTATTAAAGTCTGTAAAAAATTATGAGGAAGGAGTTGAATTGTGTAATGAAGCAATCGAGGCCGACAGCACATTTGCAAAACCTTATTTGCTTATGGGTGATGCTGCATACAGAAAAAAAGATTTTAAGTTAATGGCAAAGGCTTATAAAGGTCTTATGAATGTTTGCCCCGAAGCATCTGAAAAAGCAATTTACAGGCTGGCAACCTATTATTTTGATACAAAAAAATATGAAGAAGCTATTCCTGTTTACACCACATTTCTTGAACTCTCTCCGTCAGATACCAACGCTGCTGACGATGCCGAAGTAAAATTATTCAGAGCAAAAGCGTTCTTACATCCTGTAGATTTTAAACCTGTGCTGGTAAAAGGATTAAGCACACCTGACCCGGAGTACCTCCCTATTATCTCTGCCGATAATGAATTATGTTTTTTTACACGGAGGTTTGAATACCAAAGTAAAAACATGCTTACCTCAACCAGTGTAGAAAAGTTTATGTTGAGTCATAATCTAAATGGCAAATGGGATACAGGAAAACCAATGGATTTACCTTTTAACAAACAGAATGCCGGAAATGAAGGTGGTCCGGCAATTTCTCTTGACAACCTTCATTTGTTTTTTACTGTTAATGTTAAAGGTAATTTCGACATTTATACTTCTGACCTTACACCAAAAGGATGGTCTGAACCAAGAAGTATAGGTAAAGCAAATGACTCAAAGTTTTGGGATTCACAACCATCACTTTCTCCTGATAACAGGACTTTATATTTTGCCAGTTTCAGAGACTCTGTTCTTCAAACAAGTGATCTTTATGTGACTAAAAAAACTAATGGAGAATGGAACAGCGCAAATCCCATTACCGGACCTATCAATACTTCAAGAAATGAGAAGGCACCTTTCATACATCCTGATGGAAAAACACTTTATTTCAGCAGTGATGGTCATCCGGGTATGGGAGGATATGATATTTACTATTCCAAGAAAGATGCAAACGGTAACTGGGGAAAACCTGTTAATCTCGGATATCCGATAAACACCGATGCAGATGAGGTTGGATTTTTTGTAAGTACTGATGGTACTAAAGGTTATTTTGCTAGTAATAAATTCGGAACCGGAGGTTATGATATTTATTCATTCGACATGCCTGTGGATGCAAGGCCGGAGAAGATGGTTCTGTTCAAAGGCCAACTGAAGAATGATGACAATGAAGTGCCTGACAGTGCTAGAATAGAAATTCGGAATATTTCATCCAAACAGGTTGAGCAGATAGATTACGATGCCTACAGTGGTAAATATGCCGGTGTTTTGCAAGCTAATTCTGAGTATTTGCTAACTATTCAAAAGGATGATTATGCATTTACTTCAAAACTTATTAATGCTGCAAAAGTTGATTCGCCTGCTGTGACTGTTGAGTTAGACCTGAGGAAAATAAAAGAAGGAGAGGCCTACAATCTGAATGATATCCTTTTTGAAACAGATTCTTATCAAATAACAGATATATCTAAAGCAGTTATACAGGATTTTGCCGGCTTTCTGAAAGGTAACCCAAAGCTAAAAGTTGCTATTTATGGCCATACCGATAATTCAGGTAAGGCTGAGGATAATCTATTATTATCTAAAAACAGGGCAAAGGCTGTATATGACTATTTGATAACCTTAGGTATTGAAGCAACACGACTTTCGCATAATGGATTTGGACAAACAAAACCTGTTGCACCCAACACAACAGAAAAAGGCAAATCATTAAACAGACGTACAGAGTTTGTAGTGCTAAAAAAATAGTTTTATGGAGTTTGTGATTTTGGTTGATGAGCAGGATAGGGAAATAGGTGAGGCAGAAAAAATGCAGACGCACAAACTTGGATTATTGCATAGAGCTTTTTCAGTTTTAATATATAATACAAAGGGTGAAATGCTTTTACAACAAAGAGCAGAAACTAAATATCATAGTGGAGGGCTATGGTCAAATGCTTGTTGTGGTCACCCGCGTCCTGGTGAAAAAATTGAGGATGCTGCAAGAAGAAGACTTAAAGAAGAGCTGGGCTTTAATTGTAGTCTGAAGTTCAGTTTTAAATTTATTTATAAAGCTTCTTTTGAAAACAGTCTGAAAGAGCATGAACTGGATCATGTTTTTACAGGGATTTATGATAGCGAAGTGCTTCCTGATAAAAATGAAGTACAAGCCTACCGATGGGTTACAATGGAAAATTTAAAAAATGAAATTATTGAAAACCATAGTAGTTTTTCTGTATGGTTTCAAAAAATTATTGCAGTGTTGTGATTCCCTATAATTTAGCCATTAATTTTGAAATAAATTACCCTTTCATACGTTTTGCTTGACAGCAATTACTTATTTTTGGTTCCCATGAATATATTCAATATCAGCTGCAGAAATTTTATCCTGACTTGCTTAATTTTAAGCATGCCTGTTCTGGCATTTGCGCAGTCGAATCAGGAAAGACTTGTTCAGTTAAGCGGTGTAATAGTTACTGGCGACAGTTTGAGTCCGGTACCTTATACAGGCATTATGATTAAGTCAAGTAGCAGAGGTACAGTATCTGACTATTATGGGTTCTTTTCAATTGTGGCACATGTTGGTGATGAGATTGAGTTTTCTTCTGTTGGGTTTGCAAAAACTAATTTTAAAGTACCCGATACGCTCACAGAAAACCGTTATTCTCTGATTCAGATTCTTAACCGTGATACCGTATTGCTTAATCAGGCTGTGATTTATCCATGGCCTACACGTGAACAGTTTAAACAAGCATTTCTCGATCTAAAAGTTCCTGATACAGACATGGATCATGCCCGTAGGAATCTCGCTCTTGAAACTATGCGCGAAGAGAGCATCAGAATTGATATGGACGGAAGCATGAACAGTAAATTTGTTTATCAGAAACAACAGTCACGGTTATATAATACAGGTCAGTTACCTGTAAACAATTTGCTAAACCCAATTGCCTGGGCTAAATTTATTCAAGCATGGAAAAGTGGTGAGTTTAAGTCAAAGTCTAAAGACGATTAATGAGGCAACTTGTCATTTTTCTTTCGTTATTTTTTTACTGTTATTCATTGAACGGACAAGATGCAACTGCACGTATTCATGGTAAAATATCAGGCACAGACCGCAAGCCTTTGCCCGGTGTTAGTATTGGTGTTGCCGGTACTTCACTCGGTGTAATTTCTGATGAGCATGGCGAGTATTCCATTACCGTTCCATCTAATCGTGAGTTAAGTATTGTTTTTTCGTCAATTGGTTATGAACAAGCAACAGTAAAACTAATTCTTGCAGAAGGTGAAAAGAAACAATTGAACAGAACCATGTTGCCTTCAATTGTACCATTGCCCAATATCACCATTACTGATCCTCGCGAAAGAAGTGGTACATTAATAAAAATAGATCCAAAAGCAGTAGAAGAAATTCCAAATCCATCAGGAAATTTTGAGACCATATTAAAGACTATTGGCAGTGGTGTTGTTTCTAACAACGAGCTTAGTTCTGAATATTCTGTGCGTGGTGGAAACTACGATGAGAATCTTGTTTATGTGAACGATGTTGAAATTTACAGACCACAATTGGTTCGTTCCGGATTGCAGGAAGGATTAAGTTTTATCAATCCCGATCTTGTTTCCGGAATTAAATTTTCTGCCGGTGGTTTTGATGCTATTTATGGAGATAAAATGTCATCAGCACTTGATATAAAATACAAACGACCAACAGAATTTGCAGGAAAAATTACTTACGGGTTGCTTGGTGGTGGCCTGAGCCTTGAAGGTACAAGTCGTAATAATCGTTTTACTTATTTGATAGGAGGAAGACAAAAGTCAACAAAATATTTATTAGGTACACTCGACACTAAAGGAAACTATAAGCCGGTATTTTATGATGTGCAGGCATTGTTGACTTATGATGTGAGTGAAAAAACAACAATTTCATTATTAGGAAATTTTTCAAAGAGCAGATATAATATTGTGCCGCAAACACGAACAACAGATTTTGGCACTGTGAGTCAGGCATTACGTTTTACTGTCTATTTTGATGGCAAAGAAGTTGATGACTTTACTACCACTACAGGAGCAATAATATTCAGTCATAGCCCAAAGAAAAATATTAACCTCAAAGTCATTGGCTCAGTATTTAACACAAGAGAAGAAGAAACATTTGATGTTCTTGGTCAGTATTTTTTGGATGAACTTGAAAAAGATCCTGCCTCGCAAAATTTTGGTGAAGTAAAACTCAATCTTGGTGTTGGTTCTTTTTTAAACCATGCACGTAATTTTCTTGATGGGAAAGTTTATTCTGCAGAACATAAAGGCACCTACAATTATCGTCATAATGAGTTGTTGTGGGGCATTAGGTTTCAGCATGAACAGTTTAGTGATCAGATTAAAGAATGGAATTATATTGACTCATCAGGCTATTCATTACCACATCCTCAGGATAGCGTGGGAGGGAGCCTTCCATCACAGCAGCAATTATTACTGCAAGATGTCATCAGTCGTGATAACAGACTTTCAAGTAACAGGTTGAGTGGCTATCTGCAACATAATTTTTATTTCAGCAGCACATCAAATTTTATTCTCACACCCGGTATTCGTTTTACCTGGTGGAGTTTAAATCATGTTTTAAATATCAGTCCGCGTATTGCACTTGCTTATAAACCAAGATGGAAACGCGATTTTAATTTCAGACTTTCAGGAGGGTTTTATTATCAACCGCCATTCTATAAAGAACTGCATAATCCTGACGGAAGTTTAAATACAGACTTGAAATCACAACAATCTATTCATGTTGTAGGTGGTACAGATTATTATTTCAAAGCATGGGGACGCGATTTTAAATTTGTCACAGAAGCTTATTACAAATGGTTGAACGATCTTATTCCTTACAAGGTTGACAATGTTCGCATTCGGTATTTAGGTAAAAACAATTCAAAGGGCTATGCAACAGGTGTTGATTTTCGTATTAATGGACAGTTTGTTAATGAAGCAGAATCATGGGCAAGTCTTTCACTTTTAAAAACAGAAGAAGATATTCAGGATGATGTCTATTACATCAGATTAAATGCACGTGGCGATACCATAAGAGGATATACAATTGATAAGCAAGCAGTGGACAGCATTCAGGTTATTCCAGGATATTTGCCAAGGTTGACCGATCAGCGACTTACGTTCAGCATATTTTTTTCTGATTATCTTCCTAAGTTTCCAACATTTAAAATGCACATGACACTTGTTTTCGGAACAGGATTTCCTGTTGGCCCTCCAGGGAATAATCGCTATACAGACATTAATCGTTATCCTTTTTACAGACGTGTTGATATTGGATTCAGTAAAATTTTTATTGACGAAAACAGAAGAGCAAAAAGTCGTTTTACTGCGTTAAATAAGCTAAAAGCACTTTCACTTTCGCTTGAAGTGTTTAATCTTTTTCAGGTTAACAATGTAGTTTCCTACACTTGGGTAAGTGATGTTTATGGAACTAAGTATGGTGTGCCTAATTATCTTACCGGGAGGCAATTGAGTTTGCGACTAAGTGCTAAGTTCTGATTGTATTCCGCATAAGTCTGTTTGCTATCTACAGTTAAAAATAGTTTCCTGATTCCTCATCTTTACATCATCAGTTGAATTGTTCTTTCGTTGAGTGAGTTATTAAAAATCATTTAAATTTGAATTTTAAATTTTTCTGCCTATGCATAATCATTCCGAAAGCAAGTTCCTTACCGAACGACAGTCGCGAATTGGTGAATTTCTCTTTACTCTTAAAGTTGTAAAAGAATTTATAAAAGGATTCAGAACATTGCATTTTGTTGGACCATGTGTTGCAGTCTTTGGTTCTGCTCGTTTTAAGGAAGACCATCATTATTATCAGTTAGGCCGCGAAGTAGGGGCTAATGTCAGCAGATTAGGATTTACGGTAATGACAGGTGGTGGGCCGGGTGTCATGGAAGCAGCAAACAGAGGGGCAAAAGAAGCAGGTGGTTTTTCTGTCGGCTGCAACATCATTCTGCCACGTGAACAACAACCCAATAAGTATCTTGACAAAATGGTTGAGTTTCATCATTTCTTTGTCAGAAAAGTATTGATGTTTAAGTATTCTTATGCTTTTGTGGTTTTGCCAGGTGGTGTAGGAACAATTGACGAAATGTTTGAGGCATTAACCTTGATTCAAACAAAAAAAGTTGGCGATTTTCCGGTAGTTCTTATGGGGAAGCATTACTGGCAACCTGTAATTGATCAGCTGAAAGTATTCGATGAGCATAAAACAGCCTTACGCTCTGAGTTAGATTCCTTGCTGATTACAGACAGTTTAGATGAAATGACAGAGTATTTACGTGTAAAGGCAATTGAAAGATTTAAATTGACTAAAGCCATGAAATTCAACCGCTCGAAATGGTTTCTTGAAGATTGAGCCTGACTGTTGGCAATTATTCTATAAAAACTTTCGCAATTCATTTCTATCTTATATTTTTATCCTGTAATTTTTCTGAGTATTCACAGGACTAAATGAAAGTATTCCGCCTTTGCTTTTTTATTTTTATTTCTTCAATGCTGCAAGCGCAGGATATTCATTTTTCACAATTCTATAACTCTCCACTTACACTTAATGCTGCAAACACAGGATTGTATGAAGGAGATTATCGTTTTGCCAACACTTATAGGAGTCAATGGTCGAAACTTGATCCTGGTTACAGAACAAATGCATTTTCATTTGACAAAACACTTTATACCGGTGCTGATCAGATTAGTGGTGGNNTTAAGTGCAGGTTTTCAGTGGAATTATATTTTTAAATCTATTGACAGAAGTAAAATTACAATGCCTGAGCAGTTTAATATGAACACCGGTTATTTTGATCCATCAATGCCTACAGGCGAAGTATTGCTTGATGAAAAACGTTCTTTCGGTGATATTAATGCAGGGTTGGTCTATCAGGTTGAATTAAATAAACATTTTATCCAGGCCGGTGCTTCGTTTTTTCATCTGAATAAACCCGGTGATACTTTCTTCAACAGCAATAATAAGTTGCCTGTTCGAACATGCTTAACCGTGTCAGATAAAATAGGAATTGGCAATGACTATCTGCTACATGCACGTTTATTGATGATGCAACAGGTAAAAGCTAATGAGTATGTTGCCGGAGTTACACTTGCAAAGCAACTTAGTAATGGAGAATCTAAATTTACAGAGGTTAATGGTGGTTTATATGTGCGTACCTCACCCGGCAACGGCACTGATGCAGTAATACCTGTTATTGGCATTAAATATGATTTGTTTGATGTTGCATTGAGTTACGACATAAATATTTCATCGCTTCATACTGCTACTGCAAGCCGGGGTGGATTTGAAATTTCTCTCATCTACACTGCATTAAGTTCACGTTTGTTTAAAATAAAAATCCCCTGTGAACGCTATTAAAACAAAAGTTATTGTGTTGCTGGCATTCGTGTTCAGTACTGTTCATTTATTTGCGCAGCAAAATGATGAACTAAAAAAATACGGTACACCACAATTAAAACGAATGGGTAGTTATGCTGCAAAGATTAATGACTTCAGCAGTTCTGCCATGTACTATGAAGAGTATTGCAAGCGCAAGCCAACAAATGAGAAAGTGTGGTTTCTGTATGCTGAAAGTCTTCGTAAATCCAAAGATTACCGCAAGGCTGAAGAAGCTTATATGAAAGCATACAACCTTAATCCGAAACAAAATGCTTTGGCGTTGTATCATTATGCCAATGTTCAAAAATCTCTTGGAAATTACAAAAAGGCAGAAGAGTATTTTACAAAGTTTAAAAAGGAATATACAGGCACTGATAAAAGTGTTTATACTAAATTAATTAAAAATAGTGGTGATGCTGCCAAGTTTGCAGATAGCCTAATGCACAGCCCTTCGAGAGTTGCCATTGAACATTTACCTGATGATATCAACACATCACATGTTGAGTCATCACCATTTTATATAAATGATTCAACAATTATCTATGGCTCTCTGAAGACCGATCAGGTTACTTTTGATTTTAATCCAAGAGATTCAAGTGCAGATGAGCCTTTCCGAAAAATTTATGTTGCCGTTCGTGACAGTGAGATATGGAAGGATGATGGTGAGCTCCCCGGATTTTATAATTCAAACAGTGCCCATACACTCAACGGTGTTTACTCGCAGGATAAGAGTAGATTTTATTTTACCCGATGCAAAAGAAATCGTCAGAAT
This sequence comes from Bacteroidetes bacterium UBA6661, assembly GCA_002455375.1. Lineage (GTDB taxonomy): Bacteria > Bacteroidota > Bacteroidia > AKYH767-A > OLB10 > OLB10. Next base: position 29,871 of record DKKR01000028.1, read on the forward strand.
AAAGTTATATGTGCCATCTATGTAAGTTTCCTGAACAATGGAACATGGACAGAGCCTGTATCTTTAGGAACAGAAGTAAATGATCCGAAATATACATCAACACAACCTGCCATTGGTCTGAATACTCAGAAAAAAGGGGAGGAGATAATTTATTTTGTCAGCGACCGCGAAGGGGGTAAGGGTGGTTATGACATTTGGTACACCTCTTTTGATAACAGAAATAAATCTTACAGAACACCTATCAACCTTGGAACAAAAATTAATACTTCCGGTGATGAAGTAACGCCTTATGTTGATGCACAAACACAAACATTTTATTTCAGTTCCGATGGATGGCAGGGACTTGGAGGTTTAGATATCTTTAAGTCAATAGGCGGAATGAAAAAGTGGACACATCCTGTCAATTTGGGTTATCCTGTTAATTCCAACTATGATGATTTGTATTATGTGCTTTCACCAAGTAACAAAGACATTGGCATGATAGTGTCTAACAGAAATGTTACCGATAATGGCGTGAATAAAGGTCCTTGCTGTGATGATATTTTTGAGTTTAATATTTTAGACGCAGTGAGATTAAATGTGAAAGGCTTTTTATATGAAACCGATTCAACTCAAAAAGGAAAGAAGTTAGCAATGATGCCTGTACGAAGAGCACGCATTACTCTGGAAATGAAAAATGCTGAAGATTCTACTTTTATTCCTGTCAGTACCAGTAATACAGATGAAACAGGTCACTTCAATCTTATTGTTTCTCCACGCCAGGAATATCGGATTACAGCCCGTAAGGAAGGTTATCTTTATGAGTCAGTGGCGTTGAGTACTATGAATAAGACCCGTTCCGGTGATATCTCAATTGACATACACATACGTTCAATTCCCGAAACACCACTGCTGCTTACAAACATTTATTATGAGTTTGCAAGTCCTTTGCTGACTGCAAAAGCTATGGCTGCATTAGATACTACCTTGGTAATTTTTATGCAAAGAAATGTTGACTTAGGTGTTGAAATAAGGTCGCATACAGATGCCATCGGGTCTGATGATGCCAACATGACGCTATCGCAAAAACGGGCAGAAAGTGTAGTGAATTATTTAGTGGCAAAAGGAATTAATGCCAACAGATTGCGTGCAAAAGGATTTGGCGAAACCATGCCCGTAGCTGCAAATACAAAACCTGATGGAAGAGATAATCCCAAAGGGCGGCAGCTGAACAGGAGAACAGAATTTAAAATTTTGGGTAAAATGCGTGATGGTGTCATCCGCGAAGAAACCGATTTCTGATTTTATTTCTTCCAGGTAGTATAAACGGCATCGTGTTTTTTACGATTGGGTTCTATACTTCGCAAAGGAGCACACGGTTTTAATGTGGCTCTTAATTCATGAGGCAGTTGTTGATAGAGTTCAGTTCCTTTTGTTTTCCAATGTAGCATTTCATCACTTACATCCTTAATGATTTTTGCCGGATTGCCTACAACAATTTTCCTGTTAGGAACAATCATACCGTCAGGAACAAAACATAAAGCACCAACAATACAACCATCGCCAATTACGGCATTATCCATAATCACTGCATTCATTCCTATCAAAGAATTTTTACCGATGGTGGCACCATGAATTATAGCGCCATGTCCAATGTGTGCTCCTTGTTTTAAATTAACAGTAACACCTGGAAACATGTGAATTGTGCAGTTCTCCTGTATATTACAACCATCTTCAATAATAATTGTTCCCCAGTCGCCACGTATGGCTGCACCCGGAGCAATATATACCTGCTTGCCAATAATTACATCACCTGTAACTGTTGCCTGCTCATGAACAAAACTACTGCTGTCCACCACAGGTCTGAATCCGTTAAATTCGTAAATCATTTGAATAACTGATGTTTCTTGTAACAATGCAAATGTAAAGTTAATTGATAAGCCAAAACATTAACAATTGTTGGTAACTATCCGCAAGCATCAATCTTTTAGAAGTATATTTTTGTGCTAAAACCATCATTACATGTCAAAATATTTTGTTGCAATATTGCTCACTTTTACTTGTTTAGCTTCATCGGTCAGATCACAGACATTAAAGAGTTTCAATACAGACCCTTCAAGCTATCTTCTTGATTTAAAATCTTTTTTTGAAGAAACAAATAAGAAGGAAGCAGAGAAGATAATGGAGGAATTCAAACCTGTTTTTCTTAGCAAGTTTGATGTGCAGCAACAGCAGTCTATTATTACAACAAGTAATCTGATGTTGAAAAAACGCATGAAGGCATTTCCTGATTTTGTTACCTACACATCTGCGCTTACTGCCTTTGCTTCCAGCGGGCAAGAAGCAACAACATTTACCTCGTGGCATGCAACTTTTGCAAAAGCTATAGCAAAACTTAGTGTAAGAAAATTGGGTGACTTTCTTGAAATATCACAACTGCTTTTTCGTAACAATACCTTGTATGAATCAAGTGCTGTTACATGGAGTGCAAGTAATAACAAATTTGCATTTGGATTTGACTCCTTGCCAAAAGTTACTTTTTCCGGCATGACCTTGCGATGCTTCGGCAAGGGTGATAGCTCTGTAATTGAAGGCACAAAAGGAGTTTATTACCCCAACAACCTTTTGTTTTTTGGTGATGGTGGTACAGTAAATTTTACACGTGCTGGAATAAGTGTTTCAGAAGCAAATGCCATTGTGAAACGCTATGCAATCAATTTAAAGGGATCAGAATATTCGATGGACTCTGTTGCATTTACGTATAAAAAGTATTTTGATCAGGAACTGAAAGGTCGCTATATTGATAAGCTATTGGCTAACGTAAATGATTCCAATGCTACTTACCCAAGGTTTTATTCTTATGCTGCGAATCTCGATATTAAGAATATGGTTAAAGATGCTGATTACAAAGGTGGATTCTCATTGCAGGGAAGTAAGATGGTAGGTTCAGGCAACAGACGTCAGGATGCATCAATTACTTTTAATTTAAATGGCAAACCTCAGTTGAAATTACTTTCACAAGGTTTTATTTTTCGTCCTGACAGGATTGTTTCTGTAAATGCTGCTGCTGTTATCTACTGGGAGAAAGATTCAATTTATCATCCCGGAGTTGAATTTAAGTATATCTATGGTGATAAAACCGTGACGCTTACAAAGAATGGACAAACTGCTATCAATAGCCCGTATTTTGATAGCTATCATAAAATGGATCTTGATTTTGATCAGCTGGTATGGAAGATTACAGACCCATTGATGGACCTTAAAATGATTTCTGGTGGTGGTGAAAGTAAGTTGAAATTTGAATCAGTAAACTTCTTTTCACGTCAACGTTTTGATAAAATCCAAGGACTGTCTGAAGTGCATCCGTTGTTTAAAATTAAGCAATTTGCAGAGGAGCATAATGCAAAAGTCATCAGTGTACCTGAATTTGCTGAATATATGAAACTCACTGAAAACACAGTGCGCAATCAAATTCTACAGTTATCATCATTAGGATTTATTTCTTATGATGCCGATGCCGATAAATTTATTGTTAAAGATAAGGTAATGTATTACCTGAATGCGCGTACCGGTAAGGTTGATTATGATGAGTTGAAGATAGAATCCATGATTTCCGGTTTATCTAATGCAACCATCAACTTATTAAATTTTGATATCAACATGCGTGGTGTAAGTCATGTTTTAATCAGCGATTCTCAAGAGGTATATATTCAACCTTTGGATCAGGAAATGACATTAAAAAAAAATCGCGACATCGTTTTTAATGGACGTGTTCATGCAGGAAGACTTGATTTTTATGGTAAGGAGTTTACTTTTAACTATGTCGATTTTAATATTGACTTAAAGAATGTTGACTCGTTACGTTTTAAAGTTCCATCTGACTCTGTTGATGAAAGAGGTAGAAAAAGACTGATACCAATTAAAAGTATTTTACAGCAATTAAATGGAAAACTTTCTATTGATAATCCAACCAATAAGTCCGGGTTTGTACCCAATGAAGAATATCCGGTTTTTGTTTGTACCAACAAATCATACATTTATTATGATTATCCTGAAATATTTGGCGGTGTATATAAACGCGATAAATTTTATTATCATCTCGATCCATTCAGCATTGACAGTCTGAACACACTTACTAAGGAAGGATTAGTATTTGAAGGTAGCATGGTGTCGGCAGATATTTTTCCGGAATGGCGGCAGCAACTCACTGTGCAACGTGATTACTCTTTAGGATTTGTTACCAACACACCCGATGCCGGATTTGCAGCATACAGTGGCAAAGGAAAATATCGTCAGCAAATCAGTTTGAGTCATGAGGGTTTTCTCGGAAAAGGAGAGGTTGATTATCTGAGCAGTACTTCAAAATCTAACAATATTATTTTCTTTCCAGATAGTATGCATGCAGTTACACAAAGTTTTGCTATTAGAAAGGAGCAAGTTGGTGCTACTCGTTTTCCTGATGTGAAGAATGAAGATGTGTTTGTAAACTGGCGACCCAAGAGTGATAAAATGTTTGTGTTTAAGAGAAGTAAGGATTTTGCATTGTTTAATGGAGAAGCAGTGCTCGATGGAAATTTAGTGTTGATGCCTTCAGGAATCAAGGCCAATGGTATAATACGTTATCAGCAATCACAGTTAATCAGCAGCAATCATTTTATCAGAGAACACAGTTACGGTTCCGATTCTGCTGAGTTTAAACTTAATACAGATGCCGGAGATTTGCTGGCATTACATACGCAAAATGTTAAGGCTAATATTGACCTTGATAAACGTATTGGGGATTTCAGTAGTCAGGGTGAAAAAGCCAAGGTTGAATTTCCTGTCAACGAATATATCTCCTACATCAGAGATTTCCGATGGTTTATAGATAAGTCGGAGCTTGAATTTGGTGGTTCTGATGCTATTGCTGACAAAGCAAATGAGTTTGTTTCAATAAACCGACAACAGGATTCTTTGCGTTGGGATGCACCTTTAGCTACATATAATCTTAAATCATACTTGCTAAAAGGATTTAAGGTGAAGGAAATTTTAGTGGCAGATGCTTCAATAGTTCCGGACTTAGGAAATGTTGTTGTAGAACGTAATGCAGTGATGCGACCATTGGTTAACAGTAAGGTTATTGCCAATACTACATCTCGTTATCACACTATGCTTAATACAAATATTACTATTCAAAGCAGAATGAATTATTCCGGAGATGGTAATTACGAATATATGGATCAGACAAAGGTTAAGCATAAAATCAGGCTTACTCAGATTGGAGTGGATACATCAAAACAGACATTTGCCATCGGGGAAATCCCTGACTCGTCTCGCTTTTTTATTAGCCCGACAATTCAGTACAAAGGGAAGTTGAGAATTAATGCACCAAAAGAAAATCTATATTTCAATGGATTTGCAATCGTTAACCATCACTGCAATACTTTTGAACGCAATTGGTTTGGCTTTGCAGGTGATATTGATCCTAAAGGTGTAAATATTCCTATTCAAAGTCCGGCTAACGAGAGTTTGCAAAAACTTTATTCAGGAATTTATTTTGGCAGCGACAGTACCATGATGTATCCGGCATTTTTATCAATGAAAAAGCATAGTTCTGATGCAGAAGTTATTTCTGCTGAGGGCTATCTGACTTTTGACAATAATTTACAACAATATAAAATCTCTGGTACTATACCCGGAACCGATTCAACCAAGTCGGCAAGTGTTATTACAAACACTGTTATTCTTGATGATAAGCGTTGTCAGTTAATAGGCGAAGGTCGCATTAATCTCACACAGGATTTTGGTCAGTTATCTATTACAAATTTTGGTATGGTTAATTATTCAACAGTTAATGACTCTATAGGCTTTGATGCAGTAATGGCAGCTGACTTTATGTTTAATGATGATGCACTTAAACAAATGGCGGAAATGTTTAATTCTATTCCTGCATTGCAACCTTTTATGGATGATAGACCTGTTTATAGAAATGCACTTGCGAATATGATCGGTAAGAATAAAGCAGAAAAGCTATTGAATGAAACCGGATTATATGGTTCTGCACGAAGAATCCCCTCTGAATTACAACATACCCTTGTATTTAGTGAACTTAAATTTTATTATAATAAAGAACGTGCATCATATATTTCTGTAGGAAATATTGGTCTTGGAGTTATAGGAAAGACTTATGTAGGAAGGATGGTTAAAGGAAAAGTTGAGATTATGCGCAGACGCAGTGGTGATGTATTGAATATTTATCTGGAAGCATTGCCTGATATGTGGTACTATTTTAATTATCAGCGTGGCGTTTTACAAGCAATTTCTTCAGATGAAAAGTTCAATAAGCCAATTGATGAAATGAAACCCGAAAAGCGTGTAGCATCAGAAAAAGGAGGGCTTGAGCCATATCAGTTTATGCTTGCTACTGAGAGGAAAAAGAATGAGTTTTTAAAGCGAATTAAAGATGCTGATTTGTAAAAATCAGAATTAGTAAATTTTAAATCTGATTATTTATTATTATTTGATGCAACGAGAACATCATTATAAGGCAAATATTGTTTGGACAGGTAACACAGGATACGGTACCAAAGATTATTTAAGCTATGATAGAAGTTATCTTGTAAGGATTGAAAATAAGCCTGACTTCCATTGTTCTTCTGATCCGGCTTTTCGGGGTGATAAAACAAAATACAATCCGGAAGAATTGTTGTTGGCTTCATTGTCATCGTGCCACATGTTGTGGTACCTGCATCTATGCTCCGATGCAGGTGTTGTTGTAAAAAGCTATTCAGATAATGCTACCGGCATCATGGTTGAAACTTCAAGCCGTGCCGGAAAGTTTGAATCTGTTACACTTAATCCATTTGTATTAATAGCAGATGATTCTAAAAAAGATTTTGCAATTTCATTACATAATAGGGCCAATGAGATGTGTTTTATTGCAAACTCTATGAATTTTAAAGTTTATCATAGACCTACTATAACTATTGAAACCGGGTGAATGAACGTAGGTTTTCACTTTATTGAAAATGCTGTTTTGACATTCTTTCAAGACTGAAACACATATCGCTTTATGATTTTTTCATATTTTAGCTGCGTTTTGGTACTATTATAGTTAATGTCAAAATAAAATATAAAATCTTATTCAAATGAAAAACACATTCTTTACAATGGCATTTATTCTTTGTGCTTTTTTTGTGAAAGCTCAATCTTCAAATGTTATTCTATTCACCGAAAACGGTGAGAAATTTTATGCTATTCTTAATGGAGTTCGGCAGAATACAAGTCCTGAAACCAATGTTAAAGTAACAGGGTTAAATGCTAACTTTTACAAACTAAAAGTGATTTTTGAAGATACGAAGTTGGGTGAAAAGGATTTTAACCTTGCATTTAATCCCGGTATGGAAACAACATTCAGCATTAAGTTTAATTCAAAAAAGAATAGCTATAGCCTACGTCCTTTAAGTGAAGTTCCTTTAGCACAGGCATTGCCTCCTGCACCTAATCAAACTATTGTTGTTTATAGTGAAGTTCCTGCGCCACCACCTGCTGCTACAACTGTAACTCATACTACTACAACCACAACAACCGATGGGACACCAATGCCCGGTGATAATGTGAATGTAAACATTGGTTTAAATATGAATGAAACTGGTGGTGGAATAAACATGAATGTTTCCGGAGGAACAACGCAAACTACTACACATACTACAACGACTACAGTTACACATACTACAACATCAGAGCCACCAGCTGCACCACCTGTAGCACCTACACCTGCACCTGTTGTTTATCTGCCTGGATATAACGGTCCTTATGGTTGCCCTGTGCCTATGGCGCCACAAGATTTTTCTGACCTTAAACAGTCAATTTCCTCAAAGTCTTTTGAAGACAGTAAAATGACAATTGCAAAACAAGTTTTGAGAAATAATTGCCTTTTCACTTCACAGGTAAAAGAACTTATGGGTCTTTTTACTTTTGAAGAATCCAAATTGGATTTTGCAAAGTATGCTTATGATTTTACTTACGATATCGGAAATTATTTTAAAGTGAATGATATGTTTACATTCGAGTCGTCCATTGATGATTTGAATAATTACATCAATAGCAGGCATTAAGAAATGTGTTATCTTGAAAAGCCGGGAACATTTATTACCCGGCTTTTTTATTGCAAATGACTTAAAGGTTACTAAATGTTTTGTACAACTGTTGCAAGTAACTTTTTGCAGATATTGTGTCTGCGATTGCATAATAAGGTCTTTTGTAAATAAATTTTTTATTACTCAAATCATAAACAAAAGTACAACTGTCTGTTACCCAGCCTTCGGCATCATCCATGCACAAATAGGCAAANNGTGGAAGCAATATCATGATGTGAACCTGTGCTGTAAACAATTTTATTCTTATAAATATTTTTCACAACATCACCAGCCATTATCATTGGAATGTGTCTGATGTAATGACTGTAGTATGATCTGTCACGAGGTATTTTATTACCATGATCAGCTACTACAACAAATAAAGTATTTTTAAACCANNGGTTCTTTTGATTGTTTTAAATCATTCAGGTTTTTTTCAAAAACAAATTCATCATGCGCTCCCCACTTTGCACTCAGTTGCTGTTGCTTGAATTTCTTTTTGCCGGTTATGTGTTCAAATCCACAGTTGACTAAATAGGTATTCAGGTTTGAAAAATCGAGATCGCCACCGTAATAGAAAGAAGTGTTATAACCTTGCTTTTTCAACTCGGCAGGTAAGGAGGGAAGCTTAGCAGTCTTATCAGGAAAACGCATGATGGATTGATTAGGCTGTGCCGGAAATCCACTCAATACTGCCACAAATGCCTGATCGGTGCGTGCACCACTACTGTAAATGTTTTTAAAAGATAATCCATCGTGAATCAATGAATCTATTGTTGGAGAAATACCTGCTTCACCACCCATAGCTCCAACAACATCAGCAGTAAAACTCTCCAGCATGATAATGACAATGTTTGGTTTTTTGTTGTTCAGCACAGGCATTAAATCAACAGGCGTTTCAAACAGTTTTTTTACATGCTCTTCAGCAACTTTATCTCCATAAAATTTGTAGAATGCAGCATTTTCACTTTTGGCTTGATTGAGATTGTGTCCCAAATGCCAGGCAGGATTTGTAGCAATGTGATTGAGCGTTACATTCTCACTGAATGCCGCTGCACTCTCATTTACAGGCAACATTTGAACACCACCACGAAACATGATTACAATCATTATCGCTGTGACAATAAATGGAAGTAATGCCTGGATAATTGAAAGTTTGTTGTCAAAAAAGTGTTTTGTAGTTTTTCTGAATACGAACCATGCAAGAAGAAATAAGAGTATAATGAATATTATTCCGCCAACCAATTCAAAATTATTCACCGATAAAAACATCTGCCGCCAGTCTGCAAGAAAAGTCAGTGCACGATAGTTAATAAGTACACCCCATGAACGATAGAGAAAAAGATTGCTGACATGCAAGAGAATTAAAACAAATAGAATAATTCCATTGTACGCAAAAAATATTTTTTTAAATAAAGTGTTACCTGTAATAACTTGAATCAGCATTAAGATTAACGACAGTGCCGAAATGTATGCAGTTGTTGAAATATCTAATCGGATACCATAAAGTAATGTTAATGGCAATTCGCTCAGTTGAATATTTGCAGCATTAAATTGAAGAAATAAGAAAAAGATAATTCTTGAAATTCCGAAGAACAACATCCAGTAAATTGACAGAACTAGAAAATTTCTAATCAAGCGCATGTTAATCTGCTTTAATTAATTTTCCATTTCCAGTACCTTCACGCACTACGCTGTCGGGGTTACCGAAGTAATAAATATCACCCACATAGGAAATTTTTGCTGTGAGCCATTGTTTAGCTCTGACATATTCTTTGTTAGCACCTTTGTTTTCTGTAAAAGTAACTTCTGTATTCAGGTTGCTTGCATCGGCAATGCCATTACCGTTATTATAAAAATAATGTACACCAACATAACCATGAAAGACGAAATCGCCAGGTCCGGTATGTATGTTGGTTCTCACTGCCTCTGTGTTAAACAGAAAGGTCACCTTGCCTGATGCACCCCAATTGTTGAAAGTAAACTCATTATGACGAATAGTGTCCATCAAGTCAATATTGCCTGAACCATTTACTGTAAGCTCTGCAATATCAGGCATCCAAACAGAAACGGTAAATTTATTTTTAAAACTTCGAACCCAATTACATGCATTTTCGTTTCTAATGTACAACATGCTGTCTTTTACTTCTGTGGTGATGCCATCAATCAATTTTGAACCCGCCTTTACTTCAACTTTATAATCATGACCCGGATAAATTTTTACATCTACATTGTTGCTTGCTTTAATGCGGCTAAATCCTGAAATGTTTCTTACTTCTGATTTGTCAATTCCTGTACCCTTAAAGCAATCAAACATGTGGTCTTTCTGACAAGAACAGAATGCAAGCATCAGAAGAACCCCAAACCAATTAATGATTTTTACCATAGGCCAGAATAATCTCTTTAACCAAACGATGACGAACAACATCACCTGCATCGAGTGTAATAAAGTCAATGCCTTTAATGTTTTTCAGAATCTTCATTGCCTGAATCAACCCTGATGGTTGTTTGTTGGGTAAGTCAATTTGCGTTACATCGCCTGTGACGATAAATTTTGCAGCAGGTCCCATTCTTGTAAGGAACATTTTTAGCTGACTTTCTGTGGTATTTTGTGCTTCGTCAAGAATAACGAATGCATGGTCTAACGTGCGGCCACGCATAAAAGCCAATGGTGCAACCTCAATAACTCCGTTTTCAATAAAGGTCTTTAACTTCTCACCGGGAATCATATCAAACAATGCATCGTAAAGCGGACGCAGATAAGGGTCAATTTTTTCTTTTAAGTCACCGGGTAAAAATCCAAGGTTTTCTCCGGCCTCAACAGCAGGACGAGTCAGAACAATCCTTTTGATTTCTTTATTTTTTAATGCACGTACAGCTAATGCCACGGCAGTATAAGTTTTTCCGGTTCCGGCAGGTCCTATGGCAAACACAATGTCGTTCTTATTGCAGCTGTCAACCATTTTTTGTTGATTGGCAGTACGTGCCTTTACAACAACACCATTTGGTCCGAAGACTAAAACTTCGCTGCCATTTCCGGTTGGTGGATTTACCAAAGCATCAGAAATTTGTCCATCAGCCATTAGTTTTTCCAGCACCTGCTCATCAAATTTTCCGTAATGATGAAAGTATTCAATTGCACCGATAATTTTTTTTGCTACCCAATGAATTTGCTTTTCATCACCCAAAATTTTAAGCTCATTACCTCTGACAATCAGCTTAAAAGCAGGGAATTTTTTTCTTAATAAATCTAAATTACTATCGTTGATGCCAAAAAACGCTACAGGATTTTCTAAATCAACAGGTATGGTTAACTCACTCAATTGTACAATGGTTTAATGTATGCAAACCTAATTTTTTTTAGACATATCAGCAGTTGAATTTATTAAAATTCCGGCAATCTTCACTAACATCAGAAAGTTTATAATTTGTATATGCAGAAAGATGTGCTTACAGCAGTACGAATATTTTTGTGGAATTAATTCCGACAGTATTCATGTCATTAATTACACTCACAACAGATTGGGGACTAACCGATCACTATGTAGCAGCGCTAAAGGGCGAATTGTTCAGCATGCTGCCGGGGGTGAATATTGTTGATATAAGCCATCAGATTCCCGCTTATAATTTTATGAAAGCCGCCTTTGTTTTTAAAAATGCATTTTACTTTTTTCCTCCTCACACAATTCATTTAATCTGTGTGGACAAACAGTTGAATAGAACAGATGACACACACACAGGCTGGATGGTTGTTCAATATGGAGAAAGTATGATTGTTTGTCGCAATAATGGTTTTTTTACGTTAGTAAGTAAGCAGGAGCCTTTAAAAGCGGTTTACATTGAAGGTTCAGAAGAGGTGAGTGTGGCACATGAGAAAAGTTTTTTGGTTACACTGTTGCATGATTTGGTACATAATAAACCTTTGGAAGAATTAGGACAGCCTGTGAAATCTTTTTATCAGTCGTCAATGTTTCAGCCATCACACGATGCCAATTCAATTCAGGGAACGGTTATTCATATTGATATCTATGGCAATGCCATTACCAATATAGAGAAAGAATATTTTGAAAATGTGGTAGGAGCAAGGCGATTTGAAATTGATATGCCTCGCTACGGGGAAACAATTACTAAAATAAATAATCGTTATGATGATGTAACTCCCGGAAAGATGGTGGCTTTGTTTAATGCATCGGGCTTTCTTGAAATTGCATTAAATCAGGGAGACATTTCATTGTTGTACGGACTTGAATATGCTGATAAAATCAGAATTTTGTTGCAATGATAACACGTATTGTAAGATTGCCTGTTAAGCCCGATGAGGGTAAAACTTTTGAAAAATATTTTGATACAATTAAAGAAAAAATTGCAGCTTTTGACGGATGTTTGTTGGTTGAGTTGCATAAAGATGTGGCTTCTTCTGATTATTTTACCTACAGCCTTTGGCAAAGTGAAAGCAATTTACAAGCCTATCTTGATTCATCGTTTTTTACAGACGTTTGGCCTAATGCTAAGAAGTTGCTGCATCAACGTGCCAATGCATGGTCGCTTGTAAAAGTTTGAAAAGATTGAAAGTTTGTAATGGTATGCTTAAGATAATGCATAGTCAAGTATTATGTCGTTAATCGTTACTGCCAAAGTCCATCCATCCGATAGCAAACGGAACTTAAACTATTCATTATCTCAAAAGGAAAAGAAAAATGGATTCACAATAAAGTTTTAATAACGAAGAGAAGCAATAAAAATATTTACCTCTGCTAATAAAAAAAGGCTGCCTTTACGAGGCAGCCTTTTGTAGTTTCAAACAATCTGAATTATTCTTTTACAAATTTAACAGTTGATTGCTGTTTTTCATTGTTTACTGTAAGTGTATAAACTCCTGATGAAAGGTTTTGTGTATCTATTGAAATGGTGTTGCTGCCATTGTTTACAGATTGTGTGCTTGAAGCTACAGTTCTTCCAAGAACATCATTAATTGAAATTGACATTGTTGTTGACTTTGCAGATTCAACAGCTATGTTCAATATGTTCTTTACTGGTACCGGATAAATTCCTGTTACGGCAAAAGCTGCACCATTAAGTTCTTTAATACCTGTTGGGCAGATAACACCTTGTGCTAAGAATTCAACCATAACGGATGTACCTGTATAAGTACAATTAGGGTCAAGTGTCAGTGCTGTAATATTCCCTGC
>DKKR01000084.1 GCA_002455375.1 Bacteroidetes bacterium UBA6661
AGTTGTTCTTCATCTTCTGATGAAAGTAATGGTATTAACTCAGGTTCATCGTCATTTATGCCGCCAATGAGTGTGTGTTTAATATCTTCGGGATTGAACATAGTTGCGTCAAGTTGTCAGCCAACAGGCTGCTATTAGTTTAAAATATAATATTGTCAATGCTTATGCCATTAATTTTTTGGCAGTATGAGTTCAAGCATGTTAACATGGTTAATAATGTCTTGTTCTTTTTTATCAAAAAACAAATCTCTTCGTTTATAAACTTCTGCAGCAAGTTCAAGTGCTTTATCAAGCTGAAAGAAGCTTTCATCATCAAATCCTCCCCAGGCAAAAGAGGGTATAAATTTAGGAGGGAAACCACTGCCAAAAATATTGGCGCAAATTCCGGTCACTGTGCCCGTATTAAACATGGTATTGATAGCAGCCTTACTATGATCGCCCATCATAAGTCCGCAAAACTGCAAGCCTGTATTGATATAATCTTTTTTATGGTAATTATATGCTTTTACTATACCATAATTATTTTTCAGGTTAGAGTTATTGGTATCGGCTCCAAGGTTGCACCACTCTGCAATTACCGCATTACCAAGAAAGCCATCATGTGCCTTATTGGAATAACCAAAAATAACTGAATTGTTTACTTCACCTCCCACTTTACAGTGTGGCCCAATGGTAGTGGCACCATAGATTTTAGCACCCATTTTAAGTGTAGCATGTTCACCAAGTGCAAAAGGGCCTCTAATCATACAACCTTCCATTATTTCAGCATCACGACCAATATAAACAGGGCCTGTTGAAGCGTTTATGATGCTACACATAACCTTGGCACCATCTTCAATAAAAACCTGTTGTTCATTAATTACAGTATTTGAAGAATCATAGCCAGCGCTTTTTCTTCCTTCTGTAAGCAATTGAAAATCGCTGTTGATAGCCTTATCATTGAATCGGAAAATATCCCAAGGATATTTAATTATGTTAACTTCAAGGCCTGTTTCAAATGCTTCATTGTAGCTGACATCTTCCAGTGTTTCGAATTGTTGTTGTTCTGTACAAATAGCAATGACCGTATTTCCTTTTACAAGTGCCTGACCTGTTTTCAGTGTTTTGATTTCATTGAAAAGCGCCTTATCAATGAGTACAGATGCATTGGCAACACAGTTAGTTTTTTCTTTCTTTAATGAATATTTTACTGACAGATATTTTTCTGTCAGCCATGAGCATTGCGTTCCACTCAAACGTTTCCATTTTTCCGTTATGGTTAAAATACCGCAGCGTATTTCTGCTACGGGTCTGATAAAAGTAAATGGAAGTAAGTCGTTACGGTTGCTATCAGCAAGTATAATGTTCATTGACATTTTACGGGTTAAAAATTTAATATTACAATGGTTGGAACTGTACTTCTGCGAATGTAGCGTAAAAATCAGTTCGGCAGATTAAGTAATTATTAAAAAACAAATGCCGCCTGACAACAAGCGGCATTAATTTATTTTACTGAAAGAAATTTACTTTACCGGTTGTTGCATTCCATCAAGCACATTCATCACCTCTTTTACAGCTTTTGCACTGCTATCGAGTAATTGTTTTTCTTCAGTATTGAGTTTGAGTTCAATAATTTGTTCAATACCTTTTTTACCCAATTTTACAGGAACACCAAGGTAAATATCTTTATGTCCGTACTCTCCCTGCAGCCATGCACAACATGGGAAAATTCGTTTTTGGTCGCGCACTATCGCTTCTACCATTTGAGCAGCAGCAGCACCGGGTGCATACCAGGCAGAGGTGCCCATCAGGTTAACCAATTCACCACCACCAACTTTAGTTCTTTGAATAATACTTTCTAATTTATCGGCAGCTATCATTTCTGTTACAGGAATACCAGAAACTGTTGTGTAGCGTGGTAATGGAACCATGGTATCACCATGACCACCCATTAATACTGCTTGAATATCTTTTGGAGAACAATTTAATGCCTCAGCTAAAAAAGCTCTATATCGTGCAGTGTCCAAAATACCTGCCATACCGAAAACTCTCTTAGAATCGAACCCAGATGTCAGGTAAGCACAATATGTCATTACATCAAGTGGATTTGAAACAACTATAATGATGGTATTTGGAGAATGTTTAACAATATTTTCAGTCACAGAACGTACAATACCTGCATTGGTAGCGATTAAATCATCGCGACTCATACCCGGTTTACGTGGAAGGCCTGATGTAATTACAACCACATCAGAACCTGCTGTAGCAGCATAATCGTTAGTTGAACCTTTTATTCTTGTATCATAAAGATTGATTGGAGCTGTTTGCCACATATCCAATGATTTTCCTTCAGCAGTACCTTCTTTAATATCGAGCAATACAACTTCGTTAACCAATTCGCGGTGAGCAATCACATTTGCACAGGTAGTTCCTACATTTCCTGCACCTACAACAGTAACTTTCATTTTTTTTACTTATTTAAAATTTTTCAGAGGGCGAAATTATCTAAAATAATATTTCCGAGTGGCATTTGTTAAAAAATTTAATGTTACATTTTTTTGGTGAATGTGTTTGATTATTAAGTGAAATTGTATATTTGTCGTGTGAAAACCTTTTCCAAATTAATTTATACAGTATTCATCTTAGCGGTTACCGTTTTTGCTTCTAAGGCACAAGCTCCTACAAATCAGGACTGTCCGAATGCAATTCCAATCTGTAACACTACCTACTCCACTGTAATTTCATACAGCGGAACAGGAAGTATTCCTAATGAAATTAATAGTGGCAGCTCCTGTCTGTTAAGTGGCGAACGAAATGATGTATGGTACACATTTACGACACCATTTTTCGGAAATCTTAATTTTACAATTACACCGAACAATCCTGCTGACGATTATGACTGGGCAGTTTACAACCTTACTACTGCCACTTGTGCCGATATCTACACAAATCCGTCTATAGAAGTCAGTTGCAATTATGCACCTAACCTTGGTTGCAACGGAACTACAGGCCCTAATAATCAGACTGCCGGTCCATGTGGCGGACAAAATAATCCAATCATACCCGTTACACCGGGTCAGACTTATGTAATAAATGTAAGTAATTTTTCGTCCACACAATCGGGCTATACAATTGATTTTACTGCATCTACCGGAAGTATTTTTGATGTCTTTCCACCTTTTTTATTATCCACCTCTTCCTTGACATGTGGTAGCAGTTCATTGACTTTGACATTTAATGAAAACGTAACCTGCAATTCTGTGCAAGCAACAGATTTTGTTTTGACAGGCCCTGGTGGACCTTATATGATTACAGCAGTAAACTCTGCAGGATGTGCAAGTGGAGCTGATTACAGTAAAGTTTATACCGTTACTTTCTCACCTGCTATTTCAGTTGCCGGTATTTACAATTTTGCGGTTGTAAGTCCGGTTCAGGATTTATGTGGTAACCTAATTTCTGTTCCAACCAATAAATCAATAAATATTAATGGCGCAACAGTTTCTTCTGTACATACTGATGTATCTTGTTTTGGCGATAATGACGGAAGTATTACACTGACTCCTGGAGGTATAGGACCTTTCACTTACCAATGGTCACCCAATGTGAGCAGTGGCAATACTGCAACAAACATTACAGCCGGAACTTATACTGTAACAGTTTCACCTTCTAATGGTGCATGTAGTGCATTAGCCACAGTTACGGTAACAGAGCCACCTGATTTGGTTTTACAAAATCAAAATATAATTTCTGCTGTATGTGGAGCTTCCAATGGCTCTATTGCAACAACAATTTCCGGTGGGGCTGCACCTTATCAATATCAATGGTCGCCTACAGGTGGCACTGGAGCAAATGCCAGCAACTTAGCACCCGGAAACTATACACTTACTGTTATTGATAACAACAATTGTGATTTTACTCAGGCATTTATTGTACCTGACAATAACAACATCAACGCATCTGTCAATACCATCCTAAATGTGAGTTGCAAGAACGGCACTGATGGTGAGATTACTCTGACTGTTAACGGGGTTTCTGCAAGTGCTACTTACCTATGGTCAAACGGTGCAACAACAAAAGATTTGTTGAATATACCTGCAGGTAGTTACACTGTAACGGTTACCGATGGGAATTGTCAAACTACATTATCCAACCTCACAATTATAGAGCCGCTTACTTCGGTAATGTCAAGCCCGTTGGTTACAGCTACTACCTGTGGGTTAAATAACGGAGCAATTACAGTAAATGCTTCAGGAGGAACCGGTGCATTCAGTTATCAATGGGCGCCTTCCGGCACTGGTGCGTTGTCACAGAATTTACCTTCAGGAACTTATACAATAACAATTACTGATGTCAATGGATGTACAGCAAAAAGAACGATTGCAGTAGCAGCTTCAACATCACCTGTTGCCTCTGTAAATTATATTAATCAAATGGTTTCCTGTTATAATGGCAGCAATGGGAATGCAAGCATTTCTGTCAATAGCGGAACCGCTCCTTATACTTATCTGTGGTCGTCAGGAATGGGTACAACCAATTCAAGCAATACACTTTCGAATGGAAACTATAATGTAACGGTAACAGATCAGGCAGGCTGTACAACAGTTGCTACCGTTAGTATTTTGAATGCACCACAGTTGATACTAACTGTCGGCACCGTTCAACATGTAAAATGTTTTGGGCAAAACACAGGGAGTGCAACTTTTAATAGTTCGGGAGGAACCGGAGCACTCACCTTCCTTTGGTCGCCAGTGGGGGGAAATAGCAATACAGCCAGCAACTTATATGCAGGCACCTATACTGTTTTATTGACTGATGCCAATGGATGTACTAAGAATAGCTCAGTTACCATCAATCAACCGGCTGCTGCACTAAATAGTAGTATTACACCAACTGCAACAAACTGTGGCCTTAATAATGGAGCATTTATTACTTCTGCAACGGGAGGCACAACCCCTTATACCTATCTATGGTCAAACGGATCTGTAAATGCAAATATTACAAATCTCACATCAGGAACTTATACGCTTACAGTTACAGATGCAAACCTGTGTGTAAAAACCAAAACCGTATCAGTTGCTGCTTCAACAGCTCCTGTTATCAGTGTAGCTAACTTACAAAACTTAAACTGCGCAAATGCCAACAACGGTAGCATAACCATAAACGTTACAAGTGGAATTCAACCATACAGCTATCAATGGACGAATAATGTTTCAAACAGTAATAGTGCCTCCAATCTGGCTGCAGGAAATTATATTGTTACCGTTACTGACAACGCTGGTTGTGTAGTTACTTCTTCAAACAATATTACTTCACCTACTGCAATAACGATTCAAACTGTAAGTCAGCAAAACGTGAAGTGTTTTGGCAACAATACTGGCAATATTAACATTGCTGCAAGTGGTGGAACAGGCACACTTTCATATTTATGGTCGAATGGTAATACTACTTCATCTGTAACATCTTTAACAATGGGTAATTATTCAGTCACAGTAACAGATCAGAACACTTGCACAAAACAACAATCTTTTACTATAACACAACCTGCTTCTGCATTAACTTCTGCAACAACACCCGTCAGTACTTCATGCGGACTTAACAACGGTTCTGCTCTTGCTGTTCCGGCCGGTGGCACATCTCCTTATAAATTTCTCTGGTCAAACGGATCGAATACAGCACAAATCAATAATCTTGCCTCAGGGAATTATACGGTTACTGTTTCTGACTTTTACAATTGTAGTTTAACACAATCTACCCTGGTTCAACCATCTACGGCAGTTACAATTCAAAGTGTACAACAAGCTAATGTTGATTGCAATGGCGGTAGTAACGGTACAGCTTCGATAACGGCAGCCGGAGGTGTAGCGCCATATAATTATTTATGGACCGGTGGACAAACAACAGCTTCTGTTCAAAATTTAGTAGCAGGAGTCTATCAGGTAACCGTTACTGACAATGTTGGCTGCACAGTATTAAATTCATTTACCATAACACAACCCACTTCTATTGCAGTTTCAATGCCTGCTGCGCAAACAGTATGTCAATTACAACAAAGTATTGCTGTTGCATTGCCATCAGGAGGAACTGCACCCTATCAGTTTCTGTGGAACAATGGTCAGACGACAGACACATTGAATGTTACGCCTGCTGCCAACACCATTTATACGGTAACAGTTACTGATAATAATGGTTGTACATCTGTTGCCTCTGCAACGATTAACGTTTTCCCACAGTTAACTTTAAATACTTTTAACCCCTACTCTGTTTGTCAGAACACATCATTAAGTTTTACTGCAAATGTTTCAGGTGGCAATGGGCAATATCAATACAACTGGAACAATGGTGCATCTGCACAACAAACTTTTACTCAAACCTATTCTTCATCAACATCAGTAAACATTACTGCTACTGATGGATGTAATTATTCAACTTCTGCAATCATCCCTGTCAATGTAGTTCCAACCCCGGTGGTTACTTTTACTGCTGAGAATACCATAGGATGTATTCCACTTACTGTTAATGTAACCGACAACTCGCAATCCATAGCCGGATCGGTTTATGACTGGAATACTTCAAGCGGAACACTTTCACAACAAGGTAATAACTATCAAATAACTTATACAACATCAGGCCTATATTATCCGGTGCTAACCATCAGCACACCAGCCCCTGAAAATTGTACTGCCACCTATACATACACTGACGGCATTAACGCACTCGATCGTCCTGTTGCAGATTTTACTTTTGCACCGGAAGAGCCTACAATGCTGAATCCTGAAGTTGATTTTAAAAACCAATCACAATTTGCAACGGTATATAGCTGGAGTTTTGGTGATGGAACAATTTCATCAGAAATAAATCCAATAAACCGATATACTACAATCGGGACTTATGAGGTAACACTAATCTCTTCAAACACTTTCTGTGAAGATACTATTACAAAAACAATTGAAGTAACTGATCAGTTCTCTTATTACGTCCCCAATTCATTCAGCCCAAATGCTGACGGCAGAAACGATATTTTTACATCGCAGGGAACCAATATTGTTTCTGAGAGAATGTCAGTTTATAACCGCTGGGGAATGAAAGTATTTGAATCTTCTACATTTCCATTTAGCTGGAATGGCCGCATGCAAAATACAGGTGATGAATTACAGCAAGGAATTTATGTTTACACCATTTCCATTACTGACAAGTTCGGCAAGGGTCATTCATACAATGGAACTGTCACATTGATAAAATAATCAACCTCCACTTAACAAACTTTTTACAAGTTCACTAATCATTTTATTATCTGCTTTACCTGCAAGTTGTTTAGATGCAGCACCCATTACCTTTCCCATGTCTGATGGTTGCGTAGCTCCCATTGAGGCAATGATTCCTTTCAATACTTCTTTTACTTCATCGGCACTCATCATTGCGGGCAAGAACTTCTCAATCACAGCAATTTCGTCTGCTTCATTTTTTGCAAGGTCGGAACGGTTTTGTTGTGTGAAAATATCTAATGATTCTTTACGCTGTTTAACCAACTTTTGCAATAATTTCATTTCATCGGCTTCCGACAATTCAACATTTGAGCCACTGGTTTTTGCTAATATAATAGCAGATTTAACAGCACGAAGGGCACGTAAAGCGGCCTCATTTTTAGCGAGCATT
This sequence comes from Bacteroidetes bacterium UBA6661, assembly GCA_002455375.1. Classification (GTDB taxonomy): domain Bacteria; phylum Bacteroidota; class Bacteroidia; order AKYH767-A; family OLB10; genus OLB10. The sequence continues at coordinate 7,633 of DKKR01000084.1, forward strand.
GCAGTTTTCAATTCTGCCATTATTTTTTGTTCAAGATTCATGATTGCAAATTTTGTACAAAGGTAATGATTCAACAAAAATCAGTTACTTAAAGAGCAAATACATTTTCTATAGCAGAGATGGCAATACATAAATTCAAAAAATAAATCAATTCTATAATTAATACTAAACAACCATCAACCTGACAAAATCCATTGAATAAGCCTAAAACAAAAAAACATAACTACTGAAGTGAAATTGGCGGAATATATAGCTATAATCTTTCAGACATTCTATTCTTACCGCTACTTAAGTCATTTTTACTCATTATAATAATCACAATCATTCAATGACTTTAATCATTACTCAATTTACAATCTGATACTTCCTTTGCACCGGAATTAAAATACTATTTATGCTTTCACTTAATAAAGTAAAAAACGCAATAAATAGTGGCCTCTTTGTCCTGTTTCTCAGCTTTATTTTTCCTACTGATTCACAAGCACAGGATACCCTAAAATCAGAAAATAATTTTAACATAAGAGGCCAGCTAAGAACACGTTTTGAATTACGCGATGGTGCCTTCAGGCCACTCACAAAAAAAGAACAACCGGCAACATTGGTTAGCGAAAGAATTCGTTTAACTTTTGATTACGCTTACAAAGATTTGTTTACGATAAAAATTTCTCCTCAAACGGTTGGAGTCTGGGGTCAGGCAAATATGGTACAAGGTGCAGAATACAGCGGCAATCAGTTTGCTCTGTTTGAAGCCTGGTCAAAAATCAACCTATCGCCAAGTGTAAATATTAAAATCGGCCGACAGGTTATTACCTTAGATGATGAGCGTTTCTTTGGTGAATTAGATTGGGCACAAGGAGGTCGTGCACATGATGCTATTTCAATTGACTTTCACAGAAAATNNGAGGTCGTGCACATGATGCACTGGCAATTAACATTCATAAAAAATCCTTTGAGTTACGTGGATATGCTTCCTTCAATCAGAATTACAAAGTAATGTATGCGAATAACCTGAATAACCCATCAGGTAATTTATATTCAACTACCGATGGATTTCCTTATAAGTGGATGCAGACAATTTGGGCAAATATTCCTGTCGGAAAATATTACAGATTCACACTGCTTGCAAACAATCTTGGATTTCAACAAGCTACCAGCAGCACCATAGACACCAACACAATCTACACACAAACATTCGGCTGGAACAACTATTTCAGGAAAAAAAAAACTGATATACATATTGCAGCCTATTATCAATACAGCGATAATGTGCATGCAATAAACACAAATGCTTTTTTAATTACAGCGAATGCTGCATTTCAAATATCCAACAAACTCAATCTGGGATTAGGAAGTGATTATGTGAGCGGCAATGATGTTGGAAAAACAAACAAGATTAACCATGCATTCAATCCATACTTTCATACAGGGCATAAGTTTTATGGCAACATGGACTATTACTATGCAGGCAATCCACATAAAAACGCAGGAATATCCGACAGCTATTTAAAAGTTAACTTTAAAACTACCGGCAAACTTGCCCTAAATGCAATATTGCATCAGTTTATTTCTCCAAACAAAATCAGTGACAGCTATAATAAAAACTACAACAGCAATCTTGGTCAGGAGTTAGATTTATTATTCTCATTAAAAGTAAATACCTTTACAACCTTTACCGGTGGATACTCATTTTATTTAGCGACATCAACACTGAAGTATTTAAAAAATACTCCGGAAGCAAACGATTATCAGCAATGGTTATGGTTTTCGCTAAACGTAACACCACACTTCTTAAAGACAAATTTTTAAACAAAAAATAAAATGAAACACAAACATCTCACAATTTACACAGCTACGTTGTTGATTACAGCCCTCCTCAGTTGTAATTCAACAAGCACAACAAAACAGGAAACAAATTCTTCGGAGGCAGCACTGGCAATGGTTGCAGAAGGCAATCCGGAAGTAGCAGAGGTTACAGCAGCACCAAAAGTTCCGGCACCTGTCGGCACCAGGGCTGCAAAAAAACTCATTGTAAATTTGGTAACTACAGAGATTGAGGGAATTATTGCAGACAGTATTCCTTATACATTCTGGACTTTCAACAACACAGTACCTGGAAGCTTTATACGAGTAAGAGAAGGAGATGAAGTGACACTAAATCTTAAAAACGATGCCAGCAGCATATTGCCACACAACATTGACCTGCATGCGGTAACCGGACCGGGTGGTGGTGCTGCAGCAACAACTGCGCCTCCAGGCAAAGAAGCTTCATTTTCTTTTAAAGCCATCAACAAAGGTCTTTATGTTTACCATTGTGCTGCACCACCTGTACCCATGCATATTGGTAATGGTATGTATGGCCTTATATTGGTTGAACCTGCTGGTGGATTAAAACCGGTTGACAGAGAATACTACATTATGCAAGGTGATTTTTACACAAAAGCTTCAGTAGTTAAAAAAGGTTTGATGGAGTTTGACAATGACAAAGCAGTTGCTGAAAATCCGGATTATGTTTTGTTTAATGGTAAAAAAGGTTCATTACTTGGAGCTAATATGATTGAGGCAAAAGTTGGAGAAACTGTTAGACTTTTTATTGGAAATGGTGGCCCAAACTTAACATCTTCATTTCACGTTATTGGAGAAATTTTTGACAATGTTTATCTCGAAGGCGGATCTACCGTTTCGCACAATATTCAAACAACAATGATTCCGGCAGGCGGATCGGCCATTGTAGAATTTAAATGTGACGTTCCGGGTGAATATGTTCTGGTTGATCACTCTCTTTCAAGAGCATTTAACAAAGGTTGTATAGGAAAACTTAAAGTTACCGGTGAGCCTAACGAAAAAGTATTCAGTGCAAAAACTTTGACAAAAGAATAACCCGCTTTTGTCAGCAAAAAATGCAACGTGAAACACTTAATCTTTTTTTTATTCATACTTGTTTTTTCATCCTGTTCTAAAGAAACCGAAAAGGAAACTGTTTACACTACCTTTCAGGTTAATAAAACTGATACATTACATAGTATAAAAAGCTCCGTTAAGATGGTTTATATTCCCGGAGGGGAATATAAACCATTCTACGGTTCTAACACCACATTGGTGAACGTAGCTCCTTTTTTAATGGACGAAAGAGCTGTGACCAATGAAGAATTTCTACAATTTGTCATTGCAAATCCTCAATGGCAAAAATCAAATATTAAAAGACTGTATGCAGACACCAACTATTTAAAGACATGGCCTACGGATATTACATTACCTGAAAATGCATTGAAAGATGCTCCTGTATGTAA
>DKKR01000025.1:0-963 GCA_002455375.1 Bacteroidetes bacterium UBA6661
AGGGAAGGGATGGAATTAGTTATACAACCCAAACGCCTGTTGGAAGTCAAAGTAATTATATGAACGCTATTGGTAATAATCAATCTGCTACAATAGATGGGGTTCATTATTCGGGACATGCCCTTGATCAAATGCAAGGACGAGGAATTTTATCACCTTCAATTGTAAAAGATGCTTTAATGAATAATGTGAACATAATTAGTGGAAATTCTCCTAACACCTTTATTGTTACTGGACAGAATGGAATTAGAGTTATCATTAACCAATTTGGTAAAGTAATTACCATATATTAAATTTATTATATGAATAATAATGAAAAATCTCTTTATGCAAAAATAGATAAAATACTATGGGAAAAATGGGATCCAATTGGTATAAATAACATTTCGGAAATACGAAATGAATACTATGGATATATTCCTATAATATTTAATGCTGTAAAACAAACTAATGAAAAAGGTGTAATAGCAGATATTTTATTTGATATTGAAACTAAAAGAATGGGATTAAATGGTAATTATGACAAATGTTTAGCTGTTGCATCTGAAATTTTAAAGGATAGAGTGCATTGGTAATGTTCCAAAATATCACCTACACCGCTTTTAACAAAGCAAGTCAGATAACCGAAGGAGACTATGAGTACAACATAGCCTATGCAGCCGATGACGAGCGATTTAAAACCGAACTGATAAATACGCAAACCAACACAACAGAACAAATAAAATACTATGCAGGCGACTATGAGGAGTTCAGAGATGCAAGCAATAATGTAACGCGAAGATTGCATTACATTCATTCACCTTACGGGTTAGTTGCTGTAGTAGAAAAAACAGGTACTAACTATGATGTGCGCTATGTAATGACAGACTACTTAGGTAGCATTTGCGCAGTAACAGATGATGCAGGTACTGTGCTGCAACAAGTAAGTTTTGATGCCTGGGGCAGGCGCAGAGACCCACAAAC
>DKKR01000025.1:1005-52518 GCA_002455375.1 Bacteroidetes bacterium UBA6661
AAATATACGGATCCGAGTGGGCATTTTCTAAAAGCAGCCTCCTGGCTTTTTTTCTTTTCTTGTACAGCAATGTCAAGCGGTGGCGACTGGAAATTTTCTAGTGATGTTGCCAATACCGTAACCAATGGAATGAGCCAGTTGGGTCAATTTACAATATACAAAAACAATTATTTTAAGATAACAGCAGGATTAGATGTATATTCAATCGGTGTTTCAGTTAATGCAAGCTACAACCAGGGCGATTGGCAAGCCGCAGCAAGTGTTGGGGTTGGCATTCAGCGCGATATCAGTGCAGGAGTTAATGTTGGTTATCGTTCGGGCAACTGGATGTTTGGTGTTTCTGGAGGTTACTCTTATAATAGCAAAGGCAATGAATGGCAATATGGCTTTGGGGCAACTTATAACCAAAGCAACAGCAGCTATACCTTAGGCTTTACACACTATGGTGGTGATGATGCTCAGACCAACTGGTATGCTTCATACCAAAATGGTGATTTTTCTTTTAGCATGACCAATGATGCGTTTTTAAATATTGTAAATGGTAATAGTAGTGATAAGTACAGAACAGCAGGGTTTGAACTGGGATATGGAAATTTAAGACTTGGAGTGAGTTTATATACTAATAATCCTTATGTTGATGGTAAATCCGAAACGAACAATAATTGGACTTCTCATATTTATGGAGATAATCCTAATGGGACTTATACATATGGGCAAAGAATTTATAGTTCCCTTTATTTTGGAGTAAATGGTGCAGGTACTGTTAGTCGTATAGGCATAGATTCCCCTTGGATTCAGGATACCATTCAAAATGGGTTACATCAGTCTCGTTTTGCAAGAATATTATGGGGAGGCTCACCGTATTTTCAGATAGATTATACCACTCCTACCGGCTTTTATAGGTTTAATAAGTTTAACTCTCCTTATTCATTATATTAATCTTAATCTAATATTATGATATATGAAAAACGGATAATTTTGGTAATACTGATTGTAACTATTATTAATTTACCAGCTTGCATAAGTAAGCATAAACGTTTTAACTATTTCAAGGAAGTTCCTTTTTCGAAGAATAAATTCCGTATTCGTTATGATGGTATTTATTTCATAAAAAGTAGTAATGAATCTTACCCAACAGGATATATTTGTTTTTATTTAGATGGCAGTACTTATGTGCCACCACATGGTGTAGAAAACATGGCTAATTTGTTTTGGTCGAATCCTAAAGATTACGCAGAATCATTAGAAAAATATTGGAATAAGTTTCCTAATAAAGAGTGGTGGGGAAGTTATAAAATTATAAATGATTCAATTTATATACAATATTTTTATAAATTTAATCAGACTACTGTTAAAAGAGATTTGGTTGAATTACGAGGGGTAATTACCAATGATTCCACGATAATGTTAGTGGAAAAACAGTGTGGATGGTGCCAGTCCATGTCCCCTACGATATACAATGAAAATGCTGTTAAAAAATTCACTCCTCCTGTTGAATACAAATTTTACCCAACTGATTTCAAACCGGATAGCAGCAAAGCATGGTTTTTAAAAAAGAGGTGGTATAAAAAAGGACTGCATGAAAGCAGGAAGTAGCAAAGGCAATGAATGGCAATATGGCTTTGGGGCAACTTATAACCAAAGCAACAGCAGCTATACCTTGGGCTTTACACACTATGGTGGTTATGATGCTCAGACCAACTGGTATGCTTCATACCACAATGGTGATTTTTCTTTTAGTATGACCAATGATGCGTTTTTACCATCATCATGGGGAGGTGGTGATAAATACAGAACTGCAGCTGCGGAAATTGGCTATGGAGAATTGTCTGTGGGGATGAATGTTTATTCAAACAATCCTGATAAAAGTAATATAGACCAAACTTGGAGAAGTAGAATTTATGGAAAAAATAGAGGGGGAAATGGAACTTATGCTGATGGGCAACGAATTTATAGTTCCCTATATTTTGGAGTAAATGGTGCAGGTACTGTTAGTCGTATAGGTGTTGATTCTCCTTGGATACAGGATGCTTTTCAAAACGGTATTCATCAGTCATGGTGGGCTAATTTAATTCCTGGATGGCATGGATCTCCATATATTATAACTGATTATAATACACCATCTAAGTTATATTTGTATTATAGAACGTATAATCCCTTTGGTTTATTTTAAATAAAATAATATGATGAAATTTCAAATTGTTTTATATGTATTGATATTTTTGATGCTGTCAAGTTGTTATAACGTACATAAATATTTTTACATTTATAAAACGCCATTGACCATTAAACAGCAAAAACAGGATATAAAAACGAATGGCATCTATTTAATAAGCGAAAGTAACAACGACCATTCGCCTATTTTTATGTTTCTTTATAATAACGGACAGGTATTAATCTCAAATTATACACACATTGAAAATTATGAGCTAGTTTGGAGTGAAGAATCTTCCGTTTTTCAGGAATTAAAAGAAGATTACAACATAAAAAGTATAGTAAGAGATAAATGGGGAATTTATCGCCTAATCAACGATAGTTTGATTATTCAATATTTCTATAATAACGGTACACATCAAACTGGATTAATGAATAGAAATACAATTGATTTGTATGGAAGGATTGGGAGTGCAAATAATTTGATTATTTCAGAAGAAAAATGCACTTGGTGGAATAGGTTATATAATTCAAACAGGTATAATGTTAATGATTCTATTCTTATTTATAAAACACCTGCATTCTACAAATTTTACCCAACCGATTTCAAACCCGACAGCAGTCAAGCATGGTTTTTAAAAAAGAGGTGGTATAAAAAAGGATTGCATGAGAGCAGGAAAATAAAATAAAGCATTAAATTAATGTAATATGAAACAAAACATTACAATTTTTTTTATATTCATTGCACTCTGTTCAAATGCGCAAAAGGAATATAACAATTGGTTGTTTGGCGAATACTGTTATTTGTCATTTAACATCGGTAGTCCGGTTTTTATGCCGGGATGTGCAATAAGCTCACTTACCCAGGAAGGATGTTCTTCAATAAGTGATAGTGCCGGAACACTACTTTTTTATGCCGATGGCGAACATGTTTTTAACAGAATACATCATGCCATGCCCAATGGTGTTGGATTAAACAGTAGTGCTTCTGCCACACAAGCTGCGCTGATTCTAAAAAAACCACTAAGCACAACAGAATATTATGTTTTTACAACAGAAAGAGGTTTAGATTCATCAAATGGTTTGTGGTATTCTGTTGTTGACATTACACTTGATGGTGGCTTGGGTGATGTTACAGTTAAAAATTTTCTATTGGATACTGCAATGTCAGAAAAACAAAGTGCAATCCGCCATTCAAATGGTCAGGATTACTGGCTAATAGCACATAAAAAACTTGAAAATAAGTTTTTAAGTTTCAGGGTTACGCCATCAGGAGTCGTTCTAACACCTGTTGTAAGTACTACAGGTGTAACACCCAATGGCAATATGGGTTGTGGCACAATGAAATCAAATGTAGCCGGTAACAAGTTGAGCGTAGTATATTATGATGATTGTGTTCAAACCTATTCTTTTGATAACTCAACAGGAATTGTTTCGTTTGATCCTGCAAACGATATTTTATATTATAGTTCATGGTTGTATTCAAGCGCCTTTTCCCCATCCGGGCAATATCTTTATGTTTCATATTATCATCCCGGTATTCTTTATCAGTTTGATATGACACAGAATACTTTACCTCCGGTTGTAGTTGGCCAGACACCAATGTATATGTGCGATTTAGCTTTAGCTCCTGATAACAAAATTTATGTTGTTGAATTATGGAGCACCTATTTAGGTGCAATCAATTATCCCGATGCTCAGGGGCCGATGTGTGGCTATGATACCAATGCTGTTTCTTTAGATAGTAATTATATTTCTGTCGGGTTGCCTAACTTCCCAAACGATTTGAATTTTTTGACTTCAACCAAGGAAGTAGAAAAAGATAACTTACACGTATCTCCAAATCCTGTAACCAATACTTTAAGAATTAATTTTCCTGAAGCCGAAGGAGAAGTGTTGCTGACAGTAACAGATATTTATGGAAAGCTAAACGAACAAGTTAAATTTAAAAGGCTTAATTATCAACTTGACTGGAGTCAAAAATCAGAAGGATTGTACTTTTTAAAATTGCAAAGTGGTAATAAAATTCGTGTAATAAAGGTACTCAAACAAAACTCATATCATGAATGATGCAACTATACAACTGTCATGATACAAATTGAAAATGCAGAACGTTTCTAATTACCTCCAATTACATCAGTTGCGAGAGCAACCTAACCGGAGTAAGGTGAGTTAACCCCCACTCATCCTCGTCTGACGGGTAGCGTTGTGTGCAACATTAACTTTGGTGGGTTAGAAGGGAGTTTTTTATGATGGGGATTGTAATTTAAAGAATATTGATGCCGGCAGATTTAAAATTTTGTCAGAAAAAAAAGGTGAGTAAAAATTGCTACTCACCTTTTAAAATTTACTATATTAGTTTTTTATTTCAGGTATTTATCCAACCAATCGAAAAAAACACGCTGCCACATCACGCTGTTTTGAGGTTTGTTTACCCAGTGCCCCTCGTCAGGAAAATATAAAAATCGTGCAGGAATATTTTGTAGTCGCGCACCTGAAAATGCTTCCATACCCTGGCTCAAAGGCACTCTGAAATCTTTTTCGTTATGAATGACTAAAATTGGTGTATCCCAGTTCTGCACAAAGTCAACAGGCGAAAACTGTGTGTATGATTTTGGTTTTGGTGATTGCCAGAATGGTCCTCCCAGATCAAAATCAGGAAACCATGTTTCTTCTGTTGTACCATACATGCTCTCCAGATTATAAACACCGCAATGCGAAATAAAAGTTTTAAAGCGTTTTTGATGATGTCCGGCAAGCCAGTAAACACTGTAGCCGCCAAAGCTGGCACCCACAGCACCCAACTTGTCTTTATTTATAAAAGGCTCTTTGCTTACTTCGTCAATGGCAGACAGGTAGTCGCGCATACACTGCCCACCCCAGTCACCGGATATTTCGCGGTTCCATGCTGTACCGAATGATGGTAGCCCTCTTCGGTTTGGTGCTACCACAATATAGCCATTGGCAGCCATCAACTGAAAATTCCAACGATAACTAAAAAACTGTGAAACGGTACTTTGTGGCCCACCCTGACAGTAAAGCAAAGTTGGATATTTTTTTGATGCATCAAAATCGGGAGGATAAATTACCCAGGTCAGAATTTCTTTTCCGTCAGTGGCTTTTATCATTCGTTTTTCTACCTTACCCATCTTTACAGTACTCAACACATTTTTATTGGTGTATGTAATTTGTTTTGAAGTTCCTGTCTTTACATCAACACGAAATATTTCAGTTGGTGCAGAAATAGACATCATGGTTGCAATAATTGTTGGGTCGCTCTTATTGTCTGAAACAGAAAACGAAGTGTAATCACCAATGTCAGAAGTTATTTGTCTGATAGGAGGGTAGCTGCGTAAACGACCATCATACACCCACAGCTGATCTGTTGCATTGATACCACTGATAAAATAAATTCTATGTCCATCCGGTGCCCATTTTGCTCCGTCAACCGTATAGTCAAATCCGGCAGTGGCCTCCATCGTTTTTTTAGTTGCAAAATCATAGATCATGATTCTGTTGCGATCGGCTTCATACGTTGGTGTTTGCATGCTAAGCCACATCATTCTGCTGCCATCAGGCGAAAATGCAGGCGACTTATCATAACCTTCATTTGACGCAGAAATATTTTCTGTTTTTCCTGTAGCTACATCATAAAGATAAATGTCAGAGTTTGTGCTTACGGCATAATCTTTTCCTGCCAATTTTTTGCATGTGTAGGCAATCTTATTTCCGTCTGCACTCCAGGCAATCTGTTCACCACCGTCATTAGGTTTCATAGGAGTATCAAAGCGTTCGCCTTTTTGTATGTCTTTCAGTTCACCAACTGCATCATTTTCAAAATCGGCAATAAATACGTGCGAGTAAGAACCATCTTCCCATTCTGTCCAGTGGCGATACATCAAATCATCATAAATTTTTCCGGTGGCTTTGGGTAAATCGGGATAAAGATCCTGAGTAGTTTTATCAACCTTTACTTCTTTAGCCATCCATATTCTGTTTCCTGCTTTTGAAATACCAAAACACGAAATATCGTCAGCAGTTGTAGTGATTTGTTTTTCTCCTGTGCCATCAGCATTGATACACCACAAGTTATTTGCACCACCTTTATCGTTTAGGAAATATATTTTTTTGCTGTCTGCACTCCATGCCGGTGATGATTCGTTGTCAGCACTGCCAGCAATAAGCTTAGGCTCACCACCTGTAACAGCAACAGTGTACATATCCGTATTGCCGTTGTTTCCCGACAGATTAAAATTTCTGACAGTGTAAACAACAGTTTTGCCGTCAGGTGAAAGAACAGCATCACCCACACGACCTAATTTCCAAAGTAGCTCCGGAGTAAGTTTGTTTTGTGCAAACCCTGCTGATGCTAAAGTCAGAAAGCCTGCTAACAAGATTGATTTTCTCATTGTATTATATGATTATAAATTTCAGTGTACTAAAATAGCGTATTGAAAAAACATTCAGTTTGTTTTTCTTTCAAGATAATTTTCTGCTTTAATCAAATCGGCAGGAGTGTCCACAGCAATAGTTTCTGTATCAGTAATTATTGTTCTTATTGTATATCCGTTCTGTAACCAGCGAAGTTGTTCAAGTTGTTCTGCTTCTTCCAGCACTGATACAGGTAAAGTTGCAATTTTTTTTATAATGGATGTGCGATAAGCATACATGCCCAGATGTTTGTATGCCGTGTCACAAATTTTTTTCTCATCCTTTTCTTTTCTAAAAAAAGGTATTGGCCAGCGACTAAAATAAAGGGCATTACCATTTTCGGCAATTACAACTTTTACTACATCAGGGCTTTCATATTCCTGCATACCTGAAACAGGTTTTATCATGGTGGCAATATCAATACTGTTGTCGCTGAAAACTTCTGCAAGTTGATTTATTTGTTTAGGCTGAATAAAAGGTTCATCACCCTGTATATTTACAATGACATCAAATGTTGTTGTCAGCCTACTGACAACTTCGGCAATGCGGTCAGTGCCGGATGCATGATCTTGTCTTGTCATCATCACCTCTGCACCAAACTGTCTGGCATGATTGGCAATATCATCATGGTCTGTAGCAATGATAATCTGATTAACAGCAGTTGCTTTTTTTGCTTGTTCATACACACGCTGCAACATGGTTTTGCTTTTTATCAATGCAAGTGGCTTACCCGGAAAACGGGTAGATGCAAAACGTACAGGAATAACTGCCAAAACTTTCAATGTCATTGTTGCTGGGTTTGTGAAGCAAGAAATGCAATACAGTAAGCAAAAAACTGTAATTGTGGTTGCTGGTTTTCAGAATCGTCTAACAGGCTGTCATTAAATTTCCGCCATAATGCAGCATCGGCATCATCTGTAGGAATGCAATAATATTGAGGAGTATTTCGCAGTTTGGTATAAATCATAATAATGGCGCAAGGTTTGTTTTCACCTTTACGATAAACACCTTTAAATTCTACCTGTCTGTTTTCTTCAACAACGGGTTTAAAATCACGTAACGTATAACCTTCTTTTACCGGCAGCTTGTTATTGAGTTGTATTTTATATCCAACAGAGCCATATAAATATTCGGCTTCTGTAGTTGGGTTTATTTTTTGTGATAATGCCTGAATACTTATAAAAGTAAACAAGGCAATAAAATAGTATGTATTTTTCATCACCTCAAAAGTAAAGTTTCATTTTTAAAATAACACAAGTGTATAAAAAACGAAAGGGAACTCCGTTGAGTTCCCTGTTCGTAACCTAAAACTAACCCTATGAAAAAAATATTTTGTGTTTCTCGTTTCTAAATTACAGTGCTAAAGTACAACATTTATATTAAAAAACAATGAATTCAATTATTTTTTCACCTTTTGAAAGGTTTTGACTAAAATTGACTGTTTCTATGTTAACTAAGCACATATAAGTATAACCACAAATTGCTAAAATTGTTTTAACCAGAACCAATTTTTTTTATTTTCTTCTCTTATAAGGCTCAAGACATTAAAAATCAACAGCTAAATTATGATGAACAGCAATGAAAATGAGTTTGATTGATTTAACAAATCATTAAGAAATAAAAATAACTGCTAATTGTGTACTGTAAGAAAATGGAATAAAAAGTTTAATTGTCATCATCGAAATGAAAGTGATGCATAAAACGATGAATTACAGGTGCAAGAAAAACAGCAATAACAGTTAAAAATGCCACACCACTGTACAAAGCGTAAATGGTTGCAAAAATTTTAGCATAGTCGTTTGTAAGTGCGTGAATAGGTCCCATACCTGTTAGAATCATTGCAGCATCAAGTAATGAATCTATCCATGAAAGACCTTCAAGATAGTGGTAGCCAATCATTCCCATAACCAATGAAAACAACAGTATCAGACATGACCAAAAGAAGTTTTTTAAAAGTCTGTTTCGGAATTTCCTGAACGGAAGAATGGGCTGTGAAAAATTTTCGTACATAGTTTTTGTTTCACTCGAGGGAGTAAAAATAGTTATTCCCATGAGCAGAAAGATTAATTTCAGGTGTAAGGTTTTGTCAGTTATGTTCTCAACCCGGAGAATGAAAAATCGTATCATTATTAATTCGGATGAGAAGTTTTTTATTATTCCTTATTGGTTTTGTTTGGACTTGCTGCTGTACGGCACAAAACAACTTATCGGGTATGCCTGAGCAGGATTGTTTTGGAGCTATTCCTATTTGTCAGACAACTTATTCTACTACGGCATCATATACGGGATCGGGAAATATTCCCAATGAAATCAATACTGCCTATTCCTGTCTTTCATCTGGCGAAAAAAATGATGTCTGGTATTTGTTCAGAACACATTCTGCTGGAACAATCAGTTTTACTATCACTCCTGTAAATACTGCTGATGATTATGACTGGGCAGTGTTTAACATCACACAAAAATCTTGCAGCAACATTTACAACGATTCTTCAATGGAAGTAAGTTGTAACTATGATGCCAATATAGGATGTAATGGTGTTACAGGGGCTAATGGAAATTTTGGTCCTTGTGGTCAGACAGAAAATGTCATTACGGTTCTTGCAAATGAATCATATCTCATCAACATAAGCAACTACTCCTCATCACAAAGCGGCTACACTATTGACTTCTCCGCATCAACAGCATTAATTTTTGATGTTACACCACCACATGTGGTTAACGATACATTGGCTTGTACGCAAACATCTTTAAGAGTAAAATTTAATGAGCCTGTGCTTTGCAATACCATTACCACATCCGGTAACGATATGATTCTTGTTGACGACAGTGGAAATTTACAATTCCCTGTAAGTATAACTTTTGTGGGTTGCGATTCTGCACATCCTTACATTACGGAAGCCGAGTTATTTTTTGCTCAGCCTTTTGCCGGAAGCAACAACTATTATCTGCTTGCCGCAAATGGCAGTGATGGCAATACCATTTCCGACTTATGTGGCAACTTTGTGAAAGTTAGTGATACAATTGGAAAGTTTTACAGTTATAATAACATGACTGTTGATTTAGGAAGCGATTTGTGGACATGCAGCTATGATACATTACCTGTTTTGTATTCGGCTTCAACACCCGCAGCAAATTACAACTGGTACTACAATAATATTCTGTTGAATCAACACCTTTCTTATTTGCAACCAACAGATACCGGACAATATATTTTACAGGCATACTTAGGAGCAATTTGTCAAGCAACAGACACCATTGTTATAAACCGAAAATCCACAGTAACAGTAAGTCTGGGTAATGATATCAATATTTGCAAAGAGTCTTCTTTCCCGGAAATAAGTTGTACTGCCAACAGTTCGCACTTGATGTGGTATTTAAATAATATACCTTCTTTATCCGATACCAGTATTTTTATACCAACCGACACCGGTAATGTTGTTGTGCAGGCATGGTCAGAAGGATATTGTATGGCGTTTGATACACTACATGTTGGTTATTTCAACATGCCTTTATCACTATTGCCCGACAGTGTTGCACGATGTGTAAACAGCCGGATAATGTTGTCCAGCGGAATCAATGATGCTGGCACTTTCCTCTGGATATTTAATGACGATACACTTCAGAATAATCAATCATGGCTTGATGTTTCAAAAGAAGGATTTTGCAAAATGTTGTTTACAACAACTGATGGTTGTATGGTTTCTGATTCAACGCTTGTCATCAATAGCATAGAACCTGATGCACCACAATTAAACTGTCCTATACTCACTGCACAAGGTAATAAATTTACTTGGCAGCCATACGAAGGTGCAGTATTATTTTATATTAGTACTGATGGAATAAACTACGACAGTTTACCGCACGACATTACCTCATATATTGCAGCATCAGGCATAAATACTGTCTCACTTTATGTTTTTGACGGTAGTTGTAATTCAAAAGTTGCAGTGACAGAAAATTGTAAACCTCAGATTTCAACTTTATGGGATAAAGACAATGGCTTTGTAGTTTCCGGGATGAGCAATCCAATAATTTTAACTGTTTATGATGCACAAGGCCGTGAAGTTTATACTACAAAAGATTATCGCAACAACTGGTCAGGTCAAGGTCTTGAAAATGGTATTTATTTCTTTGCGCTCAAATCGGCAAAAGCAGTTTATTTCTACGGAAAATTTTTAATGGTGCGATAAGGAGGATACTTATTTGCAATCACATTCATGTTCCTTGCCAATGTCAATAGTTGTGACTACGCGTGTATTTGTTTTGCAGGCTGCAAAAACAATGCGCACTTTCTGGCCATCGTTTGTATTCCCTTCAATGGCATAAGTAGGGCATGGTTTATCGTTCAGATTACTTTTTTTGTAGTTGATGGTTCCGCTTCTTAGTATTTCAGAAACCTCTGCTTCGCTGATTTGTCGGCATTGCATACGACACTTGGCATGTGCAGTGTATTCCAAAGGCTGATAGCGCCATTCGCTGCGTTTGTTGCGGCCATCATCTTTCCATTGTGGCACAGCAGGCGTTTCTGTTTTATCATTGGTGGAACGGCAACTTTTTATGCCTTTGATTGTTAATACAGCAAGCACTAACAATATAATGATGGCAATAGAACCTTTAGAAGATTTAATCATAAACAAGGCATTGAATTGCTTAATTTTGCAGGCTAAAATTACATTTCAAAAGCAAATAAAAAACAGTTTTATATGAAAGAAACATTGGTTGAAAAAGATTTTGGCATTGCACAGGTGCTAAAACAATTAGGTATTGCAGAAAACAACAAGGGCGCAGCTACAGGCAGTAAATGGTTGACCACCAAAGGGAAGGTGATTGATTCCTACTCACCGGTTGATGGTCAGAAGATAGGCAGTGTGCAAACAGCTACTGCTGATGATTATGCTGCCGTAATGCAAACTGCCGAAGAGGCATTTAAAGTATGGCGATTAATGCCTGCACCTAAGCGTGGAGAAATAGTGCGACAGATTGGTGATGAACTTCGTAAGTACAAAGAGCCTTTAGGAAAATTGGTTTCTTTTGAAATGGGTAAAAGCCTTCAGGAAGGACTGGGCGAAGTACAGGAAATGATTGATATCTGCGATTTTGCCGTGGGTTTATCACGTCAGCTTTATGGACTTACCATGCACAGCGAGCGACCCATGCACCGTATGTACGAACAATGGCATCCCTTGGGTGTGGTAGGTATAATCTCAGCCTTTAACTTTCCTGTGGCTGTATGGAGCTGGAACTCCATGCTGGCATGGGTTTGTGGTGATGTGTGTATTTGGAAACCCAGCTCAAAAGTTCCTATGTGTGCCATTGCCTGCCAGAATATTGTGTCAGAAGTTTTGAAAAGAAACAACATTCCGGAGGGGGTAAGCTGCTTGGTGATAGGTAATGAATCGGGCGACTTAATCAATAATGACAAACGCATACCATTAGTTTCTTTTACAGGTTCCACACGCATTGGGCGACATGTTTCTAAAACTGTTGCCGAACGTTTTGGACGTACCATTCTTGAACTGGGAGGAAACAATGCAATTATAGTTTCTGAAAATGCAGATTTGAATATGGTTCTTATAGGTTCTGTTTTTGGTGCTGTGGGTACTGCAGGGCAGCGTTGCACTTCAACACGAAGATTGATTATTCACGAAAGCGTTTACAACAAAACCCTTGATGTGATAAAGAATGCTTATGCACAATTAAAGATTGGCAACCCATTAGATGCATCCAACCACGTAGGACCATTGATTGATAAAGGTGCTGTGCAGGATTATTTGAATGCTATTGAAAAAGCAAAAGCCGAAGGCGGAAAAGTTTTGGTTGAAGGCGGTGTGCTTTCAGGTGAAGGCTATGAGTCGGGATGTTATGTTAAACCTTGTGTGATTGAAGCACAAAACAACTTTAAGATTGTACAGGAAGAAACCTTTGCGCCCATATTGTATGTGATGAAATACAAAACCATTGAAGAAGCTATTGCCATGCAGAATGATGTGCCGCAAGGGTTGTCGTCTTCCATATTCACCGGCAATATGAGAGAGATGGAGTTGTTCTTGTCAGCTGCCGGCTCTGATTGTGGCATTGCCAATGTCAATATCGGAACTTCTGGAGCAGAAATAGGAGGAGCATTTGGTGGTGAAAAAGAAACCGGTGGAGGAAGAGAGTCAGGCTCCGATGCCTGGAAAGCCTATATGCGCAGACAGACCAACACCATCAACTTTGGTACCAGCCTGCCATTGGCACAAGGTATCCGTTTTGATGTTTAACATAATGGTGTGATGAGTAGCTTGACAAAAACCGCAACAGTTACCTTTGATGCAGAGAGCATCAGAAAAGATTTTCCTGTGCTGTCGCAAAGTGTTTATGGTAAACCTTTGGTATATCTGGATAATGCGGCAACTTCGCAAAAGCCTCAACCGGTGATTGATGCCCTGGTCAAGTATTATTCTCAGTACAATGCCAACATACACCGCGGGGTGCATTATCTGTCGCAAGCGGCATCGCAGGCCTATGATAATGTACGGATAAAAGTTAAAGATTTTATCAATGCTGCAAG
Organism: Bacteroidetes bacterium UBA6661; assembly: GCA_002455375.1. Lineage (GTDB taxonomy): Bacteria > Bacteroidota > Bacteroidia > AKYH767-A > OLB10 > OLB10. The sequence continues at coordinate 14,141 of DKKR01000025.1, forward strand.
TGAAGAAGAGGTGGTTTTTACCTCAGGCACTACCGATGCCATTAACCTGGTTGCTGCCACATGGGGTCGTCAACAAATAAGCGAAGGTGACGAAATTATTATTTCTGCAATGGAGCACCACAGCAACATTGTTCCGTGGCAGATGCTTTGCTTGGATAAAAAGGCAGTACTCAAGGTCATTCCCATGAACGATGACGGAGAGTTAGTGATGCCTGAATTTGAAAAGTTGCTTTCCGGCAAAACAAAAATTGTAGCAGTGGTTCATACCTCCAACTCATTAGGTACGGTCAATCCTGTTGCAGCCATTGTTCATGCCGTTCGCCAGCACGAGAAGAAAACCGGGAAAACAGTTCCTGTACTGATAGATGCTGCACAGGCTGTGGTGCACGAGCCGGTAGATGTACAAAAGCTGGATTGTGATTTTCTTTGTTTTTCTGCACATAAAATGCTGGGACCAACAGGTGTAGGAGTGCTTTATGGTAAAACAAATTTACTGAACAGCATGCCGCCCTATCGCGGTGGTGGCGACATGATTAAAAGTGTGAGTTTTGAGAAAACAACCTACAACGATATTCCTTTTCGTTTTGAAGCCGGCACACCCAATATTGCAGATGTTATTGCATTTGGTGCTGCCATAGATTACCTGAATAACTTAGACCGCATTGGCGCAGTAAACCATGAAATTATGCTTGCAGAAAAGGCTGCAAATGCGCTTTCCGAAATGGATGGCGTGCAGCTTATTGGCACAGCCCATCAAAAAACCAGTGTGGTTTCTTTTATCATCGAAGGCGTTAACGCTATGGATGCAGGCATGTATTTAGATACATTGGGTATTGCAGTACGCACCGGGCACCATTGTACAGAGCCTGTGATGCAGCGTTTTCATATTCCCGGTACTATACGCGCTTCCTTTTTATTTTACAACACCCTTGCCGAGACGGAAACATTGGTGCAGGGAGTGAAAAAGGCAGTTGATAAGTTGAGAAGATAGTAGATTCTTAAGTTTAACAAATCTCGCCTGAAAGGCATAATTGTGTGAGTGGGACTAGCATGCAAGTTATATCGTAGGTATAAGCCACGCCACAAACGCACCTTCTGATATTTTTTAGTACGCATCTTATGTACATACCAGCACTTGTCTGCCATCAACATGCAGCCGTGTAAGCACACTTTTGTAGCGGTTTTTCAAAAAGTATTTTTATTGTTATTATTTCCATCAAGGGAAAAAGTAAAAAGAAAAACATCTTCGTTTATTACCCACAAGCTTTAGCTTCAGAAAAGGACAAGAGGGAGTAAACTTCTAGTAAAAAGAAATTTCTGAAAAATTTGATAATTTGAATTGAATTGTTTTACTTTTACAATTCTGTAAATTAAACTAAACTACCATGATTACAACAGAAACACTTGCACGTTTCGCGCGCTTTAAGCGTAGGCTGCGCTTTTCTACATACACAGCCGCCTTCGCCATACCACATCGTTTACGTTTTGCAAATGTGAATTAGAAGTAAACGGCACCATAACCACCAAACAACTCATCATAGCCAACGAAAACCAAAAGCAAGATGTAACAGCCATGCTCAACGAACTAAAAAATGAAATAGCCAAACTAAAAGAACAGTTAAATCAAATAACAAAAAATTAAAGGTGATGAAAAAACTTATACTTCTTATGTTAACTTTTGCTTGCAGCTTATGCAATGCACAAATTAATTTAGTGCCTAACCCAAGTTTTGAAGATACCATAGCGTGCCCTCATAATGCAAATCAATTAGGTAATGCTTCCGGATGGTACGTGAGCAGAGAAAGCCCTAATTATTTTAATGAATGTGCTTTCATAACAGATGGTTCTTCTGTGCCGTATAATATGGCTGGTTATCAATATGCACATAGTGGAACAGCATATTGCGGGTTTGCTGCTTATTCTCGTGTTGGTGCAAATTATAGAGAATATTTTACCTGTCAGTTAATTCATCCATTAATTACAGGCACTAAATACAAGGTTTCCTATTATCTTTCATTAGCAAATTCATTTGTTAATTTATCTTGTAATAAAATAGGACTGTTATTCAGCACCATTAATTATAATTTGAGTAATCCTGCACCTGTTGGCAATTATTCTCAGTTTTGTACTGATTCAATAATTACAGATACTCTTAATTGGGTTCATATTGAAAGTAGTTTTATTGCCGATTCCGATTATGTCTATATTACCGTGGGCAATTTTTTTGATGACACGAATACGGACACAATTTACATACCTCCTGTATCATATGCTTATTATTATATTGATGACATAGCAGTAATGGAAGATACTACAACTAATGTAAATGATGAAAGTGTTAATTTCTCAAAGATTAATTTCACAAATCCTGTAAAGGAACGATTGAAAATAGTTGCCGATGAATTTTATTTTAAAGATGTTTCTGTTATTAGTATTACAGGGCAACCCATGAATAGAATGAGTAACTTAAATACTAATCTTATAGAATTGAATCTTGGTAATTTAAAATCAGGGATATATTATTTAAAATTAAAAACTCACAATAACAACATATATTATTATAAATTTATTAAACTTTAAAAAGATGAAAAGTAAAATTTTAACAGCATTAATATGCTTTTGGGTTTTATTAAGCAATAAAACCTTTGCACAAGTATCAACGGGTTCTAATACCTTCTTATCTCCAACGGATTTTGTCGGTTGGAACACCACACCGGGAAGCCCCGATTTAAACATCAAACACGAACTTGACCAGCCCATTCACTTTTACACCAATGCCGGAGCAGGCAACAAGCCGAGCTTTCCATTTTTGAGTACATTGAAACTTTTTACAACACCGTAAGACGCCACAAACAATTAAACAACTTAACTATTTTAGAACATCAACTATTATTAAACAACAAAATCAAACATGCTGCACGAGGCTAATAATTTGTCCACTTTTTTCTTGGAATTCCACATGCCGTTACCCATAAAACACATACAATTGCTTTTACATACCTTTGCTTTTCAATTTTAGAAATATGTCAGAGGCTCCAAAAACCGAAAAAAAAACCATGAATTTTCTGGAAGAAATGATTGACNNTCGTCCATCTGTCTGAATTTTGGCATAGCAAAGCGATTTGGAGGCAAAACCAATCTGCGTTTTGATGATACCAATCCCGTGACAGAAGATACAGAGTATGTAGAGAGTATTAAAGCAGATATACGGTGGCTGGGTTTTGAATGGGCTAATGAATTTTATGCCAGTGATTATTTTGAAAAACTGTATGAGTTTGCCACAACTTTGATCAAGAACGGACTTGCATATGTTGACGACTCAACTGCCGAAGAAATTGCAGCCGGCAAAGGAACACCCACAGAGCCAGGAAAAAACTCGCCCTACCGCAACCGAACTGTAGATGAAAACCTGCAGTTGTTTGAGCGCATGCGTAAAGGAGAGTTTAAAGAAAGCGAAAAAACATTGCGTGCCAAAATTGATATGGCATCGCCCAACATGCACCTGCGCGATCCGCTGATGTACCGTATCAAACATGCCCACCATCATCGTACAGGTGATAATTGGTGCATCTATCCCATGTATGATTTTGCACATGGACAGAGTGACTCCATTGAAAACATCACACACAGTATTTGTACATTGGAGTTTGAAGTACATAAGCCTTTGTACAATTGGTTTATTGAGAAGTTAAAGATTTATCCCAGCAGGCAGTTTGAGTTTGCCAGACGCAACATCAGCTATACGGTCATGAGTAAGCGTAAGTTACTGCAATTGGTAAACGAAAATATTGTTGACGGTTGGGACGATCCGCGCATGCCTACCATCAGTGGTGTACGCAGACGTGGTTATACACCTGAAAGTATCCGCAACTTTGCTGAAGTGGCAGGAATTTCAAGACGCGAAAATGTTACTGATTTTAACCTGCTGGAATCATGCCTTCGCGAGCATCTGAATAAAGTTGCTGTAAGAACAATGGCAGTTATCAATCCATTGAAGGTAGTGTTGCTGAACTACGATGAAAGTAAGACAGAAATTTTGAAAGCAGAAAACAATCCGGAAGCAGTAGAGAAAACCTATCGTGATGTAGCATTCAGCAAAGAAATTTTTATAGAGCAGGATGATTTTATGGAGCATGCCGGTGAAGGATTTTTCAGACTAACACCGGGAGGCATGGTGAGACTAAAACATGCCTACATCATCAAGTGCGAAAATGTGGTTAAGCATGATGATGGAACCATCAAGGAGATTCATTGTACCTACGTTGCTGAAAGTAAAAGTGGAAATGATCAGTCAGGCTTGAAAGTAAAGAGTGTGATACACTGGGTAAATGCAGCCACTGCCGTCACAGCAGAGGTGCGCCTGTATGATAAATTATTTACTGTGGAGGCACCCGATGCTCAGGACGATGATTTTAAAAAGTTTATCAACCCGCAATCCTTGCAAATTTTTAGTAATGCCAAAGTAGAACCCGATTTGTTGGGGCATGAAAAAGGAGAGCGTTTTCAGTTTTTAAGATTGGGCTATTTTGTAGAAGACAAGTACAGCACTTCGGCCAAAAGAATATATAACCGTGCAGTGACTTTAAAAGATGAGTGGGCCAAAGAACAAAAGAAACAAAAGAAATAGCCATGCAGCAGGAAAATATACAGGCGGTGGAGGAAGAAATTATTGCAGACTTTGAATTGTTTGACGATTGGACACAGAAGTACGAATACATCATTGAACTGGGGCAACAACTGCCGGCATTAGACGAGCAGTTTAAAAAAGATGAGTATAAAATTAAAGGCTGCCAGAGCAGTGTGTGGCTCAATGCCTATGAAAAAGATGGTTTGCTTTTTTTTGAAGCCGACAGCGACTCTGTTTTTGTGAAAGGAGAGATTGCTTTACTCATTAAAGTGCTTAGTGGCCGTAAGCCGGAAGAGATTCTGGCAGCTGAGTTAAAATTTATTGATGCCATAGGNNGCGCATAAAGAGGGGTAATTATTTATGATGCACTAAGATGCCATAACATTATGCATCTGTCATCACCCGTAGTGATTAGCTCTGTATCTGAGAGCCAACAAAGTGTGTTTACAGAATTTTTATGACCTGCAGGATGTTCTTCAATACGAGAAATAAAAGTTAAATCATCATTCCAGATTTTTATTTTTTTATCACGACTGGCTGTTGCCATTAATTTTCCTGAGGGGTTAAATGCAATAGCATAAATAGCATAGTTGTGAGCAGCAATNNACAGAAAAATCTTTAGTGTGAGCAGAAACAATTTGTTCTTCTTTCAAAGTATTTACATTTAGTATTCTGATTGTACCATCACCACAACCTGCAATAAGATGTTGCCCGTCAGGATGTGGTAAAAGTTTTCTGATTTTAAAGTCACCTAAGTGAATGGAATCATGTTTATTCAACTGCAAGTCTGTTTTAATTATTTGTCCATCACCACCTGCCGTAAAGAGAAATTGATTGTAAAAACATAAATCAAAAACATAACTATTATGCAAATGTGCTTTTGATAAAGCAGTTGCACTTTGTGTATTAATACAATGTACTTCGCCATTGCCACAGCCTGCAATTAGTAAATGGTTATGAGCAATTAAACTATAAATACCTGCCGGTAGAATTGCAACAACAGTGCCTTTGTCTGGATTTTCGATATTCCATTCAATGAGATGATGGTCACCACTGCCTGAATAAAATGCATTTTTATTTTTTGATAACAGACAATACACAGCACTGCCATGCCCTTTAAAAATTGTAGGATTAGAAATATTCATTATTAGCAGGGAATAGTAATTTTAAAAGCAGTTCCTTTATTTAATTCACTTTCGGTTTCAATTACACCGTTCATCAACTCAACATATCGGGCAACAATATTTAAGCCAAGACCTGTACCTTGTATGTTGGTAGCATTCGACCCTCTGAAAAAGCGTTCAAATAAATGTTGCTGATCTTCCTTGCTGATTCCTATGCCCTGATCTTTAAATTCAAGTACAGTTTTATTATCACCAATGTTTGATTTTATTTCAATGAGTTTACCTTCATCAGAAAATTTAATGGCATTGGAAAGAATATTAATAACAATATTCCGGATCAACCTTGGGTCGAGCAACACTTCATTTTTTCCTGTATGCACATAATTAATGGCTTGTCCCGGTTTTTTGATAGTAGCCAAATCATTGATAATCTCACTTACTATATTTTGCAGATTGAATACTTCATAGTCGGTCTTGGTTTTTCCTTCTTCAATTTTACTGAGAGAAAGAAAGTCACTTAAAATATCATTCAGATTGTTGACAGCAGATTTTATTCTTTCAACGTGCCTGATTCGTTTATCCTGTTGATCTTTTTCGGCATAAGCAGTAATGAGAGATGCAGATGAAAGTATAGTTGTTAGCGGTGTACGAAACTCATGCGATGCCATTGACAGAAACCTTGACTTGAGTTCATTCAATTCTTTTTCTTTTTCAAGTGCTTCACTTAATTCTTTTCTTGATTTTTCAATTTCATTCAATGCTTCTTCCAACACTTTTGTACGGTCAAGAACCTTAGCTTCCAGTCTTTCATTTGTTTGTTTTAACTCGCGCGTAATTTCTTCAAGTTGATGTTTCTGTTCAAGCATTTGTGCCTGTACTTTTCTTCTGCCTGTTATGTCAATAATAAATGCCATAACATACGATTCGTCATTTAAAGAAAAAGGACTCAGACTTATTTCTACCGGAAATTCACTGCCATCTTTACGCATTGCATACAAATCGAGGCCAATTCCCATAGCACGATTATGTGGATTTTTATTAAAACCTTCTCTGTGCAATTGATGTGATGCTTCAAAACGTGAAGCCATTAACTTTTCAATTTTCTGACCTATAATTTCATTCTCAGTGTATCCAAAGAGTTTTAATGCCGAAGGATTTACTGTTACAATGATTCCTTTTGAATTGGTTACAACAACGCTCTCCGTTGCATACTTAAATAGCTGACCGTGGAATTTATGACTTTGTTCAGAATACATAATCAATCATCAAAAACACAAATTTAGGGCATTAAAGTAAACTATGGTAATATCCATAGAGATTAATATTTTTGTTTTAATGAAACAAGGTGGTGTTTTAACAATATTGTTTTTTATTTTGATCTTTTCTGTCAAGGTTAATGGGCAGTTGGTATATTACAGTACTAATGGCGAAGTGTTTTTTCGCAGCGAGGCCAAACTTGAATTAATTGATGCTAAATCTCAAAAGTTGGAAGCCATGATTGATTTTCAAAAGAAAATATTTGAGTTTTTAATTCCCATCAATTCTTTTAAAGGATTCAATGCCGAATTACAAAGAGAGCACTTTCTTGATCGTTATATGGAAAGTGATAAATTTCCTGTAGCAACTTTCACAGGCAAGATTATTGAAGATGTTGATATTTCTAAACCCAATGAAAAAACCATTAGAGCCAAAGGCAAACTAATAATTCATGGTGTTGAACAGGAAAGAATTATTAAGTCAAAAATTTCTGTTCAGGGAAATGGCATAACTATTTTATCTGTTTTTAGTGTTCCCTTAAAAGATCATAAGATAAAAGTACCTCGTGTTGTTCAGGATAAAATAGCCAACGAAGTTTTGGTACAGGTAAAAGCCACATTAAGACGTAAATGAAAAGAATTATTGTTTTTCTGTTCTTAATTGTACAAACTGTAAACGGGCAGAATTCTTTTTATAAACAAATTTCGTTAAACAGAGATTCACCAAACTTAACTGTCAATGCTTTATTGTTTTGTAAGAACGGATTTCTTTGGGCTGGTACTTCAGATGGCCTTTACCGTAGTGATGGAAACAATCATCATTTGCTTGCAGTCAATGATACGATAAAAAGTAACGTAACGGCATTATTTGAAGATGCTACGGGAGTAATTTGGGTAGGTACCAAGGATGGTAAAATTGGCTTCGTTGAAGATGATATATTAAAAATAATCAAAGTATTTGCACTAAAGACAGCAGTTGCCATTACATCAATCAATGATGATGGCAATGGTATTAAATGGTTTACGACAGCAGGTAATGGAGTGTATTATTTTAAGGATAAAAAGTTTTATCATATAGGAACAGAAGATGGGTTAAGTGATGACTTCTGCTACACTTCAGCCCTTGATAAATCCGGTAATATTTGGATTGGAACGGATCAGGGACTGTCGTTGTGTACATCAAATAAAGAAAAGAAAGTTCTCCGTAAACTTCAGGCTGCTGATGGATTGTGTGATAATATAGTAAAAAAAATAATTATTGAAAATTCAAAATTACTATTAGGTACACAGGAAAACGGATTATGCATCTTTGATATTAAACAGAATAAATTTCTAAAACAACAAGAAGATTCAGTTTGGAAATATGGTGCAGTAAATGACATTATTCTAAACAGACTAACACATGAAATTTGGATGGCAACGGAATCCGGGGGACTATTATATTGCAGACGTCCTGAAGAAAATATTTTTTCTTTCAAACAACAGTCAGATAAATTTTTTAGCACTGTCTATTCAGTAGCAATAGATCATCAAAATAATGTGTGGCTTGCAACTGACCGTGGTTTATATCGTTCACATGGACAATGGCTGACATTTTTAGATCAATATAGCGGAGTTGATATTAAAAATGTTCATGAAGTCACTTTTCTTGATAGCAATCAAATGGTAATGAGTATTAAAAACAAAGTTATGCTCATATCATTTAATACATCAACAGTAAAAGAATGGACAATTCTCCCATCAGAAAAAAATATTGATGTTTCCGGTTTATATATTGATAAAGAAAAGTATATATGGGTGGGCACCTTGGGTAGTGGTGTTTTCAGGATAAATCCTTCAAAGAATGAAATTAAGAAAATAGAAGTCCCATTTGATTATAGCAGTATTTTATATATTAATGGTAATGAAAAAAATGTTTGGCTTGGAACATTTGGAGGTGCTGTCTTAATTGAAACGAAAAATTTAAATACTGACAATCTTCAGAGTAAAATCAGAAGTTTTTCTCATGAATCACTGTTGGGAAATTACTATGTTTATTGTGTTTATCGTGATGTAAAAGGACGTTTTTGGTTCGGTACCGATCAGAACGGAATAGTGTTGTTAGATAGAGATAAGTTTGTTACTCCTTTTAAGGGGAAGTTTAAAGGTAAAACAGTATATTCAATAACGGGTGATAAGAATGATGCAATATGGTTTAGTGTTGCTGATGAAGGAATTGTTTGTCTTAATGGTGACAGTTATAAATTATATAACCGCTCCAATGGAATCCGCGATTTGAATATAACAAGTATTGCTGTGCTTGACGATAGCAGTATTGCAATGGTCAATAAAAGAGGCATTGATATACTGAATTATAAGACAGGTTCAGTTATGTATCTTGGAACAGAAAATAATCTCGATAACCTGAACCCTGACATTAATTCTGTAGCTAAAGATAGTCTCGGAAGAATTTGGTTTGGCTCAGCCAAAGGTATGGTAGTATTAGATCCAAAGTTGCTGAAACAAAATACTGTTCCGCAGTTGAGTAAATTAAACATGATACAACCGATTTTCAGAAATTATTCAGGAATGATGCCTGTGTTCAGACACAATGAGAACACAATTTCATTTGAATATGCTGCAACGTGGTTCACCAATCCCGGAAGAATTCTTTATCAGTATAAGTTAGACGGTTTAAACTCTGACTGGATTGAAACGAAGGACGTNNTTTTTCGTTTGAAATAAAAAAGCCATTTTGGAGTGAGGATTGGTTTTACATTATAAGTGTTCTACTTACTATTTTATTGGTTTACTTTTTTATCAGACTCAGGGATGCAAGAATGAAAAAGTTGCAGCAACTAAAAAACGATTCCATCAGGTTTCAGTTTGAGACATTACGCAATCAAGTGAACCCACATTTCCTGTTTAATAGTTTTAACACACTCATAGATATTATTGAGCATGACAAAGAACATGCAGTTGAGTATGTAGAAAACCTTTCTGCCTTTTTCAGAAACATTGTTACTTACAAGGATAAAGATACTATAAAACTATCTGAGGAAATTAAAATTGTAAAAGCATTTTATTTTATTCAACAAAAAAGATTTGGTTCAAATTTGCAACTTTTAGTTGACGAACACAGCCTTTATGATGACAGGTATGTTGTTCCAATGGTGTTGCAATTATTACTCGAGAATGCAATTAAACACAATGAGATTTCCAAAGAAAAAAACCTGAAAGTAAAGGTTTCGTTTTCCGATTCAAGAATAATCATCAGTAATAATACCAACCCCAAAATGAATAAAGATGAATCAACAGGAACCGGACTTCGTAATATTATAGCACGTTATCGTTTGCTCACAGATAAAACTGTACAGATTGAATCATCACAAGAATATTTTGTTGTATCATTGCCATTGATTATTCGCGAGTAATGAAGATAGTAATTTTTGAAGACGAAGAGCCGGCCGCACGCAGACTGATTAAACTCCTTAATGAGGTTAGTACAGATGTTGAGATTGTTTCAGTAATTGACTCGGTACGTTCCGGAAAGGAATTTATGAAGCAGAATAAAAGTTTCGATCTTATTATTTCAGACATCAGGCTTGCAGATGGATTGAGTTTTGAAATTTTTAAAAGTCACACTGTAAAGCTTCCGGTTATATTCAGTACGGCTTATGATGAATATGCAATAGAAGCATTTCGAAACAACGGAATTGATTATTTATTAAAGCCTGTAAAAAGAGAAGAGCTAAAAACTGCAATACAGAAATATGAGAATTGGTTTTCAGACTCAACTTCCGGAGTTAATTATGATGTTTTGTTACAGACGCTGTTACAAGAAAAAAAAGGTTTTCAGAAGCGTATTGTAATTCGTTTTGCAGATACTATAAAGACAGTAGAAATTGAAGAAGCTGCTTATTTTTTCACAGAGAATAAGATAAGTAATCTTTGTACTTTTAATGGAGAATCATTTATTATTGATTACAACTTAGACGAGCTTGAGTTGATTCTTGATCCGGCTGTATTCTTCAGAATTAACAGACAGTTTATCGTAAACTTTAAAGCTATTCAGAAAATGAATGTCGTTTCTAAATCAAGAGTTAAGCTCACACTTCATCCATCAACCACTCAGGATACGATAGTTAGTACGGAGCGCAGTGGAGTTTTTAAACAGTGGTTGGCAGGGAAGTAAAAGCTCGTTCAGGAACTTAAGCCTTGTAGTTCGTAAAGCTTTTTATATACTCCTTCAACATTTGCAAGTTGGGCATGTGTGCCTCGCTGTACAATTTCTCCTTTTTGCAAAACAATAATTTCATCGGCATGTTGTATGGTGCTCAGTCTGTGTGCAATCACCAATACTGTTCGGTTTTTCATCAGGCTTGTCAGCGCATCCTGAACCAACTTTTCGCTTTCTGTATCTAATGCAGATGTAGCTTCGTCTAGAATCAAAATGGGTGGATTTTTTAGTACAGCGCGTGCTATACTAATTCTTTGCCGCTGTCCACCGGAGAGTTTACTGCCTCTGTCACCAATATTTGTCTGATACCCTTCCGGTAATTGCATAATAAACTCATGTGCATTGGCAACTCTTGCAGCTTCTTCAATCATTTTTTCTGTTGCATTGCTCATGCCAAAAACAATGTTATTATAAATAGTATCGTTAAAAAGAATAGGTTCCTGCGATACAACACCCAGCAAACTTCTGATGGTATGCAATTGCAATTTTCTGATATCTGTGCCGTCAATAAGTAATGCACCTGCATCAACGTCATAATAGCGAGGCAATAAATCTGCCAATGTTGTTTTGCCTGATCCTGATTGGCCCACCAATGCAATAGTTTTTCCTTTATCAATAGTAAAACTTACATTTTTTAAGACATAACCCTCATCACCTTTTCTGTAAGCAAAAGAAATATTTTGGTATTCAATTTTATCATTGAATGACTTAATTGTTTCTGCCGACTGATGATCTTTAATACTTTCTTCTGCTTCTAAAACAGCAAATATTCTGTCGGCAGAAGCAAGCCCTTTTTGAATATTGTAAAATGCCTGAGTGAAAGATTTTGCAGGTGGTATAATCTGCGAAAACAGTGCAATGTAAGTTATAAATGCTGAGGCAGATAATAATGCATCTTTTTCCAACACAAGCATACCTCCAAAATACATTACAATCATTAAAGTTACCGTACCTAAAAACTCGCTCAGCGGTGATGATAAATCTGTTTTACGTAATGCACGGATGGCAATGGTATTGTATTGCTCATTTACTTTCGAAAATTTTTCTGACATAAAATTTTCTGCATTGAAGGCTTTAATAATACGCAGACCGGAAAGAGTTTCTTCAATAATTGAAATTAATAGACCAAGTTTTTCTTTGCTCTTTGCAGATGTACGTTTTAGACTTTTACCTATTCGTCCAATTATAAAACCAACTATTGGAAGTAGAATGAAAACGAAAACTGTGAGTTTGGCACTAATAAAAATCATCATTCCCAAAAACAGGAATATGTTGAACGGGTCACGGAAAACCACTTCCAAAGAACTCATTACACTCCATTCTACTTCATGCACATCAGAGGTAACTCTGGTGATGATATCACCTTTTCTTTCATTGCCAAACCATGATAAAGGCAACCGCATTATCTTTTTATGTACTTCGGTACGAATATCTTTTACAACACCGTTTCTGATAGGGGATATAAAAAACTGACCTAAATAGCGAAACAGGTTTTTAAGAAAAAACATCACAGCCACTGCAATACAAATAAACATTAACGCATATTGCTTACCTCTGTTGGGGTCAGTTATCATCTCAGTAAGATAATAATAGAAACTATCAACAATAGCCTTTGTTGACAAATGAAACTCCGGTTTCCCCGCAGCCATTTTCTCTAAATAAAAGTTATCATCTTTCAGAAACAATAAATCAAGAAAGGGAGCAATTAACGTTAGTGAAAAAAATGAAAACAGAACCGATAAAATGTTGCATGATGCATTCAATAATGCATAGCCCCAATAAGGTTTTACGAATCGAAGTATTTTAAAATAATTTTTCAAATAAAGTATTGTTATAAATAAATGCTGAAAAACAGTTGCAAACTAACACAAAAATGTTCAATATTGTTTAATCGTTACCCACAGGCACTAAATGCAGAAAGATCCATATATCATTTTGGGCGTATCTTATTCGGCTACACCGGAGGAGATCAAGCGGGCTTATCGTAAAAAAGCCTTCGAACTGCACCCTGACCGCAACAGCAACGATCAAGCTGAGGAACTTTTCAGAGAATTGAATGAGGCTTATGCCTTACTGACAGACACCGAGAAAAGAAGAAATTTTGATAAGCAATATCAAAGTTATTCGCGCAGCAATGCCGATCAGTTTAACCATTATTTCGAAATGTATGTCAGCAGTAATAATGTAAAAGTGTGCGAAGAGTTTGAGTTGACATTTACCTATACCGGTGAAGGGCGATTTATGCAAAAGCCTGATTTGCGTGATTTTTATATAGCCGGCAAACCATTTGTGTCATTTCAAGACGTATATCGGTCGGGAAAAAATGCACGGGAAACAACAATTCGATATGTACTGGCAGCAAAGCGAACAGGTAATTTTACAATTAATCGTGCTGCCATTAAATTATTTGGTAAAACCTTTTTCACCACATCTCAATTTATTCAGGTTGCGCCTGGCAAATGTTTTTTTTCTCCTGATAAGTTTGCAGACGGAAAACCTTTACAGGTTTCATTATGGTATAATGCCGAGAAAGGAGGAACAAACAGAAAATATTTAGTCAACACCAAACACAACATTTATATTCCCAGAAGTCATTATGCACAGGTATATCATACCATTGGCAGAGTACTAAAGTTATTCTTTGCGCTTTGGGGGTTGATACTGGCTATAAAAATAGACAGAAATGTAGTAATCGGATTTATCATAGGCTCTGCTTATGGAGCAATGATGACTTATCTGCTTTACTACTTCGTAAAGGTGAAACCCGTTTTTATGGCTGACAGAAAATATTCTTTGGTAAACTCTTATCTTCAGAATGGCTATCAGCCTTATCCACCTCATGCACGTAACCTGATAAGCCGTGCAATAATGTTTGTCAACAAATTGTTTTTATAAAGTGTGATAGTTTTTTGAAAGTATTGTCAGAAAGACAAATTCAATTCAATTGGACAATGATCGCTGCCCATAACATTCATGTGTATTGGTGCGCTTTTCACGTATTTACGAAGTTCTTCAGAAATCATATAGTAATCTATGCGCCAGCCTACATTTCGGTCGCGGGCACGTGTAATCTGATCCCAGTAGGTGTATTGCCCTGCTTCTTTATTGAACTCTCTGAAAATATCTACATACTTCATATCAATTATTTTATCAATCCATTCGCGTTCTATTGGCAAAAACCCTGTTGTCTTTGAATTTTCTTTCGGTCGTGCCAAATCTATTTCCTTGTGTGCAGTATTATAGTCTCCGCAAATGACAATGTTTTTATTTTTCTTTCTCATGTTTTCTGCTCTCTGAAAAAGCGAATCATAGAAATCCAATTTATACTTAACCCGTTCGGGACCACGACCACCATTAGGAAAGTATGCAGTGTATAATACAAAATCTTCAAACTCCATTTCAATACAACGTCCTTCTACATCAAAGGTATCATCATCTAATCCATATCTTACTTTCAATGGCTCATGTTTGGTGTAGATAGCAACGCCACTGTATCCTTTTTTCTGTGCAGAAAAAAAATAACTTTTATAGCCACTGAAATTTTTTATTTCATCATCCAATTGTTCCGGTTGTGCCTTGGTTTCCTGAAGACATAATACATCGGGCATTTCTTTTGTTAACCATTCAGGAAATCCTTTTTTCCAAATGGCCCTAATGCCATTGACATTCCAGCAAAGTATGCGGTAGTTTTTTTGACTCATAGTAATATTTTTTATGATTTTAATGCATCCCAGCCTTGTGCTTTCAATGCTACTTTTCGGTCTGATTTATCAAGCATATAATAGCCATCCTCCTTGGCAGTGATGTGACCGATAATGGATATATCAGCTGCACTGTTAATTTTTTCAAAATCTTTTTGGTTGATAGTAAACAACAGTTCGTAATCTTCACCACCGTTCATGGCACATACTGTTGGATCTAAATGAAACTCACGTGCAAGGTTATAAGTTTTTTCATCAATAGGAACTTTAGCTTCATAGATTGTGCAGCCTTTGTCTGACTGTGTACAGATGTGCATAATTTCAGAAGCCAACCCATCGCTGATGTCAATCATGGCAGTAGGTTTTACTCCTGTTTTTTTCAATATTTCAACTATTTCTTTCCTTGCTTCGGGCTTTAACTGTCGCTCAAGCAAATAATCATTACCTTGAAAATCGGGTTGCACACCGGGGCTGTCTAAAAAAACTTTCTTTTCGCGGTTGAGCAGTTGCAGACCCAGGTATGCAGCACCAAGATCACCACTAACACAAATCAAATCATTTTCCTGAGCACCGTTTCTGTAAACAACATCAGATTTTTTTGCTGTACCAATGGCAGTAATTGAAATCACTAAACCACTGCGGCTACTGGTAGTATCACCACCAATCAAATCAATACCATAATGTTTGCATGCAAGCAACATTCCACTATAAAGTTCCTCAATGGCTTCGAGTGAAAAGCGGTTACTTAAGCCTATTCCCACAACAATTTGTTTGGGCATGCCATTCATGGCGTAAATATCAGAAAGGTTTACTACTACCGATTTATAACCCAAATGTTTTAGCGGACAGTAAACAAGGTCAAAGTGTACACCTTCAAGCAGCATATCAGTAGTAATAAGCTGAACATTTTCATCACTATCTAAGCTAATTACAGCAGCATCATCACCAATACCTTTCAGTGTTTCTTTATTGTTGATTTCAACGGCTTTTTGCAGGTGCCTGATAAGCCCGAACTCACCTAAACTACTTAACTCTGTGCGGTTGTTTGCGTTTTCAAACATGATTCATAATTCTTTATTGAATGCGACAAAAGTAAAAATCTGGTTATGAATCAACTTTGATAAACTTTTATCACATGTAATTGTTGACTATAACAGCAATTAAACCTATCTTTGCACCACTTTTATAAGTACTTGAAAATGATAACAGTAACTGAAAAAGCCAAATCAAAAGCCTTAAGTTTAATGCAGGCGGAAAACAAGCCTGCAGATGCATTTATTCGTGTTGGAGTAGAAGGGGGCGGATGTTCTGGTTTAACCTATATGTTGGTTTTTGATACAGAGCTAAAACCGGAAGATAAAGTGTTTGAAGATAAAGGAATAAAGATAGTGTGCGACAGAAAATCGTTTTTGTATTTAGTAGGTACAGAACTCGATTACACAGATGGTTTAAATGGCAAAGGGTTTCAGTTTAATAACCCAAATGCATCAAGAACCTGTGGTTGCGGAGAAAGTTTTGCAGTATAAACTATGTAGGTAAATTTTTTTTATCCAATAATTAATTTTAGAAATAATCTAAATAAACAAATTTTGTAAAACAGTGAGCGAAGATTTAAAAATAATAGATGAGGTAACAAGTGGCGAGTATAAGTGGGGATTTGTAAGTAACATTGAATCAGAGAATGCTCCCAAAGGATTGTCTGAAGATATTGTAAGATTTATTTCAGCCAAGAAAAAAGAACCGGAGTGGATGCTTGAATTTCGATTAAAAGCATTTCGTCACTGGCAAAAAATGCAGGAGCCGCAATGGGCTAATGTCAACTATCCGAAAGTTGATTTTCAGGATATCATTTACTACTCAGCGCCCAAACCCAAGAAACAACTCAACAGTTTAGATGAACTTGACCCGGAAATCAAAGCTACATTTGATAAACTTGGAATATCATTACTAGAGCAAAAACGCCTTGCCGGTGTAGCTGTTGATGCAGTAATAGACAGTGTAAGTGTAAAAACTACCTTCCGTCAGGAATTAAGTAAACTTGGAATTATTTTTTCATCATTCAGTGAAGCTGTTCAGGAACATCCGGAGCTGGTAAAAAAATATATGGGTAGTGTAGTACCCTATACTGACAATTTTTATGCTGCATTAAACAGTGCCGTTTTCAGTGACGGCTCTTTTTGTTATATACCCAAAGGCGTTCGTTGCCCAATGGAGTTGAGTACCTATTTCCGAATAAACTCAGCTGGTACAGGTCAGTTTGAAAGAACACTAATCATTGCCGATGAAGGTGCTTATGTTAGTTATCTCGAAGGCTGCACAGCACCCAAGCGTGACGAGAATCAATTGCATGCAGCAGTAGTAGAAATTTATGCGCATACCGATGCACAGGTAAAATATAGTACAGTACAAAACTGGTATCCCGGTGACAAAGATGGAAGGGGCGGTATTTTTAATTTTGTTACCAAGCGTGGACTGTGTGCAGGAGAGCGTTCTAAAATCAGCTGGACACAGGTTGAAACGGGTAGTGCAGTGACATGGAAATATCCAAGTGTAATATTAAAAGGCGATTATTCAACAGGAGAATTTTATTCTGTTGCATTAACCAACAACTACCAGCAGGCCGACACCGGTACAAAGATGATTCATATCGGCAAACATACGCGCAGTACCATCATCAGTAAAGGAATAAGCGGAGGTCGCAGCAACAATAGTTATCGTGGATTAGTCCGTATTGGTAAACAGGCAGAGAAAGCACGAAATTTTTCGCAATGCGATTCCTTGCTCCTTGGTGATAAATGTGGTGCACATACCTTTCCATATCTGGAATGTGCAAATCCTACTGCCAAGGTTGAGCATGAGGCAACAACATCAAAAGTTGGAGAGGATCAGATATTTTATTGCAATCAACGAGGCATCTCTACTGAAGATGCAATCGGACTTATAGTAAATGGTTATTGCAAAGAAGTGTTTAATCAGTTACCGATGGAGTTTGCTGTTGAAGCACAAAAACTGTTAGCTGTTTCTTTGGAAGGATCAGTAGGATAAAATTTAATTATAGTTAGTTCAGAAGAATAAAGTTTTTTTTAAAAAGTATGTTAAACATTAAAAATCTACATGCCTCAGTTGAAGGTAAAGAAATATTAAACGGATTAAACCTTCAGGTAAACCCGGGAGAAGTACATGCCATAATGGGACCTAATGGTTCAGGAAAAAGTACGTTGGCATCAGTACTTGCTGGACGCGAAGCGTATGAAGTTAATGAGGGTGAAGTATTGTATCATGGTGAAAGTCTTATCGAACTTTCTCCCGAAGACAGAGCCCGTAAAGGGATATTTCTTGCGTTTCAGTATCCGATAGAAATACCGGGAGTGAGTAATGCCAACTTTCTGAAAACTGCTGTTAACGAAGTTCGGAAGTCGAAAGGTTTAGAGGCACTCGATTCAAAAGACTTCTTAAAGCTGATGAAAGATAAAATGCAGTTGGTGAAGATGGATAAAAGCATGACACAGCGCAGTGTTAATGAAGGATTCAGTGGAGGAGAGAAAAAACGTAATGAAATTTTTCAGATGGCCATGCTTGAGCCGGAGTTGTGTGTACTTGATGAAACCGATTCAGGTCTTGATATTGATGCACTCAGAATTGTGTCTGATGGTATTAATGCATTGCGTGACGGAAAACGATCTTTTATAGTTATTACACACTATCAGCGTTTGCTCGATTACATAGTTCCCGATTTTGTACACGTTTTGTATAAAGGAAAAATTGTTAAGAGCGGACCGAAAGAACTGGCTCTTGAATTGGAAGAAAAAGGATATGATTGGATAAAAGAAGAAGTTGAAATTTAAACCTGATTATTGTGAACTCATCTGTTGATACACTTTCTGTGACTAACGAAACAAGCATTGCCGAAGAGAATATTCCCGTTGACGGACTGCAAAAATTGCGTCTCGCAGCTTTAAATAAATTTTTAAAGAATGGATTTCCGGATTCAAAACATGAAGAGTGGAAATATCTTAATCTTAAACCTATCAGTGAAACTAAATATAATCACTGTATGGTTGCATCGCCACTGAAAGCTTCGGATCTGGAACAATTTTACGATGCCGGCAGTGATACAGTAAACTTGACTTTTATCAATGGACGTTATTGTTCTGAGTTTTCCGGACATCAAAGCCACAAGCATCCTTTCAGTATTTATTCGCTCGAAAGTAAAGAAGCAGAACTCTATTTAGAGACTTTACGTAATTCAGAAGACGAACCTTTTCATGCATTAAACACAGCTTTTCATCAGGGTGGTATTATGATTCATGTTCCTGATAATTGTCGTATGCCAATGGCAATACATCTGCTTTATGTTAACGATTCGCAGCATGAAGCCGTTGCTGCACATCCTAAATGTATTGTTGTTGCAGGAAAAAATTCAGCATTTCAGGTAATAGCAACTTATCATTCACTGAATAATTTTCCATCACTCACCAATACAGTAACAGAGTTTCTGATTGGTGAAGGTGCAGTTGTTGAATTCGACATTAAGCAGAATGAGAATAGTAATGCCAACCACATTAACAGAGTTTATGCCCGTGTACAGCGTAAAGCTGTGTTCGATATTTTTACAGTAACGATGGGAGGTGCTTTGGTTCGTAACAACCTCGAGATTATTTTAAGTGAACCCAATGCATGTGCCCACCTTAACGGACTCACTGTTGCTGATGGCTATCAGGTTGTGGATAATCACACAGTGGTAGATCATGCAAGTCCAAACTGTGAGAGCAATCAGTTATATAAAAATATTTTAGACGACCATTCACAGGGAGTTTTTAATGGAAAGATTTTTGTTAGAAAAGATGCGCAGAAGACCAATGCTTTTCAAAGTAGCAAGAATGTGTTGCTGAGTAACACTGCTGTGATGAATGCAAAGCCACAGCTTGAAATTTATGCAGATGATGTAAAATGCTCACATGGCGCCACCACAGGCCAGTTAGACGAAGATGCATTGTTTTATTTCCGTTCGCGTGGTATCGGAGAACGCGATGCCCGTGCATTGCTCAATTATACATTTGCCAGTGATGTTATTGAGAAAATCAATAACGATGCACTAAAATCAAACTTGTTAAAACTGTTATCACAAAAACTAAATACAGCAGTTGAGTTTGGCGAGTAGTTGAAACATCCTTCTGTTACCGGAATGATAAAGGAATATTTTGTTATTCTAAAATAGCTGTCACAGATATAAATTAATACTACTTCCTTTTATAGGGTGGAATAATCAGCCTGATATTCCTGTCGTAGTTAATATAGTTCCACAACCAGTTAATGAATACCACAACCTTGTTGCGAAAGCCGACAAGGAGCATTAAATGTAAAGCCATCCACACCAACCACCCTGCAAAACCACCAAAACGGATATTGAAAGATTCAGTTACTGCACGATTTCTTCCGACAGTTGCCATAGTGCCTTTGTCAAAATAGTTGAATTTTTTAAGTGGCTTGTGTCTTAGTTCCTGTTGAATGTTTTCAGCAAGCAGTTGTGCCATCTGAATGGCAACAGGCGCCACCTGTGGATGTCCGTTAGCAAAGTTTGTTGTAGGCATACTGGCAACATCACCAATTGCATAAATATTTTCACATCCTTTTATCTTGCAATATTCGTCAACAATATACCGTCCCCGATTGTTGATGGAATCTCTATTTAATCCTGAAATAGTAACACCTTTAATTCCGGCTGCCCAAATCAAATTTTTACTTGGCAACACTTTGCCGTTTTCGAAAACAACTTCTTCGCTATTGTAAGACGACACCTGCGTTTCTAACCAGACTTCACATCCTAATTCATCTAAGTATTTTAAGGCACGATGCTGGTTTACTTTACTCATTGCCTGCAGAACAGTGTTAGTGCCTTCAATTAGCAACACACGCATTTTTCTGAAATCAAGTTCAGGATAATCGTTTGGCAAAACATGTTTTTTTAATTCACACAATGCACCTGCAAGTTCAACACCTGTGGGGCCGCCACCTACAACAGTGAATGTCATAAGCGCTTCTTGTTCTTTTAAACTTTGTGTGAGCAATGCCTGTTCAAAATTTTGAAGAATTAAACTGCGTAGATTGATAGCTTCAATGACAGATTTCATGGGCATGGCATGTTGCGCAATGTCAGCATTACCAAAATAATTTGTTGTTGTTCCGGTAGCAATTACCAGATAATCGTATGTTAGTTCCCCAACAGTGGTTTGAACAATATTTTTTTCAGGAATAATATTTTCAACCTTTCCCCAGCGAAAAAGAAAATTCTTTTGTTTCTTAAAAATTTTTCTGATAGGGTAAGCAATAGAATCAGGCTCTAAACCCGAGGTGGCAACCTGATAAAGTAACGGTTGAAAAGTGTGATAATTGTTAGTATCAAACATCACTATTTGCACACGCGCTTTACGAAGCGATTTTGCTAATTGTAATCCACCAAAACCACAGCCTACAATAACTACACGTGGGATTTTCAGATCAGGAATATTCATAGAAATTTATTTTAAAAACAGATGTTGAGTTAAACATCACGCCATGATTTAGTGTCTTTGGTCTGAATAGCGAAAAACTATTTTTTAGTTACCCAAAACTCATCATTGTAGTTGTCATGAAAAGATTCATTGTGCACAGCAGCCATTTCCTGTAATTGTTTTGGTGTTGCTGCATTCTGAATTTCATTAAACAACTCTCTTTCTTCAAAACGAATATGTCTGTCAAGTTTGTTTTGTAATTCATCCAATTGTTGAATAGTCTGCTCCTTACTTAAAAAAAGATTTCTAAGCTTTTCATGATGCTGCATAGCTTTTTTAATGCTTGCATGTTCAGCACCTAATACAGGATACAAGTTTTTTTCTTCCAACTCAAAATGATTTGAAAGGTAGCTTGACCAAAACCAATCAACATATTTTTTAATTCTTTCGGCAGGAATTTTATTTTTTATTCCCTGTCTGATTTTCCAGCCCAGCAAGAGGGCGTGATGATGATCGCGACTTATTGGCTTAAGTGCTTCATTTCTTTTAATCGGCTCACTCATGATAAATTTGTTTTTCAAGTTCTAATGCCTTTGGGAAAAGGATGTTATTTTCAAGATGAATGTGCAAATGCAAATCATCTTCAAATTCTTTGAGCATGGCAAACGTCACTCTGTAGGTGTTGCATGCATCCTGTGGTGGATTGTACTTGCTGCTCAATTCTTCAATTTGTCTGAAACGTTCACCTTCATTATTGTGTTCATGCATCATCATTTTAATCGGATTATTTATTGATCCGAACTGCGGCTTTTCCGGTGTTGTTTTTTGTATTTGAGATTTTACCATTCTTCTTACTGCCGGAAATAAAATCAATTCTTCTTTTTTCATGTGCATGGCTAACTCACCGGTAGAAGCATTAAAAAGCCGATTGATTTCATGCAACTCAGGATGATGATCTCCATGAACTTTGCATATTTTATCTAAGTAGGGTTTTATCTCCTGAGTTTTTTCTTCTACATAACGATGGTGCTTTTTCTCAATATAGTCTGCTAGTAAATCTAATGGCCATGAGTTAAAATCTGATTGTGCTGCTGATGTTTGCTGCGAAGCCTGAGTTAACTCACCAATTATGTTTGATACTGACATCTCTTTTTGTTTACAAACTTCTTCAAGTGTACGGTTACCATTACAACAAAAATCTATACCATTTTGTTTAAATACTGTGGCTGTTCTATAATCTTTGGCAACCAAATCGCCAACAATTGTATCTTTTGTGATATGCATAATTTTATTTTTAAAGTTTTTCAGCAACTATTGCAATTGCATTCATGTGATTTTGATATTGCTTGAATACTTTTCTCATTTCAAGTATTCTTTTTCTGGCTTTAGGATGAGTGAGGATGTTCCAGCCAATTTTTGTGGCTCTCAACAAACCTTCATCATCTATAATCCTGTTCATTTCAAGAAGGTGCATGCCGTTAGTCATGACTTTCTTTACTGCAAAACCTTCTTGCTCCAGCAAATGTTTCCATTCGACTTCAGTGAGAGGACGTGCATTGACCTTTATTGATAAAGCCAAATCTCTTTGAATTTTACTTTTTAAAGTTTCATCAACATCGGTTAACCCTAATTCATGAATGGCATACCAACCTCCTTTTTTGAGAATGCGATGTGCTTCTCTGATAATCTCTGATTTTCTATGATCGGCATGCATGGTTAGCATTGCTTCTCCATAAACTTTATCCTTTGATTCGCTTTCGAGATTTGTTTGCGATGCATTTCCGAGAATAAAAGATGCTTGCGAGCTTTGAAATTTTTTACTTAACATTCTCACTATATCTTCATCAGCATCTACACCTACATACGAATGTAATTTATATGCAAGAGTCAATGATGCCGTAAAACCCATTCCGGGTGCAAACTCCACTACATTATCAGAATTATTAAAATGTAAGGCATCAATTAATTTTTTAGTAAGTTCTTTACCTCCCGGTCTTAACACCTTTTTGCCCATTTTGGCCAATATCCAGTGGCCATGTGCTTTATGTATATCTTTAGTATCCATGATTATTTTTTTTATTGTGATTTCTCTTTTTAATGTTTCACAAATAATAACCACAAGTTCTGAATCTATTTGACTGTGCAGGTGTTGAGTGAGAGGTTACCTGAAAGGGATAAATCTTTTTCAGATATTAAAGCAAACAAGTTGCTTTCAGAGTCAAAACGGTGATATTATTATTTTTTATTTGTTGTAGTTTGAAATTCGTTACTTCCCCAATTTGCAATTTCTTCTTTTGTCCATAATGAAGGGAAGAATTTTCTTTGCTGATATTTCGGATGTAAATATTTTTTCCATTCGCTTCCACCTGTAGCAGCTTTATTTTCTCCTTTTAAATCAAGATAGTGTTGTGCTGTTTCAAGGTGAACAATAGGCCATGCAACATTATACATGTGATCAAATTCTTTTAGCTTTGATTTAAGTGCATCAGAGCAATTACCCATTCGCATCACTTGATCTTCAATAGTGTTGCCTTGAACTTTTTTTGCAAGTGCAATGAAGCTTTCTAAATATTTTTCTTCAAACAGTTTCAAGGTCATTGATTTTTTGTTTGTCTTACGATCCATGCCTGCATCTTTCCAGTAGATGTGTTCAAAATAATCTTCTATTGATGGATTGTTTCCTAATCTCTTTCTTCCTTCTTCATTCATTAAATTTTCCAATCGTGTCAGGTAAATTTCAATAAAACGGAATTGTGCCGATTGAAATCCACTTGCAGGAGCCAGTGTGCTTCTGAAAGTATTGTAATCATCATAGTTCATTCCATATTTCATAACATCAAATGATGTAATGAGCATAGATGTGTATCGGTTCAGACGGTTTATTTTATCAATCCAAATATGTTCAGCAAAAGGATCAAAAACCATTTGTTTTATTTCATGTACCATCATTTTAAGTACCAACTCAGTAACCTGATGATACATCACAAAAATTTCTTCGTCTTTGAAATTCGTTCTTGGTCTTTGTAGTGATAAAAGAGTATCAACTTCTACATAGTCCCAATAGGTAATGGGCTTTGCATGTAAAAGTCCTTTCAGATAGGTTTCTGAATTTTCTCCTGTTTGCTGATATTTATTCTCAATATCACTGATTAGTTTTTCATTGTTCATGTTGTTATGTTTTTAAAGAGATTTAAAATAAATGTTGCTAAAAATACCACTTTAACCACTTCAAGTCCTGCATAATAAATGTGAAGCTTCGATGGTGAAACCTGCTTGCCGTTAATCTGCATTTGCGCACGGGCATCAAGTTGTGGTAAAAGCCAAAGTGTCTGAAATAATAGAATAAGCAGAGGGATGAGATAAAACATCCCATGTCCACCTTTAATCGGATTGATAAATTGTTCTTTTGTTAAAATAAGATTGCAGATGATTAATGTTGCAAGAACCCATTCAATTTTATTTAGCACATTAAATACCAATCTTCCAATGCCTAAACCTAATGGTATGGTAATTCCCGGTGCTCTGAATTTAAGCCAGGCTTCCATAAAACTTATTGCACTTACAAAGCCAATCCATAATGTGGATGCAATCAAAGCTATGGGTAAATAAACAACTATCATTGTAGTGGAGTAGTGGAACTGTTTTTAATATATTCAATCTTGTAATGAAACATATCAGCCATACGCTGACCTTGCCATTTTGCCTGCTCAGCTTTTTTGCCAACAAAGTTTTCGTCAACTGTTTCGGAGAATAATTTTATCCATTGCTCGAAATGAGTTTTATCAACCGGCATTTTAGCATGTGGAACAAAAGGACTACCAAAATAAGTTTGATCGTCTAACAAAATTGTTTGCCAGAAACGATACATCTTTTCAAGATGTTCAGGCCATCTGTCTTTTATTATGTTATTAAAGATATGACCTAATTGTTCATCATTACGGATTTTACTATAGAAGCTATCTACCAATAATTGTATATCTTTTATGTTTTCAATATCTCTCATCTCTATTGCTGAAGTATATTTTGTTTTAACTTTAATGTAAATCCTGTAGTTCTGTTTTTTATTAGTAAACTATGATGAATTATTTCCAATAATTATTTGCTGCTGCCACAGTCTGAAATTCTAATGCTACTACATTAGCAGAAGCTATCAGTTGTTTTGTGTCGTTGGCATAATCATCACGCAATTTTTTTCTTACTTCAGGATCAGTTTGTATTGCTGCAATTGATTTTCTTGCCATTTTAATTGCCAACTCTCTTCCTTCCTGAGGTGTTTTTGTAATTAATGATGTTAACCATATTTCTTTACTTTCCATTGTGTTTTTATTTTAATTGTTTATGTACTGAATAATTGTTCGTGCGGAATTATTTATCGTATTAATACTGTTTTGCCCGACTTAAGTCCTAATGCCAGATCGTAAACAGAAGTTGTAGTTAACATTTCTTTTATTTCTTTTCTGACTTTAATAAATTTATCGTGCATAGGGCATGGCTGTGTTTTGCTGCATTCACTCAACCCCATACCACAGCCATTATATAATGAGTCGCCATCAATAGCATTAACAATGTCGCTCATTTTTATTTTTTTCATATCCTTCACATCTATAAAAAAACCTCCGTTTGGTCCGGTGTATGAATTAACGATATGATATTTGGTTAATGATCCCAGAACTTTTGCAGTAAAAGCTTCCGGTGAGCCTGAGTTTTCTACAACATCACCAATTTTTACACGCTTTCCATCCATGGATTGTGTTGCTATATATATTATGGCTTTTATGCCATGCTCGCATGCTTTAGAAAACATTGTTGCGTCTTTTCGGGCTACAAAAGTAGGAAGTTTTTTAATTTACGACAAAAATATCGTAAATTAATTTTAGAGGCAGTTTTCAATGTGTACAATAACTGTTAAAACTGTTTTCTTTTTATGTTGAATCGTCAAAATCATGTCATAAATTTGCAATAAAATATTCAGATTAGAAAAGTAGAATGTCTGCCTTGCATAACACAGACGGAATTATGTTACACCTGTCGCCCTATGGCGATTCATCCGTTATTGCTAAAATTTATACAGAAAAGTTTGGCATGCAAACCTACTTAGTCAATGGCGTGCGTTCTTCAAAAGCAAAAAACAAAAGTGTTTTTTTTCAGCCATTAAGTTTGCTTCAGCTTGTTGTTTATCATCGCCCTGATAAGGGATTGCAACGCATAAGTAGTCTGGCTTTTGCCAACAGATTTGTTTCTATACCCTTCGAAATTACTAAAAGCGCACAGTCAATTTTTATTGCTGAATTGCTTTACCGAACCATTCGTGAAGAAGAAGCCAATCATGCCCTTTTCAGTTTTTTGTTTGATGCCATCGTTCAGCTCGATAATACTATATCTGCAAATCCTGATTTTCATCTTCTCTTTATGATCAGACTTTCGGCTTTTCTGGGATTCGGACCTACAGATAATTATGAGGAACAGCTATGTTTCGATATGAAAGAAGGCTGTTTCAGTACAAAAAATTCTTCACACCTTTATGTTATTGACGCATCTACTTCTTTGTTATTGCATCAATGTCTTAGTTCTTCAATAAAAGAACTGCAATTAAATCATAAACAGCGAACAGATTTACTAAATGTTATGTTACAATACTATCAACTGCATCTTCCTGATGGTTTTCGTTTGCAAAGCGTTGATATACTAACTGAACTGTTTAATTGATGAGTTTTTATATGGAGATTGGTTATTCAGCTAACTAAAATCAGTTTTTACACCGGCAAATTGACTACCTTTGTGCGCTGAATTCAGTTAAAATTTAAAGTGGAAAAGAAACGTACTTACCTCGGTAATGCTGACCCAGTAGCAATAGAAGCGCTTTATAACTCATATCTCAAAGACCCGCAGTCAGTAGATCAAACCTGGCAGACTTTTTTTGACGGATTTGAACTGGCAAGAAAAAGCCAGTCGCCTGATGGCGGAAATGTTGTTTCCGCAGCAGATGCATCACATATCGAAAAGGAGTTTATGGTTTTGCGACTAATCAGCGACTATCGTAAGCGTGGACATCTTTTTACAGATACCAATCCTGTTCGCGAACGCAGAAAATATCAACCCACATTAGATATTCAGCATTTTGGATTGTCAGAGAGTGATCTTCCTACGCTTTTTCAGGCAGGGAATCAAATAGGAATAGGTAAAGCATCATTAGCAGATATTATTACACATCTTCGTGACACGTATTGCCGAAGTGTTGGTGTGGAATATAAATATATCAGAAGCCCTGAAGTTGTTAAGTGGTTTGAACAGAAAATGGAAAGTTGCAAGAATAGCCTTGAATTTACCATTGACGATAAAAGAAAAATTCTGAATAAGCTGAACGAAGCTGTTGCCTTTGAAAATTTCCTGCATGTGAAGTTTGCAGGGCAAAAACGTTTTTCTCTTGAAGGTGCTGAAACAACTATTCCTGCTCTTGATGCAGTAATTGAATTTGGTGCAAAAATGGGTATCAAAGAATTTGTTATCGGAATGGCGCACAGAGGCAGGCTCAATGTGCTTGCTAATATTTTGAATAAAGGCTACGATGAAATTTTCACTGAGTTTGAAGGAAAGGCTTTTGAAGATAATGCCTTTGGAGGTGATGTAAAATATCATCTTGGCTATTCGGGAGATGTTGAAACCTATGATGGCAAGAAAGTACATATTTCTTTAACACCAAATCCTTCACACCTCGAAGCAGTAGATGCATTGGTACAAGGTATTGTGCGTTCAAAAATTGATGCACAGGGTGGAACAACAGATGATATTGCACCTATACTGATTCATGGTGATGCTGCCATTGCAGCACAAGGTGTAGTTTATGAAGTTATTCAGATGTCGTTACTCAAAGGATATTCTACCGGAGGAACTATACATCTTATCATAAACAATCAGGTAGGTTTTACAACGAATTATATTGATGCACGGTCAAGCACCTATTGTACCGATGTTGCAAAAGTTACTTTATCACCGGTGTTTCATGTCAATGGCGATGATGTTGAAGCACTCATCTATACAGTGAAATTAGCAATGGAATATCGTCAGAAGTATCATCGTGATGTTTTTATTGATATTCTTTGTTACAGAAAATATGGACACAACGAAGGCGATGAACCACGTTTCACACAACCACTTTTATATAAGGCCATAGCTGCACATCCCAATCCAAGAGAAATTTATATTCAGAAACTACTTTCACAAGGTGAGATAGAAACAAACCTGGTGAAGGAAATGGAGAAATCATTTAAAGCATTGCTTGAAGAAAAATTAAGCATTGCGAAGAAGGTTGAAAAAACAAAAGTTCCTAACTTTAAAGATGGTGCATGGAGTAAACTTCGTTTTTCAACTCCTGAAGATTTTATTCAATCTCCGGATACTTCTGTTAAACAAGATGTGTTGTTGTCAATCGCGGAAAAGATTACCAATCTTCCTGCAGACAAAAAGTTTTTTAATAAGATAACAAGACTTTTCGGTGAAAGAAAAGAAATGTTAAAAGGTGATGGTAAGTTAGATTGGGCAATGGGCGAGCTTTTAGCCTACGGAACTTTACTTAATGAAGGGTTTCCAGTTCGTCTTAGCGGACAAGATTGTGAGCGCGGAACATTCTCGCACCGCCATGCTGTTGTTCGTGTTGAGGATTCGGAAGAACAATACACACCACTCAATCACATTTCAGACAAACAAGCACGGTTTTACATTTACAATTCGCTGTTGTCGGAGTATGGAGTTCTGGGATTTGAATATGGTTATGCATTTACTTCACCCAACAGTTTGGTTTTATGGGAAGCACAGTTTGGCGATTTCGGAAATGGAGCACAGATAATTATTGATCAGTATCTGAGCAGTGCAGAAGATAAATGGAATCGCATGAACGGATTGGTCATGTTGCTGCCTCATGGTTATGAAGGACAAGGTGCCGAGCATAGTAGTGCAAGGATGGAACGTTTTCTGACACTAAGTGCAGAATACAATATGATTGTTACCAACTGTACTACACCTGCTAATTTTTTCCACGCTTTAAGACGTCAGCTTAAATGGCCTTTTAGAAAACCTTTGATTGTGTTTACGCCAAAGAGTTTACTTCGTCATCCTCTCTGTGTTTCTACTATCAGTGATTTTACTGATAAAAAATTCAGTGAAGTGATTGATGATACGGTTAAGGCTGCTGATGTATCGCGTGTAATTTTATGTACAGGTAAAGTGTATTACGACTTATTACAACATCGCACTGAGGAAAAAATTTCTGACGTAGCACTAATCAGACTTGAACAACTTTATCCTTTCCCGCAGCAACAGGTTGAAAAGCTTTTAAAGAAATATTCAAAGGCAGAAGATATCATCTGGCTGCAGGAAGAACCTGATAATATGGGTGCATGGAGTTTTATAAAAAGAATGATGCCTGAGTTAAACATCAGACTCATTGCGCGTGTTGAAAGTGCCAGCCCTGCAACCGGATCGCACAGTGCTCATGATGAGGAACAACAACAGTTGCTTAAAGCAGCATTCGAAAAAGTAACTGCATAAATTATTTTTTTAGAATCGAATTGACTTTCTCGGTGAGATTAGAAAACAACTCATTTTCTATTTCATTAAACTGTTCAGGTTGAAAACGTTTTTCAAAATTTCCGTTTCGAAGCAGATGAATTTCAGCACATGATGTTGTTAAAGGAGAAAGAATGTGTGATGAGAGAAAAATTGTTTTACCACTTTCGGCAAGTTTTTGGATTAACATTTCCAAAATCTTATTCGACTCTAAATCTAATCCGTTAAAAGGCTCATCTAGTATATATACCGGTTTTTCCTGACAGATTATTGCAATCAAAGCCAGTTTTTTTCTCATGCCTGTAGAGAAAGTTTCAATCAACCCACAGGATTTTAATTGAAGCAGTTCAATCAAATTATTTTTATTGAAAAGTAAATTGTCTGACGGAAAAAGCGAAAGATATTCTTGTGCAGTAATGTTTTCATAAAAGTAATTTGTAGTTTCCAAATAGGCTGCATCATGACGCTCAAATGGTTTATTGTTTATCAAAACGGCTTGCGCATCACGTTTTAGAAATTTACATACAGCATTAAAAAAGGTTGTTTTGCCGGCACCATTGAGACCAATAATACCATGTACTTTTCCTGTAGTAAAATTATATTTTTCAATATCAAGCACCTGATGCTTATCAAAAGAAATTTTCAGATTAATGATTCTGATCATGAAAGTAGTTTTCTAAGTTTTGAATTGCACTTTTATACTTCATTGCTGCCACAACAACAGGAATGGGAATTGTGAATGGCAGTGTCGGTGAAATACAAACGACTGACAGCAAAATACTTCCTGCAGTTAATCTTTCATTGGGTCTGTAAACTGCATATTTAATAAGTATAGCACAAGTAATAACAAGCAGGCATAAAGTGTAAACCATTAAGTCAACCCACCAAATATCAGGATGGAGAAATATATTCACCAAAACCGGAATGATGGATATCTTTACAAAAAGCGACAAAGCACTTTTAATTTTGTTACTTAGAAGACGTTTGGCATTTTCATGCAAATAAAGTAGTGTAAGTGGTTCACCAAATTGATAGAACCCGGCAATGGTTATTGTTATCAGCCAAAGAAATATCAATGGAATAAATTTTAAAAAAGAAGTTGCATACATTACAATTATAAAAACTGCGACAACACCTTTCGTTTTTCGTATGCCACTCATCCACTCAAACATTTCTGAAGGTATCCAACTTGCAAGTTTTGGAAAAAGTAAATACACTGAATTTTTGGGAGCTATTAAAGCAACCAATACACATCCTGTAATTATTGTGCATCCTGCTGCAAAAAAGCCTTTTAATAAGAGTAGAAAGATAACAGGAAGTGCTAACAAAATATATTCAGTTGTCAATAGAAAAAATGGATTTCTTAATTGTTGTCTGATAAACTGCAAATCATTTCTTGAATTATGAATAGTATATACAGCAACAATTATCAATGCTGCCAAATAAAAACTATGAATTTGTTTTTGCACTGCATGATAAAGTAAAAACCCCAAAAGACCGGTAATGATTAATATTATCAGGCTGTAAAACCATCCCGTACTTATCAATTCGCGTTTCAGTTGCTGCAGTCTGATAAAAAGAAGATTTGAAATCATTTCAAATGCAGAAGATTGTTTATTCATTCCACCGGAAACTGTTCAAACTAAAACCGGCAAGGTCTAATGCACGGTCAACTACAGTTGCTGCCACATCATTGATAGTTTGTGGTTTACTATAATAAGAAGGACATGCAGGGCAAATTATTCCTCCGGCTTCAGTAATGGTTTTCATGTTGTTGATATGAATCAGATTTAAAGGCATATCACGTGTAACCAAAATAAGTTTTCTGTGCTCTTTAAGTATTACATCTGCAGCACGTGTAATCAGGTCGTTTGAAATTCCTGCAGCAATGCGTCCCATAGTCCCCATACTACAAGGAATAATAATCATCGTGTTGTATTGTGCCGATCCGGATGCAAAAGGTGCATTGAAATCCATGGTGTCATATCGCTTAAACGAAAGCGACTTATAGGTATCATTACCTAATTCGTGCTGCCACACATCTGTTGCATTTTTTGAAAACACTATTGCAACATCAGAAAATTGTTCTTTAAGCTGTGCCAATTTGCCAAGCAATATTGATGCATAAATACTTCCGCTGGCACCGGTAATGGCAACCACTATTTTGTTTTTCATTATTGCTTTTGTTTGTCTTTTGAGCTAAAAGTGTAGGTAAGAAAAAATGCCAGACCACTATTGTATTGTCCGCTTTTGAAGTAACGTGTGTCTGCTCCCATTTTACGAATTGGCAACAAAGAATTTGATAAACGCATATACAATCCAACTTTCTCGCTGAAGTGAAATGACAGTCCACCTGCAATGCCTATTTCTGTCTTTTGAAACTCCGGTCTTTCTGTTAACTCACCTGCAATATCTTCTTCTTTCTCACCAATCAAAACACCAAACGTAGGCCCAACATGCATGCCTATTTTTTTTGATGCATGATAAGTATAATTAATTTGCACTTCCAGATAATTTAAACTCATTTTATAATAGTCGGCATTGTTGTTATCTTTTGATGTTGGTGTTTTACTTCCTTTTTGAATAAACAATAATTCCATTGCAACATCAGACTTTGGCGTGACCGGTAATATGGCACTGCCACCAAACATTACTCCCGCTTTGTTAAAACCTCCCAATTCATCACCGGAAACTTGTGAAGCATTGATACCACCAATAAGAGAAGCTTTAAACGACTGTGCATTTGTAGCTAATGGTAAAGATAGTAGAATCAGTAATTTTTTTAGAATATTAAACATAGTCTGATGTTATGTACAACAAAAGTAAAAATTATCAGGTTGTCAAGGTTGGTAATTTAAAGTCCAAGCCTTAATCTTGCATTCGATAAACTGTAAATATGCGCCTTATAGTTATATTACTTTTATTGTTTGCACAGTCGGTAGTGGCACAACCATTAATTGACATTGCATCATTAAACTATAGTTACCACCGCCCATTAAAGTTCACCAACAACGAATCTGCAACGCTTCAGTACACCAATGCTTTCCTTACACTTCCAATAAGGAGCGGCAATAATATTTTTATCATCAATCCGTCTTTTGATAGGTTCGATTTTAAATTCCGTCAGCAATCTAAACTTTATATGAATGGTCAGATTGCATTAACATGGCAACATCAGTGGAAAGACAAACGTTTTAAAACTGCTTTAGTGGTAATTCCGAAATCTATTTCTGAAAGTAAATATTGGTTGAAAAAAGACAGTTATCAGATTGGAGGAGCCATTTTACAAACCTATCAGCGCTCGGAACAACTTAGCTATAAACTTGGATTGTATTACAACAGCGAATTTTTTGGACCTTACTTTTTGCCACTGCTTGGTATTGATTATCGCATAACACCACGATGGAATTTATGGGGTATTCTTCCATCTTCGCTCAATGGAGAGTATAAGGCCATCATCAACAAACTACATTTTATAATTTCGCTTAAAACAATGACACTTTCATATCGCAAGGACGACAGTTACTACCTAAGAACCAATGACAACCTGATTAGAATAGCAGCAGACTTTTATGTAAACAAACAAAATGTGTTGTTTTTAGAGACCGGACATTCTGTATTCAGAAAATTTGTTTTAGGCACTAAGAATCACAACATAGATACCCAAAGTACTTTGAGTGTTCAGAATTCATGGATGGTGAGAGTGGGATATGCCTATAGAGTAAGACTTGATAAACTTTAGAACAATTGCATAATGTTTAAAAATTAGGCTAATCATCTTTTACTACAACCCGGTGGATTTTTTATTTTATTATAAATTATTTCCAGAAACCGCATCTAAGCAACTTTCTTTCAAATTAAAAGCCTCATCGGGGCGACCTCTATAAAATTATACATTTTTATCATTATTTATTCAGTGCGAAACGGCATTTTTACTACCTTTGCATTATTATTTTTAATCAGAAAATTTATGAAAAAGATTTTAGCGGCAGCATTGTTTTTTGCGACTACAATTACTTCGGCACAGGTTATTACTGTAGCTGAACAAACCTCAACATTCTCTACCGGACAGCAACCAGCAATCGTTACAACTTGCTTTAACAACAACCTCAAGGATGTGACCAATAGCTGGACAACCTATATGAAGTCATTAAAAAGTAAAAAAGTAACAGCAGGTAAAGAAGAAACATTTACCGATAATGTATTGATAAAAGATTGGGGCAATAACCCTGTTGACATTTACGCTCGTTTTGAAGAAAACAAGTCAGACAACAGCGTTAAAGTGATGGTAGCATTTGATTTAGGCGGTGCTTATTTATCATCAACAGTTGATGCCACTAAATACGGTGTAGCAGAACAGATGGTCAAAAATTTTGCAATTGAAACTACCAAGGCACCAATTCAATCACAGCTAAAAGATGCAGAAAAATTGTTAGGTAAGATGGAAAGTGACAGAGGCTCTGTAGAAAAAGACATTAAGACTTTGCGTAGCGATATTGAAAAATATAAAGACAATATCAAGAAGGCAGAAGATGATGTTTACAAAAAAGAAAATGACCTGAGCAAGAAGAAAAGCGAAATTGACAATCAGCGCACAGCCATTCAGCTGCTCACCAATAAGTTGGGCGAAATCAAATAAGTATTATTTTAAGAATGAATTAATGGACAGCACTAGGCAACAGAAAATTTCAAGAATGTTGCAAAAAGAAATCAGTAGTTTGTTTCAGCTCGAAGGCAGTTCGTTTTATGGAAATGCCTTTGTTACTGTCACCAATGTCAGAGTAACACCTGACCTTGGCATTGCTTATGTGCGTTTAAGTTTATTCAAGCAGAAAAATGCTGAAGAGATAGTAAGCAACCTGAACCATAAAATGCACGACATCAGAAGAAAGCTTGGTAACAGAATACGCAATCAGATAAGACATATACCTGAGCTGAAATTTTTTAATGATGAGAGTTTAGACTATGCCGAGCATATTGAAAAGCTGTTTAAGGAAATCCATAAAAACGATCCAAAGGAAGGCTGACACACTGAATGCAATACGATCCTATAAAACGCTCTTTGGGCGAGGTGTTTAATAAATCACCATTTTTAAGAAAAACATTTTACCGTCTGCTCGATTTACTTCTTTTGCGTGCCTGGCATATTCATAAAGAGCTAAAGCAATGGGAAAGTACAGTTGGCGACAATGCACATATTTTAGATGCAGGATCCGGCTTTGGTCAATATACCTACTGGCTGGCTTCACGAAACAGAAATTGGAAAATTTATGCAGTAGATGTCAAAGAAGAGCAGGTGAGCGATTGCAATACTTTTTTTCAGAAGGCAGGATATAAAAACGTACAATTCGGCATTGAAGATTTAACCAAGTACCAATCACCTTCAACATACAATCTTGTTGTTTGTGTTGATGTAATGGAACATATTCTGGAAGATGAGCAAGTATTTAAAAATTATGCAGCATCACTCAAAGCCGGTGGCATGTTAGTCATTTCAACACCAAGTGATCAGGGCGGTAGCGATGTTCATGGCGATGATCAACAATCTTTTATCGAAGAGCATGTCCGTGATGGTTATAATATTGATGATATAAAAGTAAAACTGCTGCGAAATGGATTCAGCCGTGTTGAAGCAAAGTACTCTTATGGTACTCCCGGAAAAATATCCTGGCGTTTGTCCATGAAATATCCTATCTCTGCATTAGGATATACCAAGGCGTTTTTTATTATTCTTCCATTCTATTACCTGCTGTTTTATCCAATTTGTTTTGTGTTAAACTATTTAGATGTAAACATAAAACATCCTACAGGTACCGGTCTTATCGTGAAAGCCTGGAAATAAATTTTTTATAATTTTATTAATGTCAGTTGGCGGCTTATTCAATCGAAACTCCGCAACGGTAATAGCTTCTCGTTTACTATACTGCTATTTGTGCATTTATTACTCCGGCTTTTGTTATTAATTGTTTTTTTAAGGACTTTTGCTTCAAAGTATAATAAAAAACGATTTTCAAATGAAGGGTATTTTCAAAACAATGATGACGGCATTGTTCATCATTCAGGCAACCTATTTCCTCAACGCACAAGATTCAAAAATTTTCTGGCGCGAGGTGTCAACTATTCCTGTTTCCGGTGAAAGACTTACTGTGCCTTCAAGTTATAGGGCACTTAATCTTGATTTAAATTTATTACAGCAATATTTAAACACGGCAAAAGCAGAGCCTTCACAAACAGCAAATCTTAAAAACGGATTGATGCTTGAGTTACCTATGCCTGATGGCTCTTTTGAGCGTTTCAGCATTTTTCAATACAATGTAATGCACCCCGATTTGGCTGCTAAATTTCCGCAGATAAAAACTTACACCGGTCAGGGTATTGACGATGTTACGGCAACCATAAAATTAGATGTAACACAATTTGGTTTTCATGCCATGATTCGTTCTTCAAAAGGCGATGTTTATATTGACCCTTACAATCAAAACACTGTAAATTATTACATGAGTTATGAAAGAAAGAATCTAATCAGACAAAATTCTTTTGAATGTTTGCTTGCTGATGAAACAGCAATGGAAATACAAAATGCAAATGGTAATACCGTACAGCGTACCAACGGTACGCAATTACGTACCTACAGACTTGCATTGGCATGTACTGGTGAATATGCAGCATTTTACGGAGGAACAGTGTCTGGCGCAATGGCCGGCATGGTTACTACCATGAATCGTGTAAACGGTGTTTATGAATCAGAACTTTCTATTCGCATGGTTATGGTAGCCAATAATAATCTGATTGTTTATACTAATTCATCATCAGACCCATATACCAACAACAATGGTTCAACTATGTTGAGTCAGAATCAAACTACTTGTGATAATATAATAGGCAGTTCAAACTACGATATCGGTCACGTTTTCAGCACAGGTGGTGGAGGTGTGGCTTATTTAGGATGTGTGTGCAGCAGTTCCAATAAAGCAAAAGGTGTAACAGGAAATGGTGCTCCATCAGGTGATGGTTTTGATATTGACTATGTAGCGCATGAAATGGGCCATCAGTTTGGAGGCGATCATACTTTTAACAGTTCAACAGGAAGTTGCAGTGGCAACAGATCCTCTACTGCAGCTTATGAACCGGGCAGTGGTATTACTATTCAGGCTTATGCAGGAATTTGTGGTAGCGATGATCTTGCACCACACAGTATAGCCTATTTTCATGGTTACAGCCTCGATCAGATGATTACTTTTTCAAATACAGGAGGAGGAAACTCATGCCCTGTTACTACATCAACAGGAAACACAGCTCCTGTAGTTACCAATATGGGCTATAACTGTTCAATTCCTATCAGTACACCTTTTGTTCTAAC
Organism: Bacteroidetes bacterium UBA6661; assembly: GCA_002455375.1. Lineage (GTDB taxonomy): Bacteria > Bacteroidota > Bacteroidia > AKYH767-A > OLB10 > OLB10. Next base: position 51,481 of record DKKR01000025.1, read on the forward strand.
AGGTGCTGCCACTGATGCAAACGGTGATGCGCTGACATATTCTTGGGAAGAACGCGATTTGGGTCCTGCCGGTGCATGGAATGTACAGTCAACTACGGCACCAATGTTTCGTCCTTTCCCACCTACCACAAGCCCATCACGCACATTTCCACAAATGTCTGATGTGGTAAATAATACTACAACAGTAGGTGAGTTGTTGCCCAATCAGGCACGTACATTAAAATTCAGATTAACAGCACGTGACAGTCGCACCGGTGGTGGTGGCATCATGCATCCCGACTCTAATTTAATTGTTACCGTTGTTAACGCAGGTGGCGCTTTCGCAGTAACTGCTCCAAACACTGCTGTAACCTGGGCAGGCAACAGTACACAAACAGTCACCTGGAATGTAAGTGGAACAACAGGTAGTGGTATCAATACAGCTAACGTAAAAATTTCATTAAGTACTGATGGCGGTTATACCTATCCGACAGTATTATTATCTTCTACTCCAAATGATGGAAGCCAGACTATTACAGTTCCGAATATTTCAACTACTACTGCAAGAATAAAAGTTGAAGCGGTTGGAAATATTTTCTTCGATATCAGTAATACTAACTTTACTATTACAACATCAACTGGATTAACAACCATAACCACATCACCGGTTTCTCCATTAAGTTTTTGTAAAGGCGCATCATTAAATGTTTCTTATACTGTTGATGCTGCTGCCAATGCAGGTAATGTTTTTACAGCACAACTTTCTAATAGCAGCGGTTCATTTGCCAGCCCAGTAAACATTGGTACACTTACTGCTACCACTGCAGGAACTATTACTTGTCAGATACCTTTAGGCACTGCAACAGGTGCAGGGTACAGAGTTCGTGTGATTAGTTCTAATCCTTCAGTAATTGGAAGTAACAACAACAGTAACATAACAGTTAATTCCAACCCAACACCATCCATTAGCGGAACAACAACATTTTGTTTAGGAAGCTCAACAATATTAAATGCAGGCTCAGGATACAGTACATATCTGTGGTCAACCGGAGCAACAAC
>DKKR01000025.1:52548-59298 GCA_002455375.1 Bacteroidetes bacterium UBA6661
GGAAGTACAAGTGCAACAACAACGGTAAACTCATTGCCGGTTGCAGCAATTACACCATCAGGAAATGTTACAACATGTAATTCATCACAGTTATTAAATGCTGCTACTGGTGTTGGGTTTAGCTATCAATGGCGACTAAACAGCAACAATATTTCAGGTGCCACTGCTGATAATTACACTGCTAGCATATCAGGCAATTACGATGTTGTTGTTACATTATCAGGATGTTCAGCAACTTCATCACCAACAGTACTAACGCTCGGCACAGGATCACCACAGATTACAGCAAACGGCTCAACAAACATTTGTGCCGGAGCCAATGTTGCACTATCTGCTCCTGCAGGAGCATCATCCTATCAATGGTATAGAAATAATGTTGCATTAGGAACTGCTGTTAATCAGAATTATTATGCAAGCAGTGCAGGACAGTATTATTGTAAAGTAACGGGTACTTGTTCCGGTAATTCAAATGTAATTGTGATTAGTGTAAATAATAATCCAGCACCAACCATCAGTTCATCAACAGCATTATCATTTTGTGCACCAGGTTATGTTACACTCACTGCAAATACATTTACAGGTGTAAATTATCAGTGGCAGTTTAACAGTGTTGATATTCCGGGCGCAACTTCACAGTCTTACAATGCAACACAAGCAGGAGGATATAGGGTTATTCAAACTGCAAACGGCTGCTCTAAATCAAAAACGGTTAGTGTTAAAAATGCCACAAGTGTAACAGCTCAGATTCATACCAACGATCAGACAACTTTATGTTCGCCAACAGGAACAGTAAACATGGAATTGGTAAACCCTATACCGGGCTATTCCTATCAATGGCAAAAAAATGGTACTGACATAATTAATGAAACAAGCAGTACTTATGCAGCAACTTCCAGTGGTAGTTATACATGCAAGGTGTCAGCATCGTGTGGTACTACAATTTCCAATGCAATACCGGTATCAATAGGTTCATTCAGTGCATCTGTACTTCCTGCAGGAACAGTTACCATTTGTACAGGTGCTTCTGTAGTTTTATCAGCAAGTACAGGTACAGGCTTCACCTATCAATGGAAAAACAATGGTGTTAATATTAACGGAGAAACATCACCTACTTTGACTGTAAATACTGCTGGCAGTTATTCAGTTTATATGACATCGCCTTGTGGTAATGCAACTTCCAATGTTGTGACTGTGAATAGCGCTACTGTTTCAGCCGTTATTTCTCCTTCCGGAACAGCTACAATCTGTGCAGGACATGTATTTCATTTATCTGTTACTTCAAATCCTGTATATACTTATCAGTGGTATAGAAATAATGTTGCCCTGAATGGTGCAGTAAACTCTTCTTGTAATGTCACATCTGCAGGTACTTACTATGCTATTGTTTCTTTAAATGGCATTTGCCCTGTTACAACATCAAATTTGGTGTTAACGGTAATTAATAATCCAACCCCTACAATTACAGCATCGGGACCAACAACCATTTGTACTGGTCAGGATGTTGTTTTAAGTACAAACTCATGGCCGGGAGTTGTATATCAGTGGACTAAAAACAGCATAGATATTGTAGGAGAAACAGGAACTTCTTATTCAGCAAATACAACAGGCGGATACAGAGTTCGCCAAACCGGAAATGGTTGCTCAAAACTGTCACCGTTAGTACAGGTTAAGGTTAATCCATGTCGTATCGCAGGAGAGCCTGATGTATTTGAAACAGAATATGCATTAACAGTTTTTCCAAACCCTGTCCTACAAGATGCAACAATTACTATCAGTAGCGACCTTACAGTTGATAATGGCAACTTGTTAATTTATGATGTGCTGGGAAATTGTGTACAAAGAATAGAACACCTGCAGTCAAATTCTTTAGACTTCAACAAAGAGAACTTGAAACCGGGAATATATTTTGTTTATTTCACCAATGGTGACGGATTTAAACTGACATCAAAGTTTATTATTCAATAAACTAGATAACTGTTGCAACCATCAATCTTATTTGAAGACTATTACCTTGCCGTGCTGCATAAGCCGGCAGGGTTAATGGTCGAAGATGATAATTTTGGAAATCCTTCTTTGCAAAATTGGTTTCTGAATCATCTTCAGGCAAAATTCCCGACCAATAAAAACTATTACATTGGCTTTCCACATCGCATAGACCGTGTTACTGAAGGTTTGATAATTGTTGCAAAAACAAAATCGGCTTTGCAGAATCTTAATGAACAGTTTAATAATAAAAGTATTACAAAGATTTATCATGCGTTAACAGAACATTCTTTAACCGCTGCAGAGGGCACACTGACAGACTACCATCAGAAAAACACAAAACTTAAAAAGGCAATTCTTTCAGCAAAAAAGAAAGAGGGTTTTGTCAGGGCAGAGTTAAGATATAAAGAAGTATGCAACACTAAATCAAACGCTTTTCTCTATAAAATTGAATTAATCACAGGACGTTACCATCAGATACGTGCACAGTTTTCTTCCAGAAACGCTGTTGTTGTTGGCGATTCATTTTATGGTGCAGTAACAGATTATCAGCAAGGATCCATTGCTTTAATTGCATCTGAAATACTTTTTTCTCACCCCAAAACAAATCAAGCGATGCATTTTACCTTACCGTTGCCACAAAACTTAAAATGGCAATGTCGTTAATACAACTTCCGACAAACGACTCGATTAATATAAGCATATAAAAACATTAGCTTTGCACAAATGTTTACTTTGTCATAGAAAACAAGTAAATTATATTTTTTACTTTTTCGAGTTTTGTTTCTATTCCATTGAACCGTAATTTAAAAGACATATCAAATTTACTGAGTAAGTTAACTGTCAGACGACTGTTTAACTTCAGTAAAATTCTATGTAGTTATTACTTGTCACGCATAACCGGAAAAGCAAATGTCAGCGGTATGCCGGTGAGTATTTCAATTGAGCCTACAACTTCCTGTAATCTTCGCTGCCCTGAATGTCCGAGTGGACTTCGTGCATTCAGCAGACCGACAGGTATGTTACAACCTGACTTTTTTGAAAAAGTTATTGACGAACTTTCACCTGACTTGTTATATCTCATTTTATATTTTCAGGGAGAACCTTATCTCAACAAAAATTTGTTTGAGATGATACGTTATGCATCACAAAAAAAAATTTATACAGCTACATCCACCAATGCACATTATCTGGATGATGACAATGCACGTAAAACCATTGAGTCGGGTCTTGACAGACTGATTATTTCAATTGATGGAACTACACAAGAAACCTATCAGCAGTATCGTATTGGCGGATCGTTAGAGAAAGTGATAAAGGGTGCAGAAAACATGGTTAAATGGAAAAACAAACTTAAATCCAAAACACCGCATCTCATTTTTCAGTTCTTAGTTGTAAAACCTAACGAACATCAGATTAAAGAAGTTCAGCAGTTAGCCAAATCTATTGGTATTGACGAAGTAGTTTATAAAACAGCACAGCTTTATGATTATGTTCATGGTAATGAGCTGATGCCAAACGATCTTTCACATTCTCGGTATAAAAAAAATAAAGACGGCACATACAGTATCCGCAATCCATTATTGAATCATTGCTGGAGGATGTGGCATTCATGTGTCATCACCTGGGATGGTAATGTTGTTCCTTGTTGTTTTGATAAAGATGCAAGTCACCGCCTTGGGCAGGTTGCAACAGAAGGCTTCAAAAAAGTATGGCATAGTGAGCCATATAACCGTTTCAGAAAATTGGTACTCAAGTCACGAAGCAATATTGACATTTGTACCAACTGTACAGAAGGAACCAAGGTTTGGACCTGAAAGGGTTTAAATCTTACATAAAAGGTTAATTTTCAGCATTTAGTTTTTTTGAAAAAGTGATTTTTTCTTTTCAAAATTATACTATTTTTGCGCCCTCGTTTGTCCGATGGTGTAATGGTAACACTGCAGATTTTGGTTCTGCCTTTCTAGGTTCGAATCCTAGTCGGACAACATTCCAAAAGGTTGCTTCATCATAACGGCAACCTTTTTTTATTTCTTTTGTAAGATGAAAACCACCACCATTACACGCATTTTCGTTGTAGAAGATGACGACTGGTACAGAGAGTTTCTGCACTATGTGTTGTCTTTGAACCCCGATCATGCTGTAACGGCTTTCAGCAATGGGAAAGAAGTTCTGAAGAATCTGCATCTCCATCCTGACATTATTACCATTGACTATCACCTTCCGGATACCAATGGAAGCACTTTGCTCGGACTAATTAAAGAACAATGCCCTGATGCCGATACACTCATCATTTCCGAACAGCATAGCATTGACACTGTTGTTGAGTTATTAAAATCAGGTGCAGTTGACTATTTTGTTAAATCGAAAGACATAAGAGATAAACTTCTCAATACGGTAGAGCTGATAAAAGAACGGCAGGGACTGAAACAGAAAATTTCGCGCCTCGAAAAGGAGGTAGAGAAAAGGTACAATTTTCAGGATAGGTTGATAGGCAGCAGTAACAATTTTCAGTCGTTGTTTCCACTCATCGAAAAGGCTGCGGCTACCAACATCACTGTAACTATTTCAGGTGAAACAGGAACAGGAAAAGAAGAAATTGCAAAAGCTATTCATTACAATTCGTCAAAAGAAAAGTCAAGATTTGTAGCGATAAATATGGCTGCTATTCCTATTGACCTTGCCGAAAGTGAGTTGTTTGGTCATGAAAAAGGTGCATTTACAGGAGCACTTCAAAGCCGCATTGGTAAGTTTGAAGAAGCCGATGGAGGCACTTTGTTTTTAGACGAAATTGCAGAAATGGAATTGTCCTTACAGGCAAAACTCCTTCGTGTGCTGCAGGAAAAAGAAGTGGTGCGGGTAGGGAGTAACAAACCTATAAAAATTAATACACGCATTATTGCTGCCACACATAAAAACCTGCTTGACGAGGTAAAAAAGAACAGGTTCAGAGAAGATTTGTATTACAGACTCTACGGGCTTCAGATAAATCTACCACCACTGCGCGAGAGAGATAAAGACATTATCTTACTTGCTAAATACTTTATCACACAGTTTTGTAAAGACAATCAACTGCAGGTAAAAAAAATATCTGCAAAGGCTCAGAACAAACTCCTTGCATATCAGTTTCCAGGCAATGTCAGAGAACTTAAATCAATTACCGAATTGGCAGTTGTAATGAGTAACACTGACATGATTGAACCTGATGATATCTTGTTTTCACAGAGTAATTTTGAAACCGAGCTGCTTTCACAAAACCTGACAATGGAACAGTATGAGAAGAAAATCATTATGCATGTGTTGTCGCAATGCAACGGTAATGTTGTTCAGGCTGCAGAGAAACTTAACATCGGTAAAAGTACCATTTACAGACTGTTAAATAAAGAAAGAAGCAATTCTGAAGATTAGCGTATGTTTTGTATTTGAGTTTGAACAGAGCCATCACTTCATTACCTTTGCCGCTCCAAATAATGACGATAAATTACGTATGAAAATAATTATCCCAATGGCCGGCATGGGCAAACGCATGCGCCCTCACACTTTAACAGTACCTAAACCACTCATTCCCGTTGCAGGTAAACCTATTGTTCAACATCTCATGGAAGACATTATTTCTGTTTGCCCTGAAAAGGTTGACGAAATTGCCTTTGTAGTAGGTCATTTTGGTAGTCAGGTAGAAAAAACGCTGACAGATATTGCGGCATCTTTAGGTGCCAAGGGAACAATACACTATCAGGACGAACCACTTGGAACAGCACATGCCATTTTATGTGCGCAGTCTGCGCTTAAAGGAAAAGTAGTTGTTGCATTTGCTGACACACTTTTTAAAAGTAATGCTAAAATAGATGCTGAACATGATGGAACCATTTGGGTGAAACAGATTGAAGACCCACGTCAGTTTGGAGTAGTTAAAGTGAATGCAGAAAATATCATTACGGACTTTGTTGAGAAACCTGTACAGTTTGTTTCTGATCTGGCAATCATTGGCATTTATTATTTTAAAGATGGCGAAAATCTGAAGAAAGAACTTCAGTATTTGATTGATAATAATATTAAAGATAAAGGAGAGTTTCAGTTAACCAATGCCATGGAGAACATGAAAAACAAAGGACTGAAATTGGTTCCCGGTAAAGTAGAGGAGTGGCTTGACTGTGGAAATAAAGATGCTACTGCATATACTAATGGTAGAATGTTAGACATTAAATATCCGGAAAATTATATTTCGCCATCAGCAAAAATTACAGATAGTGTAATCAACAAACCATGTTTTATTGCAGATAATGCAGAAATTATCGGAAGTGTGATTGGCCCCGGAGTGAGTGTTGGTGCAAAAACAAAAATTGAAAATAGTGTAATTTCACAATGTATTATTCAAACCAACAGCAACATCAGCGATGCTGTTATCACCAATTCAATGATAGGCAATTATTGTGTTTACAAAGGTAAATCTGATGATTTGAGTATGGGAGATTATTCGACAAAAGCATAATAAAAAAATAAAATGAGGAGTTTTTTAGCAGTACGTAAAGTTTGGGTTTTTCTGTTTATGATTGGTGTGTTTGCCACATCATGTAAGACAAGTAAACAAACAACTTCTGCCAATAAGGAAACCAATCTCTCCGAAGAGAATAACACAAAACTCATGTACTTCTTTGTGAATGCCAACAAAGAAAAAATATTGGGTAATGAAGGTCGTGCAGCTGAACTTTTTGCAGAGTGTTTAAAGATTGATCCGAGAAACGATGCCTCGCTTTATGAAATGGCGCA
>DKKR01000101.1 GCA_002455375.1 Bacteroidetes bacterium UBA6661
TGGGAAATGCGTACACGTTTGTTTTTGCGTACTGCAGAATTTTTATGGCAGGAAGGACATACTGCACATGCAACAGCTGAAGAAGCTGTTGAAGAAACAAGAAAAATGCTTGATGTTTATGCTGAATTTGCTGAACAATGGTTAGCTATTCCTGTTGTTAAAGGTGTGAAATCTGCTAACGAACGATTTGCCGGTGCATTGGATACCTATTGCATAGAAGCACTCATGCAGGATGGTAAAGCCCTGCAAGCAGGAACATCACATTTTCTCGGGCAGAATTTTGCAAAAGCATTTGACGTAAAGTTTACTACCAAACAAGGTGTACAGGATTTTGTGTGGGCAACATCATGGGGTGTTTCAACACGACTGATGGGTGCATTAGTGATGGCACATTCTGATGATGACGGATTGGTGTTACCACCTAAGCTGGCTCCTATTCAGGTTGTCATTGTACCAATTTATAAGAATGATGAGCAGCTGAAACTAGTTTCTGAAATTGCACTTAAAATCAAAAAGGCACTTACCGCACGTGGCATTAACGTAGTTTATGATGATGATGAACAAGCCAAGCCGGGATGGAAGTTTGCCGAATATGAAATGAAAGGTGTTCCTGTTCGATTGGCAATTGGACCTCGTGATGTAGAAAGTGGCACAGTGGAACTTGCCAGACGCGACACCAAGGAGAAAATGACTGTACAGATAACAGATATTGAATTAAAGATTGAAAATCTTCTTGAACAAATTCAACAGAATATTTTTAAGAAAGCCGTTGACTTTCGCGATACATCAACGCATGTAGCTGACAGCATGGACGAGTTTATTAAAATACTCGACACTAAGGGTGGATTTGTATTTGCACATTGGGATGGTACAGTGGAGACAGAAGAGAAAATTAAAGAACAAACAAAAGCTACTATCCGATGTATTCCACTTAACAACAAACAAGAAAAAGGCAAATGCATTCTTACGGGCAAACCCAGCACACAGAGAGTGTTATTTGCACGAGCTTATTAAAATATTAAATTATGGAACCGGCAAACGATAAGATAGCACAACTCATTAAAACACATTTTCCTCTGAACTGTAAAATAGTTGAATTTACAACAGGGCATTTTAATGAGATAAAAAACAATCTTAAAAAATTTGTTGATGCTACTGCAACGTATTATCAGGCACCAAACAAACGTCAGCGTATAAAATTTTATGATACTGGCAGCAATCAGTGCGAATTGCAATTGGGTGATGACACGTTATGGTTTCATTTGCATCCAAATTTGTTTCGCATAAGCCCTGATAATCCAGCTTATCGTTATTCCTATCTGCGCGATGATGAATATCGTAGTCGCTGTGCAGTGATACATGTTTATAATTTTCTGTCTGATTCACTTGCCGAGCGCAGGAGTGATGATTATGGTATGCTCATTGCCAGAATTTTTGTCAACTACGAAAATCATTTTATGGTAGAAGGACGCAAGCAGTTGGGGATGTTGTTTAACGATATCAGTAATGATATTTTGACTGAGCAACGATTGAATGATGTACTCGAACAGGTAATTTTATTTTGCTTACAATATGATTTGTTTGCACAACCTTTCGATCAGGTTCCTGCTATGAGTTATCGTGAAATTTCTTCCGGATCGTTTGGCTCTGCTGTTGCAAGCAGTAAACAACTTGGCTTCAAACTGAAAGCAGAAGATCATGATACAGAGTAATCTTTATTCCTTATAACTTCAGGAAGCCGGAATTACAATTACTTGTTTTGACGGTATCTTTAAATTTTAATCAATCGCCAATTTTTAGATTTCTTTTCGGATTTTAATGTAATAATGTAAGAGCCACCGGGCAAAGCTGAAACATCAACAGCACAATGATATTTTATGTCTTTAGTCATTCTGCTGATTTGTTTCCCTGAGATGTCGGTGATAATTATTTCGGAATTGTTTATTATTTCATTCGTAACAATATTGAAAACATTAACAGTTGGATTAGGGAACGTTATCCAATTTGAAGCCGAATAATCATTAATACCTACTGTAGTAACATTGTGACACGCTGAAGTGTCAGTACATCCATTTGCTGTGATGATAACTGCATAGCTGCCATTAGCTGTGGCTGTATAGGATTGATTGGTTGCACCCGGTATAGGACTAAAGTTGTTGCTGCAATCTACCCATTGATAAGTTGCTCCGTTCTGCACAGCTGTTAATAATGCCTGATTCTGATTGACTGTAGTATCATTCGAAAAAAGTGTAAGTCTCACAATGGAGTCGCAGTTGGCAGATGAAACCAGGGTTGCTGTGTAAACACCCGCCTGTGTTAGTGTTTGTCCGTTAAAAGAATAAGTTTGACCGGAACAAATTGTATCTGTAATGATAGTTGCATTGTCAATGCCATTCACTAAATTCGATGATGTGCCCGTCATGCTAAAATTTTGCAAAACACCATTGATATGATTTGAAATATCAGGAACGGTAAGTATAGTAGAGTTGTTTCCACCAGCTATGCCAATGTTCATGTCATAATATAGTTGTAATCCGGGGGAAGTTGCATCCACTTTATTTTTATAAATACATAAAACTTCCTGAGGTGTAAGTGCCCTGTTCCAAAGTGCCACTTCATCCATCTGACCATCAAGAAGAAAATTAGTACCACTAAAAACAAGATTCCCCATGAAAAATGATGTAGCAGTGCTGGAAATAACACCGGATGCGGAAACGGAATCGGTAATTAAGCCATTTCTAAAAAGTCTTAGAAAAGAGCCATCATAAGTTAACGCATATTGCTGCCATGTGTTGAGTTGCAGTCCTTGCGAAAGAATGTCAAAATTTATACCTGCGCTATTTCGAAAACGAGCTTCAACGGCAGTGGATGAATACTGTAAAACATAGAAATCGGCCACTGTATTATCTCTGAACCCTGCCAGTCCGTCAAAGTCAGGAAATCCGGGAACAGGATTACGTGGATACACCCAAAAGCTAAGTGAAATTTGCGGTGAATTGGCAATGAGTGACGAGGCATTTACAGAAACAACCTGATCGTCTATGCCGTCAAAATCAAGAGCATTTTGACTCTGAGCTGATATGGAATTCGTAAATGATGATATCAGCATTGCAATTAGAAAAGCATATAGTTTTTTCATCTCCTTTAGTGTTTATTAATTTTTACAAATATAAAAACATTCAGTTCTTATTTTCCTGATTTTGTTGTAGTTAAAATTCGCTCTTAAAGATAGAAGTATTAATGATAAGTAAAATTTAACTGAGAATTCTTGTAACAGGTTTAAATTGCATAATTTGTAAAAACATGAAATGTAAAAAGTAATTAAATAAAGTTGATTTATTGAAGTTCTTTTCAATAAAGCCGATTCAAAACATTACTTTTGCATCCCGTATCACCACAACCTTACTTATGAGCGCTGTAAAGTATGTTTTTGTAACCGGTGGTGTTTCTTCATCATTAGGCAAAGGAATTATTTCTGCTTCTCTTGCCAAATTGTTGCAGGCACGCGGCTACCGGGTTACCATCCAAAAACTGGACCCCTACATCAATGTTGATCCGGGCACACTAAATCCCTATGAACATGGAGAATGTTATGTTACCAATGATGGTGCAGAAACAGATCTCGACCTTGGACATTATGAACGTTTTTTAAATGTTCCCACATCACAGGCAAATAACGTTACCACCGGTCGCATTTATCAAACGGTTATCAATAAAGAACGTGAAGGAGCTTTTTTGGGTAAAACGGTTCAGGTAATTCCACATATTACCGATGAAATTAAAAGACGTATAAAAATACTCGGTGAAACAGGTGAGTATGATATTGTAATTACTGAAATTGGTGGAACTGTTGGTGATATTGAGTCATTGCCTTTTGTGGAAGCTATTCGTCAAATGATTTGGGAGATGGGCAGCAATTGTTGTGTTATTCATCTTACACTTTTGCCTTACTTAAATGTTACAGGCGAATTAAAGACTAAGCCCACACAGCACTCGGTAAAAACCATGCTTGAATATGGTGTACAACCCGATATTTTGGTTTGCCGCAGCGAAAAATCCATTGGAGCCGATTTGCGCAGAAAAATTGCTTTGTTCTGTAATGTAAATGTCAATGCAGTTATTGAAGCTGTTGACGCAAGCAGCATTTACGAAGTTCCGCTGCACATGCTCAAAGAGCAGTTGGATAAAGTTGTGCTCAATAAACTAAAACTTTCCTTCAGGCAAGAACCTGACCTCACAGTATGGAAAGCTTTTTTAGGAAAATTAAAACATCCTGTTTCTGAAGTAAAAATCGGGTTGATAGGAAAATATATTGAGCTGAAAGATGCCTATAAATCTATTGCCGAAGCATTTATTCATGCAGGTGTTGCTAATGAGTGCAAGTTGAATATTGAGTGGATACATTCAGAAAAAATTGAAGAACAAAATGTTGCCGATAAGCTAAAAGGATTGTCAGGAATATTGGTGGCTCCCGGTTTTGGCGACAGAGGTATTGAAGGAAAAATTGCAGCTATAAAGTATGCAAGAGAAAATAAAATTCCTTTTCTTGGAATTTGTTTGGGTATGCAATGTGCAGTAGTAGAGTTTGCCCGCAATGTGCTCGGACTGAAAGATGCACACAGTTCAGAAATGAATAAGGAGACAAAAAATCCTGTTATTGATTTGATGGCAAAACAAAAGGAAATTTCTGCAAAAGGTGGTACCATGCGCCTTGGAGAATATCCATGTTCTTTGGCAAAAAGCAGTAAAGTGGCGCAAGCCTATGGCAAAACTAAAATCTATGAACGCCATCGTCACCGTTATGAGTTTAACAGCAAGTATCAGAAAAGATTTGAAGATGCAGGAATGATTGCTACAGGAATAAACCCTGCTGACAACCTGGTAGAGATTGTTGAAATAAAAAATCATCCTTGGTTTGTAGGTGTTCAGTTTCATCCCGAATATAAGAGTACGGTAGAAAATCCACATCCGCTATTTGTAAGATTTGTAAAGGCAGCCAGCGAATTTGCCAAAGGCGCCATTCAGATTTAAGGCAGTTGCTCTAATTCTGTTTTTAATGCCGGTAAGGTAATGGAATTCATTACTAACGGTACGGATATATCAGTGCTAACGATGACAGATGATTTAGAAAAGAAATAACTATCGTTGACCTTCGACAATGCCAGAACCGTTACATTGAGATTGACAGGAAAGTTTTCTACTTCCCACACTCCTAAAGTAACAGATTTTGCTTTGCAAATGGTGTTGCTGCCATTAACAGAAACAAAAACCGCAGTATTGGAAGTTTCATAGTCTGTTCCTGTATCAATAGTAATTTTTTTTCTGCTACTATTACTAAAAACCGGTTCTGCTGCATTTTGCCAGCCTGTATTTTTCATCACATAGGCATAGTGCGATTGATTGGAAGAGGATAACAGATTAATCATTTGTGTATCGGCATCAGCAGTCCATGAAACATCGCTACTATTATTTTCAAGAGGTAATGAACTGCTGTAATAACGATGCAGCATCTGTCCGTTGCCAAAAGTAGAATTGAGAAAAAAGTTGATGGTTTTGCCATTAGATAAACTTAATGCAACATCATTCTGATAAGCCGCAAGATAAAAAATGCCTCCTGTTGATAAGAATTTACTGCCGGACATGGTAGTGAGGTTGCTGAGGATAAGATCGCTTTTGCTCACACATTCACGCAGTTTGATGTCAATATTACCTGTAACTGCACTGCCATCCTTTTTAGTAAAACTGTTGGCTGAAATAATAAACGTATTGCCCATTGCCGTAGTTTGATTGATGTTGGCAGCAGATGAAAAAGAAAATTGTTGCACAGGAGCCCCTGTTTCACTGAAAAATTGCTCAATATCTTTTACAGGAGTATCGTATTTATTTCCTTCTTTTTTGCAGGATATAGTAGCAAGACAGGAAAATAGCATAAGAAAGAAAACAGAAAAACGATGATGCATTATTTAGAACTTTATATGCAATAATATAAAGGTAAACAGTATAAGTCAATAGACTTGCAACAGAGTTATAATTGATTTTTACACAGCATAAAAAATAAGAATGTTTAAAAATCAATAGAGTAAGACATTGAGAGTCATCACTGGTAGGAAATAACACCGTTTTTTTGCCGAAGCAGAAAAAGCATGCTTCCGCTTATTTAGGTTTTACTTCAAAAATACTTTGTTTTTTTAAACCAAGTTATGTTCATTATCAAACAACTGAATAGTGTAATGTACCCCATTCTTTAAAGTGGGTTTTGGGGAGCATTAAACTCCAAACTTTTGCATTAAAATAAGAAATATCACAAAGCGTAAGAACTGCTATCTTCGCAGCATGTCAAAACCAACAATTTTAGTTACCAATGATGATGGCATAACAGCCAATGGCATACATGCCTTAGTGGAGGCCATGCGCGAAATAGGCCATGTTATTGTTGTTGCACCGGACAGCCCACAGTCAGGCATGGGTCATGCCATCACTATTCATAATCCGCTTCGTCTGCATAAAGTAGATGTGTTTAAAGGTATTGATGCATGGCAATGCAGTGGTACACCTGTTGATTGTGTAAAACTGGCTGTCAATAAAATTTTAAATCGCAAGCCCGATATCTGTGTAAGCGGAATCAATCACGGTAGTAACTCATCCATCAATGTTATTTATTCAGGAACCATGTCTGCTGCTATGGAGGGTGCCATAGAGGGTATTCCAAGCATTGGTTTTTCCTTGTTAAACTATAAGTTTGATGCTGACTTTTCAGCAGCACGTCATTTTGCAGGTGTTGTCACCCGTGCTGTGTTGCAAGGCGGACCCTGGCGCGAACTTTTACTTAATGTAAATATTCCTTACCTGCCGCTTAATGAAATGAAGGGAATAAAAATATGCCGTCAGGCAATGGCCAAGTGGAAAGAGGAGTTTGATGAAAGATTAGACCCTGCGCAACAAAAATATTATTGGCTTACCGGAAAGTTTATTAATCCTGATTTGGGAGAAGATACTGATGAATGGGCTTTGGCCAATGGCTATGTTTCTGTAGTTCCTGTTGAGTTTGATTTTACGGCACATCATGCCATCCCCGTATTAAACAAATTGCAGTGGAATGCTTAAAAAAATCCCTGACACATTCCATATTGGCGCCATATCAGCATTGGTTTTGTCAGTCCTTGCATGGCTGCTTATCAGCCGTACCGAATCATTTATTGTAGCATCTGCATTAAAAGATTATCTGGCATTTCCACGATTGTATTTTATTGTGTTTGCTTTGCAGCTTGTTTTTTTACGCATAATGATGGTCAATTTGCAAAAACAACATTTTGCCCGTGGATGGATGTTTAGTGTTTTTATTTTTGCACTGTTTGTATTTTATCTGATAAAAAAATCATAATCATGTTCAGTAAAGATAAGTTTATAACAGGATTCATTAGTGGCCTCATTGCACCGGTTGCCGGTTTTTATCTCTATTATATTGCACTATTCCGTCAGATGGATTTTACCGGATTTTACAACACCTTGGTTTCAAACAACACGCTTGCTGCAGCTATCAGTTTGAGTTTGCTTGCTAACCTGGCACTGTTCTTTGTGTTCGATAAATTTGGTAAGCTAAATGGTTCGCGCGGTGTCATTGCTGCAACATTCATTTATGGATTTTATATTGTTTATCTTAAATTTATCTAATCCTGATGCGCTACTATATCATTGCCGGTGAAGCCTCAGGCGATTTACATGCATCCAATCTGGTATTGCAACTGCGTAAATTCGATACAGAGGCTGTAATGCGCGGATGGGGAGGCGATAAGATGCAGGAAGCAGGAGTGGAAATCGTAAAACACTATCGCGATCTGGCATTTATGGGATTTGTAGAAGTGTTTAAAAACCTGCGTACAATTTTGCGCAATCTTGAAAATTGTAAAGAAGATATTCTTGCATTTAATCCTGATGTAGTTATTTTAGTTGACTATCCGGGCTTCAACCTGCGCATTGCAGAGTTTCTGAAGAAGAAAAATATTAAGGTGTTTTACTATATCTCACCTCAGGTTTGGGCATGGAAGCAGTCGCGTGTACATAAAATAAAGCGTGATGTGGATAAGATGTTTGTGATATTACCTTTCGAAAAAGATTTTTATAAAAAGTTCGGTTTTGATGTTGTATTTGCCGGACATCCGCTATTAGACGAAATTGTAAAAATCAAAAATCAACCGGCCAAGGCATTGTCGCAGTTAAATAAAGATAAAAAAATTATTGCACTGTTGCCTGGCAGTCGTATGCAGGAAATAAAAGAAATGCTTCCTGTGATGCTGAAAGCTGTCTCTACCTTTAAAAATTTTAATCCTGTAATTGCAGCAGCACCCAACATTCCTGATGCCTTTTATCAGTCAATGGCCGATAAAGACATTACCATTGTACATGGACGCACCTATGATATTTTGCAGCATGCTTATGCTGCTTTGGTAACAAGTGGTACAGCAACATTAGAAACAGCATTGTTTAAAGTACCTGAAATTGTATGCTATAAAGGAAACCGTTTTTCATACCTTATAGCGCGACAATTGGTTAAGGTGAAATATATTTCTTTAGTAAACCTTATTCTTGACCGCATGTTGGTAAAGGAGCTCATTCAGGACGACATGAATGAAAAAACGCTGACAACAGAAATGAGATTGTTGCTTGAAGACGAAAAGTACAGAAGCAACATTCTTGCAGGTTATGATGAGTTGGAAGCTATGTTAGGCATGGCTGGCGCTTCTGAAAAAACAGCACGAAAAATGGTTGATTTGCTGAAGGGGACTAGTGTTTAATAAAATTTATTTACCTTTATGCTAAATTTTTTTTGTGAAAACAACAAGCTATGTTTTAGTTCTTATCGCCACCATAATGCTTTCTGCATGTCAGAAACAGGAGGCAGAAACAGATAACGAGCCACAAGTTGCCGCTACATGTGACGATGGCATCATGAATCAGGGTGAAACAGATATTGACTGTGGAGGACCCTGCCCCTTATGTCAGGCAACAATGACAGCAATGGTTGATGCCGATACTTTTAAAGCTGTATTTAATACCATCACCAGTAAATATTCTAATGGTGCATTTTTTATGTCAGGGTCTTCTGATTTGGGATCGCTGACAATTATTTACTCAGGTCCATTGAACATAGGAGCTGTATCTAATGCACAAGCTACGTATGTGAAGAGTTCAACCTCAGTAACATATATTGCAAGCAATGCCAATTTAACTTTCAATGCCATCAATTTTACAGACAGCATAGCAGAAGGAACGTTTTCATTTAATGCCATCAATTTTAATTCTCCTACCGATACAGTTAAAGTTACCAATGGGTTCTTTAAAAGAATCAGTGTAAAAAATAATTGAAGCAACAAGGTAGTTGAAGAAGAATAACGGCTTAGGAAATTATTGTATTAGACTTAGAGTAAAAATTTTAGTAGTAAACTAGATAGAATTAACTTTATTAAGTAGATAATAATCACCAAAAAATATGAAAAATCTAATTATTATTTTAATTGCAGTGATGTTGACAAACATCGTAAATGCTCAAGATTTAAAAGCATTTAAAAGCGATAAAGAGCTCTGGGGTTATAAAGATGCAAGCGGAAAGGAAATCATTCCTGCAAAGTATAATTACGCATGGGGTTTTAATGAAGGTATTGCAAGGGTTAGAAATAAGAAAATGAAGTATGGATTTATTGATATAACAGGTAAGGAGGTAATCCCGGCAAAATATGATGAAACGAAGGATTTTTATGAGGGATTGGCTGCTGTAAATTTAGATAATAAGTGGGGATTTATTGATAGAACAGGTAAAATAATTATTCCTTTAAAGTTTGACGAGGTAGGATATTTTAGTGAGGGCTTAGCAAAAGTTAGGGTTGGCGCAGTAAGAGGCGGTAAGTATAATACATTAAGTGGAGGTAAATATGGTTTTATTGACCAATCAGGAAGTGAAATTATTAAATTTAAATATGATAATGCAGGTGATTTTAGTGAAGGCTTTGCTTATGTAAAGGTAGGGAAAAAATATCATTTTATTGATAAGAAGGAGAATGAACTTGGTTTGCTTGAATATGATGATGCAGGTGATTTTAGTGAAGGATTGGCAAAGGTTAGGATTGGAAACTATTTTGATGGTAAGTGGGGGTATATTGATACAACAGGTAAAAGGGTAATTGAAGTAAAATTTGAAGAAGCAAGTGATTTTTATAATGAAGAAGCAAGAGTAAAGTTGAATGGTGTATCAATGTATATTGACAAGACAGGAAGTAATGATGAAGAGAGAAAAAAGATTGCTGAAGAGGAAGCCGAAAAAAAGAAGCAGGAGAGAAAGGCTTTAATAGATAGGGCAATAGAAAATGCAAAAAGAGATACCATGGCTAAAGAAGTTTTTGCACTATATCAAAATGAGAATCAAAAAGTAGTTGATAAAGTAAAAGAATTACAACGCTACGTGGAATCAACAATGATATATAGTGAAAAGTATGGATTTAATAAAAGCAATTGGGTTCCTATGTCAATAGAAATTAATAAACAGACAAAGGTTACCCAAGCACAAGTAAATTCTTTTAAAGATCTTTTGAAAAAATATGAGCTAACAAAAGGTAAAAATGAATTGTATGATCGTATTTCTGTCAATCTTTCAAAAACAACTGATTTTATTGCAGCATGTAGTATCTGGGGTGACTATATTTATACTTTGGGCGCGAATGATGATGGTAAAAAGGAGTTAGAAAGAGTTGATGATAGTTTGATAGATCTGAAAAAGCATGATGATGCATTACGTTCATTCATTACTCTTTATAAAAAGAGAAATAGTCTTTAATAAACTAATTCCATTTTACTTACATAAAGGTCAGGTTGTTTAAAGTTGTAATTAGATGTTAATGCTTAGTAGGAAAACCAAAGTATGAGGATCCAATTTTTTGAAAAAAATACATTTATCTTTACCGAAATATTGTTTTATGAATAGAAGGTATTTACTCCTTACAGTTTTTCTTTTTTCTTGTGCATCGCAAAAAAACTTAAACACCGGTACAGTTCAACAAAATAGTTTAACAGTTGGCGGACGGCTCTTTACTTCAGTATTTCAGCAACAGGCAGCCGAATATAAAGCACTTTGTTTTCAGGCTTACAACATTGCAGCTTTAAGATTGGATCAGGCAATCGGCAGCACTGTTTCTTCAAAACCTAAGGCAGTAATTACAGATATTGACGAAACTGTTTTAGACAATTCTCCTTATTCTGTTCATAGGGCATTGGAGGGAAAAGATTATGAATCTATTTCGTGGGTTGACTGGACAGCACGTGCCAAAGCCGACACACTTGCAGGTGCACTGACTTTTTTTAAATATGCTGCATCTAAAAATGTTGAAGTGTTTTATCTTTCTAATCGTGCTGAAAAAGAACGTGTAGGAACGTTGGAGAATCTTAAAAAATTCGGTTTCCCTAATGCTGATGATGCACATTTGATTTTGAAAACAGATGTTTCAAGCAAAGAAGGAAGAAGACAAAAAATCACTGAAACGTATGATGTACTCCTATTAATTGGTGACAATCTTGCTGATTTCAGCTCATTATTTGATAAGAAGACAACAGCAGAACGCACACAGAACGTTCAAAGTATTGCTTATGAATTTGGAAAAAAATTTATTGTTCTGCCCAATGCAAATTATGGCGATTGGGAAAGCGCATTGTATTTCTATGATTACAAAAGAACACCTGCACAAAGAGATTCTATTTTAAAGAGTGTTTTAAAAAACTATTAAAATAGGTATTCAACATAAATCAATTTTTCTAAAACAACGGTTTTTACAGTATATTAATTAGTAAAGTCTTATATGAAAAGAAAATTTCTGAAAGTAATTAATAGTAAAATAAACATTAAAATATAAAAAAATGGCAAGTATTAACCCACACATCAACTTTAATGGAAATGCCGAAGAAGCATTTAACTTTTACAAATCAGTTTTTGGCGGTGACTTTGTAAAAGTTGTTCGTTTCAAAGACCTCGCAAGCCCGGAGATGCCGATTGACAAGAAAGAAGAAAACAAGATTATGCATATTGCATTGCCCATTGGCAAACACAGTTTATTAATGGCAAATGATGTTCCTGAATTTTTAGGCCGAACCAATGAAAATGAGAACAGGAGCAAAATTGTTATCAGTGCAGAAACAAAAGAAGAAGCAGACAAATTATTTAACGGGCTTTCTTCCGGTGGCACAGTAGAGATGCCTATTGCTGATAGCCCCTGGGGTTCTTATTTTGGCATGTTCAGAGATAAATATGGTATTGAATGGATGGTGGATTTTGATCAAAGGTATAACGGGCAGGTAAGATAATTTGATTGGCAAAAAAATAAGGCTGCCACAAACTTTTGTGACAGCCTATTCTTGTAGCGAAGGGGGGAGTCGAACCCCCGACCTCAGGGTTATGAATCCTGCGCTCTAACCATCTGAGCTACCTCGCCTGATTTTGAGGCTGCAAAAGTAGTATTCCCTTTCAATTGTAAAAACAATTTGTAGAAATTTCCTTTAATGTAGATGGTTTTGAAGCCAATTGGTGATAATCATTGTAGCACCTGAATTGGATTTCACAACATTTTCGCAGATTGCACCGGCTTGTTCCCTCTTTTTATTGTTGTTTAACAAATCATCAAAAACAGTTTTCATCTCAGTAAGGTTATTAATAGTAAATGCTCCCCCTGATTCAATCAACAGTTTAGCTTCTGCAAACTTTTGAAAATTAGGACCAAAAATTACGGGCTTGCCATATACAGCTGCTTCCAATGTGTTATGTATTCCCTTACCAAAGCCACCACCAATGTAGGTTATTGTTGCGAAACGATAAATTTTAGAAAGCATACCAATCTTATCTATAATCAACACATCGGCTTTTTTTAATTCTTCTTTTGTAGCCTTACTGTGGCGCACCACATTTTTTCTACATGCATAAGTAAAATCTTTGTATGAACTTTCATGGATTTCATGCGGCACCAATAGCAATTTTATCTCTTCGGAATTACAATAACCGGCCAACAACTTATGATCTTCCGGCCAGGTGCTGCCGGCAACAATAATTCTTTCACCTACTGAAAAACTTTCAATCTTTTCGTCTGTAAATTCCAATTCCGGCAGTTGAATCACCCTGTCAAAACGTGTGTCTCCACTCACTTCAACCTGAGTTATTCCTTTGTTATTTAAAATATTGAGAGAGGTATCATTCTGAACAAAAAACCTTGACGCTTTTTTAAGTTCTTTAAGAAATGCACCTCCAAACCATTTGAAAAAAAACTGATCAGTTCTAAAAATAGCAGAGATGTAAATAAATGGAATGTGTCTCTTGCTCAACCCGTTTATGTAGTGAAACCAGAAATCATACTTTACAAATATGGCCATGTGCGGATTTATGTAATCCAACCATTTATGTGCATTAGTGCTACTATCACATGGTAAGTAAAAAATAAAATCAGCCAGGTTTTCTTTAATGCCCTGCTTATAACCTGACGGAGAAAAAAAAGTAAGTACTATTTTATATTGTGGGAAAAGTTTTTTTATCTGTTGCAAAACAGGTTTGCCCTGCTCGTATTCGCCATACGAAGAACAATGAAACCAAATGCGTTTTGCAGTTTCATTTTTAAGTTCTTGGTTTACTTTTTGAAATATATTTCTTCGTCCTTCAGTAAAAGCTTTTGCTTTATCATTAAAAGGTGAAGCAAGTGCAGCTGCTAAATGATAGAGTCTTATTCCAATGGAATAAAGAAGTAGCATGATTAATAGTAATAAAATTTATCGGGGTTGGTATAGAAAGGAAGAATCCAACCGGCTTTAAAACCATACAACAAATCAACACGACTTTGATCATCGGCTTTCATGGTATCAAACTGATAATCTCTGCGACCTTGTGTAAACCCCTGAATGAAGTTAAATCCTGCATAAAAGTTTATCAGCTTTTTATTTCCGTAATAAACATATCCGATAAATTCTTCAACTATAATTCCGTTGGTAAGTCTGTCATAACCTTTTTTGTATTTTTTAGAAAGCCCTTTAACAGTATTGCCAATGGTTTCAATTCTGATTTTATGTTGCATAAATCCTGCACCTGCACTTATCCAAATTCCACTATTGGGATTTGGCTTTTTAAATGCAAACACTTTTCCTGCCTGTGCACTGATGTGATATCCTCTTTCAAAAAGTCTTACATCAGCTGTACGGCCATCACTGCCGATTATAGTACCATAACTTGATGCAATGCCTGCAAGCAATCCGGGTTGATTGATTTTATTTCCAAAAAAAAATCCACCTTGAATACTGTAAAGAAAATTCTTTGGTGTCTTAACACCAAAGACGCCTTGCACTCCATAATCAGCGCCAAAACGTTCTTTCATATCACCACCTGGTAAATGAAATTCTCCTCCTATACCAAAAAATGGAATGACAATAGCAGAGTCGCGTACCAAAGCCTGTGCAGCAGTCTGTAATGAAGAAAAAGAAATCAATATGGCTAATAGAAATACTTTAACCTGCATTTTAATCAAGTGGAATTAAAAGACGCTTAATTTTTGGTACCGGTCCCGGACAATGACTGCTGTGACAAGCCAGACATGCATTTACAACGTTATTGAAACTTTTAACTCTGTTTGTATTGGTTGCATTTTCATACGAATCCAAAGTCTGAAGATATAAGTCGGCAAATGTTGTGTAATACTCATTTTTTGTTTTATCATCAGTTGGCTTTGCCGTATTGATGTTTAAAAATGTTTTTGGGTAGGAAACTGTCCGTTGTTCACTTACAGCCTTTCGTGCTTCTGCAGCATGGTTGTACATCTGTCGCATCAGCAGTGAAAGCTCACTGCTTTTATTGGGATTAATATCTGTTGTATCAGCAAAAACTTCGTTTGTCCATCCTGTTTTGTAGTGATAGGATGAAACAGAAAGCATGAGCATTATGCTTGCTATGACAAATATTTTATTCATAAATAATTACTCCTTCTGCTTCAAAAGCAGGCTTTTTTTCTGGTTGGGTAATTTTCTCAATTTCTTCTTTTGATTTATTGGCATCCTCTGCATAGTGACGAAGTTCTGCTACTGATGTCACATCATTAAATGCTATACCTTCAATGATTGCAGTTTTTCCTGCACAATCTTTAGGCACAAAAAATTCATAGTCTTTAAAACGAACACGAATGGTATGCCCATCTGATGTTTCCATCATCATCCAGCAGCCTTTTTTCTGACAGACGCTGGCAATTTTGCCCTGAATTTTAACATTCACGGTGTCTTTTGTAGTCAGCATTCTGTCAACAACAGAAGCAGGTTGTGCATTCTCTTCAGTGATTTTTTTTCCGAAATGAGACGCTTTTTTATCCTGAGCCATCAAAGACAGACTCATAACAGTTGCAACGGCAACCAATATCAATTTACGCATGTGATTGAATTTTGAATTGCAAAGGTAATTTTTTGATTTAATTAACATACTTTATTTTACATTCTATAGCTATAAGTCCAACTTTTCATTAAACAAACATCCTGAAGAAGGATCTTCGGGTAAAATTTTTCTAACATAAATCTGTTATTTACTCTGTAATATAAAAGCAAAAAGGTTACTTTATGAAAATACCTTTGTCTGATGTTTTTAAAGAGATGTTTTTGGTGTTTGCTAATGGTGTTGCTTCCTTTTGTTTCGTATTCGCAGAAGAAGTTACCCGGATTTATTAACCCTGTATCCTATCATTGGGCCGATAGTGTGCTTGATGAAATGACTGTTGACGAAAAAATTGGTCAGCTTTTTATGGTACAAATGCAAAGTGTTTGGCCTGAAAAAGATTTAGATTCATTAGAGTCATTAATCCGTAATTATCATCTCGGAGGGTTAATTGTTTTTAAAGGAGGCCCTTACCGTCAGGCACTTTGTATTAACAGAATGCAGCAGGCAGCTAAAATTCCTTTGTTGGTGAGTATTGATGGCGAATGGGGACTTAGCATGCGCATGGACAGCACCATTCGTTTTCCACGACAGATGACCTTGTCTGCCATACATGATGACAGTTTGCTTAGTGATGCATTTTATGAAATTGCATCACAATGTAAACGCATGGGTATTCAACTCAACTTTGCTCCTGATATAGACATCAACAATAACCCTCAGAATCCTGTTATTAATACACGCTCATTTAGTGATGATAAATTTGAAGTAGCAGAAGGTGGAATTCTGTATATGCAGGCTTTGCAAAATCAGCATGTACTTGCATGCGGTAAACATTTTCCCGGCCATGGCGATACAGATACAGATTCACATTATGCCTTACCTGTGATTAATAAATCTGCCAACCAATTAGATACCTTAGAGTGGTTCCCTTTCAGGCAGCTTATTAAAAACGGTGTCAGCAGTATCATGACAGGTCACCTGAATGTTCCATTAATTGACGATGAGAATTATCCTGCTTCATTATCTAAAAGAATTATCAACGGCTATCTTAAAGACGACCTCGACTTTAAAGGACTCGTGATTACTGATGCATTGAATATGAAAGGTGCCATTTTAGCTGATGCCAAACCGGGTGATATTGAGTTGCAGGCTTTGTTGGCAGGTAATGATATTTTATTGATGTCTGAAAATGTGAAACCGGCAATTGAAAAGATAAAAACAGCACTTCAAAAAAGAAAATTACGTAAGAGTGCTCTCGATGAAAAAGTCAGAAAAATTCTGATGGCCAAACATTGGGCAGGTTTAACCAATTATGCTCCCATTGATACTGCTAACCTTTATTATGATTTAAACAATGCAGATGCTTCATATCTCAACTACCGTTTGTATGAAAAGTCGCTGACTTTACTTCGCAATAATGCTGTTTTGCCACTACTAAACAGTTCAGCAGAGCGCATGGCATCATTAGTAATTAATGATACGCTTGAAAACACTTTTCAGCAAACATTATCACTATTTGCACCTGTACAGAATTTTGTCATGTCAAAAGATGCATCTCCTGCCACCGTGGACAGTATTGCCGCAGTTCTTTCAGGGTTTACAAAAGTGATTATCAGCATTCACAATACAACAACCAAGCCTCAGTTTAATTTTGGTATTACTGAAAGCATGAATTCGGTTATCCAAAAAGTTTCTATGCGCACCAAAGCTGTTGTTGTGTTGTTTGGAAATTCATATTGTCTGAATAAATTGGTTATTCCCGATCAGACTAAAGCACTGATAATTGCCTATGAAGACACCTATCTGCCACAACACATAACTGCACAGGCGTTGTTTGGTGCAGTTCCTTTTAATGGCAGATTGCCTGTATCACCGGGTTTATCTTTTCATCGTGGTGATGGTCTTAACCTTCAGGCAACCGGTGTTATAAAATATACCATGCCTGCAGAGTTAAATATTGATCTTACTTGTCTGCAAAAAGTTGACTCCATCATAAACGATGCAATAAAGCAGAAGGCTTTTCCGGGATGTCAGGTATATGCATCGGTTGACGGCAAAGTTATTTATAACAAATCGTTTGGTTATACAACTTATGCAGATACACAGGCGGTGGAGAATGATATGATTTATGATATTGCCTCCATGACAAAAATTGATGCTACTGCACTTGCTGCCATGTGGCTCTATGACCATCATCTGCTTGATTTAAAACAGACTGTTGCATATTATTTGCCTGATTACGAAAAGACAAATAAAGGGTCATTAACAGTAGAGCAGCTTATGACGCATACTGCAGGACTTCAAGCATGGATTCCTTTTTATAAAGAAGGACTTACCAAGAATGGTACGATGATGAAAAAATATTTTTCTTCGTCAAAGCATGATGACTATACTGTTCAGATAACTGATAGTCTTTTTATGAATCCTAAATTTTATTCAAAAATAGATAAACAGATTAAAGAATCGCCTTTAACAGAAAAAGGAAAATATGTTTATTCTGATTTAGGAATGTTGCTTTTGCAAAAGATTATTGAAAGACAGGCAGGAAAAAAGATGGATGTATTGCTCAACGAAGAATTTTATCAACCATTGGGTTTAAGTCATTTGTTATTTAATCCTCGCAGTAAGTTAGCATTAAAAAATATTGTACCTACTGAATACGATACAGTGTTCAGACAAACATTGGTTCATGGTTATGTGCACGATCCTGCAGCAGCATTGTTTGGAGGTGTGGCCGGCAATGCAGGCTTATTCGGCAATGCGCAGAGCGTTGGTGTACTCATGCAAATGCTGCTCAATGAAGGTAGCTATGCTGGCAAACAGTATATAAGTAAGGCTACTGTTGATACTTTTACAGAAGCACCTATTCCCGGAATAAGAAGAGGCTTGGTGTTTGATAAACCCGAAACAAATCCGGCAAAGGGAAGTCCTACATGCAAAAGTGCATCACCGCAAACTTTCGGTCATCAGGGATTTACAGGTACCTGCACCTGGGCCGACCCTTCCAATAAGTTGGTTTACGTTTTTCTTTCTAACCGTATATTCCCTTCTGCTGCGAATCAGAAAATCAGTAAGCTAAGTGTAAGGACGGAAATACAGCAAGTGTTTTACGATTGTTTGCGGAAAGTACGTTGAAAGAAACTATTTTTACAACCTGTTAAACAATTCAACAATTTGCTTGTTGATTGATTCTTACAGTATGAAAATAGGAATAGTTTGTTATCCCACTTTTGGTGGCAGTGGGGTTGTTGCCACAGAACTTGGCAAAGCACTTGCTGCTAAGGGTCATCGCATTCACTTTATTACCTACAGTCAACCGGTACGGCTCGATTCTTTTTCTGAAAATATTTCCTACCACGAAGTATCAGTAAGCAACTATCCGTTGTTTGAATATGCCCCTTATGAGTCGGCACTTACAAGTATGTTGGTTGATGTGGCTATGCACGAAGGGTTAGATGTGTTGCATGTGCATTATGCCATACCGCATGCATCAGTTGCATATCTGGCTAAGCAGATTTTAATTTCAAAAGGAATTTATATTCCTGTTATCACCACCTTGCATGGAACGGATATTACACTTGTGGGCCGCGATAATAGTTATGAGCCCGTTGTTACGTTTGCAATTAACCAAAGTGATGGCGTGACAGCAGTTTCAGAAAGTTTAAAACGCGAAACCTATGCAAATTTTGAAATCACCAAACACATTGAAGTCATCCATAATTTTATTGATCTGAAAAGGTTTTCAAAAAAACCTAAAGACCACTTCAAGCGTGCAATTGCTCCCGGTGGCGAAAGACTGTTGGTACATACTTCTAATTTCAGAAAAGTTAAAAGGGTGAATGATGTGATACAGGTTTTTGCGCGTATTCATAAAAGAATTCCTTCGCGGTTATTAATGATTGGTGATGGTGATGAACGTGCCGGAGCAGAAAAACTGTGTCGTGAGTTACAACTCTGTGATGATGTCAGGTTTTTAGGCAAGCAGGACGCTATTGAAGAAATTTTATCTGTGTGTGATTTATTTATTATGCCCAGTGAAACTGAAAGTTTTGGTCTTGCTGCATTGGAAGCTATGGCATGTCAGGTGCCTGTAATTTCATCAAACACCGGTGGTATGCCGGAGCTCAACTTAGATGGTGTGACAGGATTTACAAGTAATGTTGGCGACATTGAAGATATGGCTGAGAAAGCTTATCACATTTTAAAAGACGACCAGACACTCAATGTTTTCAAGCAAAATGCTTTGAAACGAGCTTCTGATTTTGATATTAATGTCATCCTTCCGCGTTATGAAAATTACTATCAGTCCGTAATTCAGAATTTTACTGTTGCTTCATAAATTCCGGCACTTTCACGTGTTTTTTCTTGAATACTGTTGTCGTTGAATAATGAAAATTGATGTCCGGAAGTAGTCCTTTAGAACTCATTTTAATGATTTGTTGTGAATAATGTGGCAAAAAAAATCTGCAAAAGTTAGAAACTAAATTACTGATAATCAATGATATTTTAAAAACATAGCAGATAGAAACAGAAAACGGTTGAATAATATTGGCAAACTGTTCACACTATTTTGTTTATAACGTTTGTTGGTTTGAAAATTTGTGTTACTTTTGCGACCCCAATTGTAAAAGGTTAATACATAATACTGTGGATACTTTATCATACAAAACAATATCGCTGAATGCGAAAACTGCCAAGAAAGAGTGGGTGCTGATTGATGCAACCGATATGGTTTTAGGCCGTTTATCATCCGAGGTGGCTAAGATTTTAAGAGGCAAGCACCGTCCAGGATTTACGCCTCACGTTGACACCGGAGATAATGTAATTATTATCAATGCCGAGAAGGTAAAACTTACCGGTAAAAAAATGACACAGAAGGTATATGTGCGCCATACGGGCTATCCCGGAGGTCAGCGTTTTACCTCACCTGAAAAACTGATGGATACGTATCCTGAAAGAATTCTGGAAAATGCCATTCATAAAATGCTTCCTAAAAACAGATTGGGAAATGCTTTAAAGAAAAACCTAAGGGTATTTGCTGGCAGTGAGCACAGCCACCAAGCACAGAATCCCCGTAAAATAACTTTAGATATTTAATCGGCAATGAATAATATACATAAAATAGGAAGACGCAAAACAGCCGTAGCGCGTGTTTATCTGACTCCAGGAACAGGAACTATTGTAATCAACAATCGTGAATTTAAAAACTATTTCACTACCGGTCCGCTTCAGAATAAAGTAACACAGGCATTTGCAGTTATCAATGCAAACGAGCAGTTTGATGTTAAAGCCAATGTGATGGGTGGCGGAATAACCGGACAGGCAGAAGCTATTCGTTTGGCCATTTCACGTGCATTGTGCGAAATGAATCCTGAAAACCGTCCGGCTTTGAAAAAAGAAGGACTCCTGACACGTAACCCAAAAATGGTTGAGCGTAAGAAGAGCGGTCAGAAGAAAGCCCGTAAGAAATTCCAGTTCAGCAAACGTTAAAAAATTATACCAGCAAAAAATGTCTATTAATACACAGGAATTGTTAGATGCAGGTTGTCATTTCGGACACCTTAAACGTAAGTGGAATCCTAAAATGGCTCCTTATATTTTTATGGAGCGCAATGGAATTCACATTATTGATTTGAATAAGACAGCTGCTAAACTTGAAGAAGCTACTGCTGCCATAAAACAAATTGCAAAATCAGGCAAAAAAATATTGTTTGTTGCTACCAAGAAACAAGCAAAAGAAATTGTTGCCAATGCAGCCAAGTCTGTTGGCATGCCATATATCACTGAGCGTTGGCCGGGTGGTATGCTTACCAACTTCGCAACACAGCGTAAGTCAGTAAAGAAAATGACAGGCTTTGACCGTTTCATGAAAGACGAATCTTTCAACAACATCTCTAAAAAAGAGCGTCTTCAGGTATCGCGTCAGAAAGCGAAAATGGAAAAATTAATCGGTAGTATTGCCGACCTTACCCGTTTGCCTGCTGCACTATTTATTGTTGACGTATTAAAAGAGCATATTGCAGTTTCAGAAGCACAGAAATTAGGTATCCCTACTATTGCTATCTGCGACACCAATACAGACCCAACTTTGATTGACTTCCCCGTTCCGGCTAATGATGATGCAACAAAATCAATCTCTTTAATTATGAATGCCATGATTAAGGCAATTGAAGAAGGCCTTGAAGAGCGTAAAATGGACAAAGAAGCAGACCGCGAGCGCGAAGCTGCTGCTGAAGAAGAAAGTGGCGAAAGAGGTGATGGCGAAAAAGAATTTGTAATGTCAGAAGAAGGTGATGATTCAGGCGAAGGAAAATCAAAAGCTCCTGCTAAAAAAGCTACCACACGCAGCCGTAAGCCGACCACAAGAAAAAAAGATTAATATTTTTAAAGATTTATAATTACAATAATGAGTACAGTAACAATTAGTGCAAGCGATGTAAACAAGCTGCGTCAGATGACCGGTGCAGGAATGATGGATTGCAAAAAAGCACTGATGGAAGCCAATGGCGATTTCGAAAAAGCAATTGATGAACTTCGTAAAAAAGGACAGAAAGTAGCAGCTAACAGAGCTGACCGCGAAGCAAAAGAAGGATATATCGTTGCCAAAACAAATAACGATGCTACTAAAGGATATTTGGTTGCATTAAGCTGCGAAACAGATTTTGTAGCTAAGAATGCAGAGTTTGTAAAATTTGCAGAAGATGTTCTTGAAACAGCATTGACAAATAATGCAGCAAATCTTGATGCATTGTTGGCATTACAATTACAAGGCACAACAATCAGCGAGAAATTGATTGAGATGGTTGGTAAAATTGGAGAGAAGATTGAAATTACCCGTTATGTAGTTATCGAAGCCCCCAAGGTGGTAGTTTATATTCACCCCGGAAACAGAGTAGTTTCAATGGTAGGTCTATCATCTGCTACGGCTGCTCATGAAGCCGGCAAAGATGTGGCTATGCAAATTGCTGCCATGAATCCTGTAGCCATCGACAAAGACGATGTAGATCAAAGTACCTTGGATCGCGAAATCGAAATCGGAAAAGAACAGGCACGTGCAGAAGGCAAACCTGAAAATATGATTGAGAAGATAGCAATGGGTAAACTGAATAAATTTTATCAGGAATCAACTTTGCTGAATCAGGCTTTTATAAAAGAAGATAAGAAAACCATTCGTCAGTATTTAGATGGCGTGGAAAAAGGGCTTACCGTAAAAGCTTTCAAGCGTGTTCAGATTGGTTAATAAAACCATAACAATACAAGAGCCACTCCAAAAGGGTGGCTTTTTTTATGGATAACCGACATAAAAAAACCCCGTCAACATTGCTGCTGACGGGGGAAGTTAAACCCACCCTGAACTAAAATTATTTTAACAGAGAATAGTCTTTAATTAGTGAATCAAAATTAGGTATCCAATGCTGTGCAGTCAAATAGTTTGTCCCTAACGGGAAATTGTGAGCTCCTGAACGGGCAAAACAGCTGTCTGACCTAAAAGAATAAATGCAAGCGGCAACTTGTATCTTTGTAATCAAATAAAAAAATAATGGCATTATCTGAGCAAGAACAAATAAGACGAGAAAAGCTGAATGAGCTGTTACAGATGGGTATAAATCCCTATCCGGCTGCGAAGTTTGAAGTAAACTCCAACAGCACCTTTATACTTGAGAATTATGAAAAGGCAGAAACACGTTTTGGTGCAGGAAAAGAAGAAGTGAGTATTGGTGGCCGCATCATGAGTGTAAGAGATATGGGTAAGGCTGCATTTGCACAAATTCAGGATGCAGAAGGAAAAATTCAGATATACATTAAACGTGATGAAATTTGTAAGGGCGATGATAAAACCATGTACGATACCGTTTGGAAGAAGCTTATTGATATAGGCGATATTATTGGTATTAAAGGTTATGTCTTTAAAACAAAAACAGGCGAGACATCTATTCATGCAAGTTCTATTACATTATTATGTAAATCACTTCGTCCATTGCCTATTGTAAAAGAAAAAGACGGAGAAGTTTTTGATGCCGTTATTGACCCGGATTTAAGATACCGTCAGCGCTATGTTGATTTAATTATAAATCCACAGGTAAAAGAAACATTCCGTAAGCGTACACAGTTGGTTAATACCATACGTTATTACCTGAACGAAAAAGGATATCTCGAAGTAGAAACACCAATTTTACAACCTCTATATGGTGGTGCTGCAGCGCGGCCATTCAAAACCCATCACAATACATTGGATATGACCTTGTATTTGCGAATTGCCAACGAGCTTTATCTGAAAAGATTGATTGTTGGTGGCTATGATGGTGTATATGAATTTTCGAAAGATTTCAGAAACGAAGGCATGAGTCGCTTTCACAATCCGGAGTTTACTCAGATAGAGCTTTATGTAGCCTATAAAGATTACGAGTGGATGATGAACTTAGTGGAGGAGATGATTGAAAAAGTAGCTTTAGCATTACATGGATCAACAGTGGTGACGGTAGGAGATAAATCTATTGACTTCAAACGTCCATGGAAGCGTTATACCATGTATGAAGCGATTGAACATTTTACAGGAATAGACGTAAGTGCAATGGATGAAATGGCCATGCGCAAAGCTGCAGTACAAATGGGAATTGAACTGGATGATACGATGGCAAGAGGAAAGGTTATAGATGAAATTTTTGGTAGTAAGTGCGAACCCAATCTCATTCAACCTACATTTATAACAGACTATCCTGTTGAAATGTCACCTTTGGCAAAGAAGCATCGTAGCAAACCCGGATTGGTTGAACGCTTTGAAGCAATATGTAATGGTAAAGAATTGTGCAATGCATTTTCTGAATTGAACGATCCGATTGATCAGCGTAAAAGATTTGAAGAACAACTTGAACTTGGCAAACGTGGTGATGAAGAAGCCATGCAGCTTGACGAAGATTTTCTTCGTGCTATTGAATATGGTATGCCTCCTACGGCAGGTTTAGGAATTGGAATTGATCGTTTGAGTATGATCATGACAAATGCTGCAAGTATTCAGGATGTATTGTTTTTCCCACAGATGAAACCCGAGACCATTGAAACCAATGCAGCATCGGATACAGGTTTGTTGCATATACCTGCACCTTGGAATGATGTTATTTCCAGAATGGGAATTACTTCTAAACAACAACTTAAAGAAGTTAATCCCAACAAATTATTTAACGACATGGGTGGCATGCGTAAGAAACTGAAACTTGATGTAAGCATGGTAACACTTGAAGAAGTGAAAAGTTGGATTAATGCTTAAACAGATTTTAATATAGTATCCTTCTTGTTTGCAGCATGACTTTGGTTATGAAATAAATTTGTTCATTTGCATGCTTGTTTATAAACTATGGCAACAAAAAAAATTGATTTAAAAGCATTTCGAATTAAATCGGGCAGAAACAGAAAGAAGTACACAACTTTTTTGAAAGGACTGCATAGCCGCAAGGTAAAACAGTTGACTGCAAAAGCAAAAAAACTTAATGATCTTGCTTTTAAAAAGATTGATTGCCTTGCCTGTGGTAATTGCTGCAAAACCATGACACCAACATGGCAGCCTGCAGATATAAAAAGAGTTGCAGCATATTTTAAAATGACAGTGCAACAGTTTAAAGACAAATGGTTGTATAAAGATGAAGCAGGCGACTGGATGAATACAAAAACGCCCTGTCAGTTTTTACAAAAAGATAATAAGTGCAGTATTTATGAGATTCGTCCTAAAGACTGTTCCGGATTTCCACATCTGCAACACACAGACTTTTTAATTGGTCGCGAAGTAAATATTCCCAACATGACCAGTTGTCCGATTACTTATGAAGTTGTAGAACGTATGTATAAATTAGTTGTAGAGAAAGATGCAACTGTACTGAACGACTAAGTACTTTTTCATTCTACTTCTACTTCATCAACAAAAATAAAAGCTTCGCCACCCATTGAAAAACCCTGATGCCATGAAGGTAGTTTTCCGAAATTTTTAGCAACAACTTTTATGTAGCGTGCTTTTATTGGAGCTTCCGTTTGTAGTTTAAAATTTTCAATACTTATTTCATAATTATCCGGTGCAGTCTGATGCTGAACAATACCGACATTATTAAATAGCTTGCCATCATCAGAGATAAGGTACTCCACTGAAACAGGCATAAGAATCCAGGCTCTTGTATCTTGTAAAAAACCGGTGTTAAAAGAAGAAATTTCTTGCTGATTTCCCATATCAATAACACATTCAAAATCCTGCCCCTGATAACCTTGCCAGCGACCTTTACGCCAGTTTGCATCGCCATGCAGTCCATCAATCAATCCGTTTGCACCACCTGCATTATATTGTGGATTGTAATTTCCTTTAATGGAAACTTTCCATTTCGGATGAGGAAGTTTAAAGTACTCAGCTTTTGCCCACTTACTTTCATTACCGTTTGAGTCTGTAACAAAAGCATGAATTACTGAAGTATCATAAATGTAAAAAGGCTTTTTATAATCAATCTTTGCCGGACGTTCAAAAGGACCTTGTTGCAGATATACAATGCTTTTGTCTTTCTGAAATGATTTTATACTGACTTTAAGTGAATCTTTAAATACAGTTGTCGAAGCAGTAATTACAGGAACACGATAAAAATTATCTGAATATTGGATGTTATCTGCCGAGTCTTTCTTACGGAGTAAAGAAGGAATGCTGTCGGCAGTCAGAACTAAAAAATTATCAGTTCTAAAACTATTGTGGTTAAAAAGCAAGCCATCTCGAAAAGAAATATTTTTCGTTTTTTTAACTTTAAGAAAGTTTGCTTTGTTTGTTTTGTTCTTTACATCAATAGTAAATATTTTATTTTCTGATGTTAAAATTTCAACTTTATCAAACTGTGGAGTAGTCAGCACATATTGATTACTACCCGGACAAACAGGGTACATGCCAATAGCACTCATCACATACCATGCACTCATCTGTCCGCAATCTTCGTTGCCTATTAAACCATCAGGACTATTTTTATAAAAATCATTTATCACTTTATTGATTATTTTCTCAGCCTTGCCCGGTTTGTCAACAAAATTGTACAAGTAAGCAATGTGATGACTGGGCTCGTTACCATGTGCATATTGTCCTATTAATCCAGTTATATCTGATTGCTCTCTACCAGTAGTTTTTGAAGAAACACTAAAAAGCTGATCTAATTTTTCTTCAAACTTTTCTTTTCCGCCACTGTAAGTAATCATGCCATCAATATCATGAGGAACAAAAAAGTTGTATTGCCATCCGTTTGCTTCAGTGTAATTGTTATTTACTTCAAAAGGGTCAAAAGGATTTAGCCAGCCACCATTGCTTCTGGGTCGGATAAAGCCGGTCACTGGGTCAAATAAATTTTTCCATGACTGCGAGCGATGCATATAGGTGTTGTAATCATCTTCTTTTCCCAGCAGCTTAGCCATTTGTGCAATGCACCAATCGTCATAGGCATACTCTAATGTTTTAGAAACAGATTCATGTTCATCTTCGACTTCTAGAAAACCTTTGTCAATGTATGCGCCTAATCCAAAACGATTGCGTTGTTCTGCACTAAACTTACATGCTTCAAGCGCTTTTTCATAGTCGAAACCTTTTATGCCTTTCATCATTGCATCAACAATAACACTTACTGCATGATAGCCAATCATACATTCAGTTTCATTTGCTGCCAGTTCCCAAACCGGCAAAAGCCCTCCTTGTTCATACTGCAATAAAAAGGTGCGTATAAAATCTGTTACACGCTCCTCGTCAATGATAGTCATCAACGGATGCCATGCCCTGAAGGTATCCCAAAGAGAAAAAACAGTGTAATAATTATGGTCAGTCTGATGAATTTGTAAATCTCTTCCGCGGTATCTGCCATCAACATCATTATAAATATTAGGATGAATCATGCAATGATACATTGCAGTATAAAAAATGGTTAACTTATTTTTATCACTGCTGCTGACTTTTATTTTTGATAATTCTTCATTCCATTTTTTTGCTGCATTTATTTTTATATGTTCAAAATTCCAGTCCGGATTTTCGAGTATCATATTTCGTTCAGCACCGTCATCATCAACTGCTGATAATGCCACCTTGGCCATGATGCCTTCTTTTTCAGAAACAGAAAAAACAAATACAGCCTTCTTATTACCCAATTGTTTTGATTGAATAAAAGGTTTTGAAAAACGAATATTAGCATAAAGTATTTGCTCCTTTGCCCAGCCTTCACTTTTTCTGTAAACTTTAATGGTGGAATCGTTTTCTATGTTAATGTTACTGGCAACAAGCTTATCGCGATGATTTAAATCAAGATAGATATAAGCTAACCCTGTTTTGTTAAATGTGTAGCGATGTATGCCTGTTCTCAATGTTGCAGTCAGCTCTGCATTTATGTTGTCGTTAAGTAAAGTAACAGCATAATAGCCGGGTGTGGCATTTTCGAAGTTATGTGAGA
This sequence comes from Bacteroidetes bacterium UBA6661, assembly GCA_002455375.1. Classification (GTDB taxonomy): domain Bacteria; phylum Bacteroidota; class Bacteroidia; order AKYH767-A; family OLB10; genus OLB10. Next base: position 27,868 of record DKKR01000101.1, read on the forward strand.
ATAATGCTGTTGGAGTGCTTTCGTCCAATGCAGGTTCATTGTTCATGGGTAGTAATAAAATATCACCATAGTCACTCACTCCCGTTCCACTTAGATGCGTGTGCGAAAATCCATAAAGTATAGAGTCAGAATAATGATAACCACTGCAGCCATCCCAACTTCCGTCTATTCTGGTGTCTGGACTCAGTTGAACCATACCAAAGGGGAGTGTTGCTCCCGGAAAAGTATGCCCATGACCACCTGTTCCTATAAATGGATCTACATATTGAGTGTAGGTTGGCTGTGCATAAAGAATGCTGTTGCCAAGTAACCAGCAGCTTAGTAAAACAGTTTTAAAAAACGACATAACAAACAGTAATAATCAGATAAAAGTATAAATAGTTTTGAAATTGAGAAACTGAAGTTAATTAATCCAAATTTTATTACCATGACAGATAAAAATATTTTCCGGTCTGTCAGCTGATCAAAAATTCTTTATTTTAAAGGAATACAATTGTTTTTTGAAAAGAATTTTTAGGAAAACTTATATCTTTAGTAACTTATAAATTTCTTGCTGCGACAATTCTTTTAATTCACCTTGTTGGTAATCTTTGATATTTATCGCTTCAATTTTATTTCTGATTAGCCTGAGAGTAGGAATACCAACAGCAGCAGTCATTTTTCTTACCTGACGGTTTTTACCTTCTGTAAGAACCAGTTCAATCCAACTTGTTGGAATGTGTTTACGAAAGCGCACGGGAGGATTTCTTTCAGGATATGAAACCTCATTCAATAAGTTTACCGATACAGGAGGCAACGTCTTATACGGCTTACCTTCAATGGTGATTTCAACACCTTGCTGAAGCAGGTTAAGATGTACACTTGTGGCAGTGCCATCAACCTGCACATGATAGGTGCGTTTATGTTTGTTTTCAGGATTTAGCAAATGGTGTTTCAGAAAATTATCGTTGGTAAGTAGCAGCAGTCCTTCGCTGTCAACATCAAGTCGTCCTGCAGGATAAACGTCTGGTTCAACTTTAATGAGGTGATTTAGCCCTTTGTGTTTGGCTTCATCACTAAACTGTGACAGGTAGCCATAAGGTTTATAAAGTACATAGTAGTGTTTCACGATTTAAAAATACAACCTATTTTGAAATACACCTTGTTTATGCTATCTTTGTATCAGTTCTTTTTCATCAGCTTATCGAGAAAGGCGGAGGGACGTGCCCTGCGATGCCTTGACAACCAACTGCCATTGGCAGAAAAGGTGCCAATTCACATTCCCTAAGGGAAGCAGATAAGTCGAAATCAGGTTAAAATCGTTTCAATCTTTTTCGGCTTTGCGGAAAAGATTTTTTTATTTTAAATCGGATTAAAATTTAGGAGATGGACTCCATTGAAATTGTAAAAACAAAAGAAGGTATTGACACCTTAATCAATACCCGGATTAATGAACACTATCATTCATTGCACGGAGCTATGCAGGAAAGTATGCATGTTTTTATTAAAAATGGTTTGCTTGCATTGAATAAAAACCTTCCTGAAATAAAAATACTTGAAATGGGATTTGGCACAGGACTCAATGCCATACTCACTTACAGAGAAAGTTATGTGTTGCAGAAGCAAATACATTATACAACTATTGAGTCTTCACCGCTGCCAATGGCAATAATAAACAAGTTAAATTATTTTGAATACTTCGGAAAGGCATTACTTCCCATCTTTCAAAGAATGCATGATTGCAACTGGTTCGAGAATATGACTTTTGGTGATTTTGTATTATTTAAGATTAATGCTGATATGTTGGAGTTTAAATTAGATGGTTCTTATGATCTTGTCTATTATGATGCCTTTTCACCAACACACCAGCCGGAGTTGTGGTCTTTTGAAGTACTTCAGAAAGTTTATGATTCATGCAATAAAGGAGCTATGCTGGTAACTTATTGCGCCAATGGTGAAGTAAAACGAACGTTGAAAAAAGTTGGGTTTGCCGTTGAAACGTTGCCAGGACCAAAATGGAAACGTGAAATGATAAGAGCCAGTAAATAAATTAGAAAAAATTGTTGCACACTAAATTAGAATGAAAAATATTAAGATAGAATTAGAAAAGAGAATATTGGTGATTGACGGTGCCATGGGTACTATGATTCAGCGATACAAACTTGAAGAAGCAGATTATCGCGGGAAAAGATTTGCAGACTGGAAAAGTGATTTAAAAGGGAATAATGATTTGCTCTCACTTACTAAGCCTGAAATTATTGCAGCCATTCACTTGGAATATCTCGAAGCAGGTGCAGATATTATTGAAACAAACACCTTTAATGCACAGAAAATTTCATTAGCTGATTATCACATGGAGTTATTAGCTTATGAATTGAATTTTGAGTCGGCCAAAATTGCCAGGCAGGCAGTTGAATTGTATAAATCAAAACATAAATCAGACAAAGCGTTTTATGTTGCAGGAGCAATTGGACCAACAAACAGAACATTGTCTCTGTCTCCCGATGTAAACAGACCAGGTTTCAGAGCGGTTAGCTGGGATCAGATGGTAGATGCATACACCGAGCAGATAAACGGTTTGATTGATGGTGGTGCAGATTTGCTTTTAGTGGAAACAATTTTTGATACCCTCAATGCCAAAGCAGCATTAGTAGCTATTCAGAATGTAATGGAACAAAAAAAGGTTGATTTGCCTGTAATGATTTCAGGTACAATTACCGATGCCAGCGGACGTACATTAAGTGGACAAACGGTGGAGGCATTTCTGAACTCTGTGTCACATGTTAATCTTTTGAGCATAGGCCTCAATTGTGCATTGGGTGCAAAGGAAATGCGTCCTTATCTGGAAGAGCTTAGTGAAAAAGCACCTTTTTATATTTCATGCTATCCCAATGCAGGGTTGCCCAATCAGTTTGGTGAGTATGATGAAACACCGCATCAGATGTGTGTGCAGATAGATGATTTTTTGCAAAGTGGTTTTGTGAATATTATTGGTGGTTGTTGCGGCACAACACCCGACCACATCAAACACATTGCAGAACATGCAAAAAAACATAAGCCTAGACGAATACCAAAAATAGAACCATATCTGCGTTTGAGTGGATTAGAAGCTGTAACACTGCGACCCGATTCAAATTTTATGAATGTAGGTGAACGGACAAATGTTACAGGCTCTAAAAAGTTTCTTCGCCTGATAAAGGATAATAAATATGATGAAGCTTTAAGTGTAGCACGCGAGCAGGTAGAAGGTGGTGCGCAGGCAATAGACATTAACATGGACGAGGGTATGCTTGATGCCGTTGAAGCTATGACAACATTTCTGAATCTTATTGCAGCAGAACCGGATATTTCAAAAGTACCTGTGATGGTTGACTCCTCAAAGTTTGAAGTACTTGAAGCCGGACTTAAATGTATTCAGGGTAAAGGAATAGTAAACTCCATTTCATTGAAAGGTGGAGAAGATCAATTTATCCATGAAGCAAAAACAGTAAAAAAATATGGTGCTGCAGTAATAGTTATGCTCTTTGATGAAAACGGACAAGCTGATAGTACACCGCGTAGAATTGGAATAGCAAAACGAGCCTATGATATTTTAGTTAACAAGGTTAATTTCCCTCCTCAGGACATTATTTTCGATCCTAATATTTTTCCTGTTGCTACCGGATTGGAAGAACATCGTGAGAACGCAATAAGTTATTTTGAAGCAAGTAAATGGATAAAAGAGAATCTGCCGTTTGCTAAAATTTCAGGTGGGGTAAGTAATGTTTCATTTTCTTTCCGTGGTAATGACCCTATACGAGAAGCCATTCATGCAGTATTTCTTTTTTATGGAATAAAAAACGGAATGGACATGGGCATAGTAAACCCATCGCAGCTTATTGTTTATGATGAAATAGAAAAAGATATACTTGCTTTGGTTGAAGATGTTATCCTTAACAGAACAGAAGATGCAACAGAAAAACTTTTAGCAAAGGCTGAAGAGTTAAAGCTTTCGCAGTCGGCAACGGATAAAAATACTAAGAAGGGAAATACATCAGCCAACGCCTGGCGTAGTGAAGACCTGCAGTCACGCATTACACATTCATTGATAAAAGGTATTGACGAATTTGTAAATCAGGATATGGAAGAGGCCCGTCAGCAGGTATCTAAAGCACTTGAAGTTATTGAAGGGCATCTGATGATAGGGATGGGTGTGGTAGGTGATTTATTTGGTCAGGGAAAAATGTTTCTGCCGCAGGTTGTCAGAAGTGCACGTGTGATGAAAAAGGCAGTGGCTTATCTTACACCATTTATTGAAGCTGAAAAAGTAAAAGGTCAGTCAAAAGGAAAAATTGTTTTGGCAACTGTAAAAGGTGATGTGCATGATATTGGAAAAAATATTGTTGGTGTTGTACTTGCCTGCAACAATTATGAAATTGTTGATTTAGGTGTAATGGTTGCAGCTGATAAAATTCTGCAGGCTGCACGCGATCATAAAGCAGATGTCATTGGTGTCAGTGGATTGATTACTCCTTCACTTGATGAGATGGTGCATGTTGCGAAAGAAATGGAGCGCGAAAAATTTACAATGCCATTACTGATTGGTGGAGCTACCACAAGTAAAGTACATACAGCCGTAAAGATTGAACCAAACTATTCAGGTGTTGTAGTTCATGTTAACGATGCTTCGCGCAGTGTGCCTGTTGTGAGCAGTTTACTTTCAGCAGAACAGAAAGATATGTTTATTGAAGAGGTTAAGGCAGAAAACGAAAGAACACGCTCCTATCATAAGGCAGAACGATCTAAAGGAAAATTTTTGTCGTTGAAGGAAGCACAGCAAAATAAATATGAGCTGAACGGTGCGGTTGTCACAGAGCCAAAGTTTAAAGGTGTGAAAGTTTTCAGTGACTACGATTTGTCGTTGTTGACAGAGTATATTGACTGGACGCCATTTTTTATTGCCTGGGAGATGAAAGGCAGCTACCCGAAAATATTGAGTGATCCTCAAAGAGGACAGGAAGCGCAAAAACTTTTTGATGATGCACAAACAATGCTGCAACGTATTGTTAAAGAAAAATGGCTGACTGCAAATGCTGTATTCGGAATTTTTCCTGCAGCAAACAAGGGTGATGATATTGAAGTGTTTGATGAGCTAAGAGAAAATAAAATTGCAACACTTCATACCATTCGTCAGCAGTCAGAAAGAGCAACAGGGCAGAAGAATATTGCATTGTCTGATTTTATTCATCCTTCAGATTATATTGGAGCCTTTGCTGTATCAACAGGCTTTGGAATAGAAAAATGGCTAAAGAAATTTGCAGACGATCATGATGATTATTCAGCCATCATGCTAAAAGTATTAGCCGACCGACTGGCAGAGGCATTTGCAGAGCATCTGCATGAACGGGTACGCAAAGAATTCTGGTGTTATACTACAGATGAGAATCTGAGCAGACAAGATTTAATCAAAGAAAAATATCAGGGCATTCGTCCTGCTGCCGGCTATCCGGCACAGCCCGACCATACAGAGAAATATACACTTTGGAAATTGCTTGACGTAGAGAAAAATACAGGTATTACGCTTACAGAACATTTGGCTATGTTTCCAACTGCTGCTGTCAGCGGATTGTATTTTGCACATCCCGAGTCGCACTATTTTGCAGTAGGAAAAATTCAGCGTGATCAGGTGGAGGATTATGCAAAGCGTAAATCAATGACTGTTGAAGAAGCTGAACAATGGCTGGGAAGTATTTTAGGTTATTAGTTTGCGGTGGTTATTCTTACAAATTTAATTCCTTCCAAGACTGATTTTCCTTCAACCAAAAAAGCTATTTTTGCAGACTAAAATTTAAAATATGTCAAAAGACAGGTTTCAGGCACCGGATTATTATTTAATGGATGAATTATTAACGGATGAACATAAGTTGATTCGCGACAGCGTGCGCGAGTGGGTAAAGAAAGAAGTATCACCAATAATAGAAGATGCTTGTCAGAAATGTGAGTTCCCAAAACATCTGATAAAAGGATTGGCAGAAGTAGGAGCTTTTGGTCCTTATATTCCAACAGAATATGGTGGTGGAGGATTGGATCAGATCAGCTATGGTTTGATTATGCAGGAATTGGAGCGTGGCGACAGTGGCATTCGCTCTACAGCATCGGTACAAAGTTCATTGGTGATGTATCCTATTTATACTTACGGTAGCGAAGCACAACGTAAAAAATATTTACCCAAACTTGCTTCAGGTGAATGGATGGGGTGTTTTGGTCTTACAGAGCCTGATCATGGGTCAAATCCCGGAGGCATGGTGACCAACATAAAAGATAAAGGTGATCATTATTTACTCAATGGTGCTAAGATGTGGATTAGCAATGCACCGTTTGCGCAGGTTGCAGTAGTGTGGGCCAAAGACGAGGAAGGTGTTATCAGAGGTTTAATTGTAGAGCGTGGCATGAAAGGATTTACAACACCTGAAACACATGGAAAATGGAGTTTACGTGCAAGTGCAACGGGTGAGTTGGTTTTTGATAATGTAGAAGTACCTAAAGAAAATTTATTGCCTAATGTAAAAGGCTTAAAAGGACCATTAGGTTGTTTGAACAGTGCACGTTATGGTATTGCATGGGGGGCCTTGGGTGCAGCAATGGATTGTTATGACAGTGCTTTGCGTTATGCAAAAGAGCGTAAACAATTCGGACGACCAATTGGCGGCTTTCAGCTTCAGCAGAAAAAACTTGCTGAAATGCTGACAGAAATTACCAAAGGTCAGTTGTTGGTATGGCGGCTTGGAAAGTTAAAGAATGAAAACAGAGCCAATCCTGCACAAATAAGTATGGCTAAACGTAACAATGTACACACTGCATTGTGGTGTGCTCGCGAAGCGCGACAGATACATGGCGGTATGGGTATCACGGGTGAATATCCGATTATGCGCCACATGATGAATCTAGAATCGGTAATTACTTACGAAGGTACACACGACATACATTTGCTGATAACAGGAATGGATATTACTGGCGAGAATGCTTTTACCTGATAAGGGAAAAGAAACTAAAGCGTTAGTGCAGTAGCTGCAGAAATTTTTTTGCTTTGCTTGTTTTGAATAAATGCAATCAGTTGAAAATTCTTATTCAGTTCAAGCTTATTGGTTTTTAATAGCAGTGTTCCTTTTGTGGCAACAGGATATACTTCGTAAAGCCTCACTACGTTGTCTTGTACCAACGTTCTTCCAATGTTTTCACCTTTTGTAATTTTTGTGGTAACACTTTTTTGAACTACGGCAACAATAATATTGGCATTGATATCTGCTTTGCCGGCAGTGTAGTTAAGGTGCAAGGTGTCGTTCAATGTTTTCTCTACAGTAATTGTTAGTTTTTGTTTGGAAACAGCTTTTAATCCTTTTTCAATTTCTGAATTCAGACGCTTGCTGTCGGAACCTACAAAGCCTGTGTTGCCGTTAACAAACACCTGTGGTGTAAACACTTCATTGCTGCCTGTTGCACTAACATAATTATTCTGTCGTCTTGAATATTTAATGCTGCTGTATGGATCTTTCCAGCCATATTTATTCCAGTAGTCAACATGAAAGCTTAAAAAATAAACAGGTTTGTTATTCTTTACAGCATCATCCATTTCTTTTTTCACAACTTTTTCTGCTGCCGGACAACTTCCACATCCCTGTGAGGTGAATAGTTCTACCACAGCAAAACCACTTCCCGTTTGCTGTGCTAAAGCAGTTGATGACAACAGTGTTAGAAGAATGAATAAAAATCTTTTCATGAATACTTATCAATAACGCAAAAATGAAGAAAATTATATTAGTTTACATGTGGTATCCATGAAGTTATAAGCAAGTAGGATTTGATTTTCAGGCATTATCTCTCCATCGCCACAGATACATGCATGCATAAGTTCTGTAAGGTGCCCATTGCTCAGAGATTGATAATATTCGCAAGCGCAACTTTTTCTTGTCGGCAATTTTTATTTTGTAAAGTCCGATTACAGATTGTTGAATACCATAATCGTCAACAGAAAAAACATCTTCGCGACCTAAGGTAAACATCATTATCATTTCTGCCGTCCAGCGGCCTACACCTTTTATCTGTGTGATGTATTCAATAAATTCGTCATTACTCATTTTATTTACTTTGTTCAACTGCAAACTGTTTTTCAATGCAAATGCGGCAATATTTTTAATGTAACTTGCTTTTGAATTACTCAAACCAAGACTTCTTAAAGATTCAGTTGTTGCCTCAAGTACTTTTTCTGGAGTAGGCTTTCCATCAAATAAATCATAGAAACGCTGCTTTATTACGTCAGCAACTTTAACTGACAACTGTTGTGATATAATTGAACCACATAAACTCAAAAACAAGTCTTTTCTTTTTTTAAGCTCCACAGTTCCATGTTGCTTAATTATAGGTGCTAATTTTTTATCTTTAGAAAGGTGTTTGATATATTCCATATTCAAAATTTCGGCTAATGTATCACACTTCAAAAAATAATCTTTGTCCTAACAAACTTTTAACATTCTATTATTTAGTACTCAACAAATCACTAAATTAATTTCGGCTTTTCTGTTCTATATTTTATTCTCTCCTTCCAACATTCCAAATATTGTAAGCTTCAAATCTTATAAACATACACTAATATTCTTTAATTTGCAGTTTCATTAGTTAAAGACATGCAGATAAAGAAATTTACATTTAATCCTTTTGAGGAAAACACGTATATTGTTTATGATGAAACATCACAATGTGCCATTATAGATCCGGGATGTTATATGCCTGAAGAAAAAGAGGAGTTGCTCGGTTTTATTGCAGAACAAAAGCTCAATCCTGTTTTATTATTGAATACACATTGCCATGTAGATCATATTTTCGGAAACAAACTTATCTATGATACTTTTGGATTAAAACCACAATTTCATCAATTAGAGTTAAGATTGCTTGAAGCTGCAGGTGAATACAGTAAGCAGTGGGGAATATTTTTGGAACCATCACCAGCTGCAGAAAAATATTTGAATGAAGGTGATGTCATTTCATTTGGTAATGTTTCATTGGAGATATTATTTACACCGGGCCACAGCCCCGGAAGTTTATGTTTTTATCATAAACAACAGAAAATAATTATTGGAGGTGATGTGCTGTTTCAGATGAGTATAGGTCGTTATGATTTGCCCGGTGGTGATGAACAAACGCTTTTAAATAGCATCAGAGCAAAATTATTTACATTACCTGCTGATGTAAAAGTACTGCCCGGTCATGGTCCCGAAACAACTATAGGATTTGAAAAAATGTACAATCCATTTTTAGTTTAAGGTGTAAAAAACAAAGAAGGCACGAGCGAAACGCCCGCGCCTTCTTTGTTTATAAATATTACAACTTTCTAAACCTTCAAAACTAAAGTCTATTTCTTGCACTCATCAAGCATTTTCTGTGCAAACTCTTTTCCCCAGTTTGGCATCATGGCATTAGCCGGTTTAAATGCATTAAATTTCTCTATTGCCTTTTCAAGAATGGGTAATGCCTTGGCTTTGCCACCACCAAATTGTTCAGGTGTAAACAACAGTCCTGTACCTTGTAGAAAATAGGGACGTGGATTTTCGGGATTCAGTTCAATAGCATGTGCTGTAAGCATTCCTGCTTCCATACCCAACTTCTGTCCGCGTGTTGCAGGGTCAATACCAATTTTCATAGAGGTTATCCACGATTGCAGTGTAACAATCTCTGAATTATCAGGCGAAAGTTTATCTGCTTTGTTTGCGATTTCAAGTGCTTTGTCTAAAACTGCATCTTTCTTTACATTGTCTTTTTCATCGTTTGCAGAAAGTACTAAAGCATAAGATTGATAATATAAAGGCAACCACTCTTTGGTTTCTGCATTAGCAATGCGCTCAAATGCATTGGCGGCATTTACAAAGTCAGTACCTGCTTTTGCTTTATCAAGCAAATCAATTTGTTTAACCATTGTTTTTTCAAACTTGCTATTGCTTTGTGCAAACATGTTGCCTGCAATAAGGAGTAAAAGGAATGTGATTTTTTTCATTGTATTTATAATTTAATTTGAATTTTTTTATTCTGTTCTGTCTTCTCCGAAGCTGATAAATACTCCTATAAAAAAGGAACGTTTAGAAGTCGCGCCAACAGCACTTCTTCTCAACCCATCTGTGCTGTAGCGATAACTGTATGCACTTTCAATACCTAACACATTGTTTACGGCAGCAGATATAACTGTAAAGTGTCTGCCAATGGATGTTAAGTAGCTCCATGTTAAACTCAGGTTGTTATAGTCGTTAGTGCGATCGGAAAGAAAATTATTTTCATTGGTTTTATTTGGGTTATAATAAGGTCTTCCAGCTGCATAAACATAGGTAAAGCCAATACTGCTTCTCAATTTTGGAAACCAACGTTTCATCACTACACTCACCACATGTTTCGAGGCAAAAGTGGGTTGCACTTCAAACGGATAGTATAAATATTTCCGCTTAGTGTCGAGGAACGAATATGAAACCCAATAATCTACATATTTAAAGGTTTGCTTATCGCGCCAGAAAAAGTCAATTCCTTGTGCAAAGCCTTTTCCATCATCACCGGTTGCAAATGCTGTGGCATACACATTCGATGCCATATTAGTTGTCTGCACTAAGTGATTGTATTTTTTATAATATGCTTCAACACGAAAGGTTCTTTTTTCATTTACATACTGATAGTTCAAGATGTAATGTGTTGCTTTTTCAAAGTGATCAAGGTTGGTAAAGATAAGATAATTTTTATCAGGTGTCTGATAGTAGTCACCATAGGCAACATTCAACTGATCAAACTTTCCTAATTTATAAGCAACACTGATGCGCGGTGCAAGATTACTTGCACGAAGCAGGTATGAGTTTTCTACTCTTATTCCGGCACGCGCCACTAATTTTCTTGTGATGTAAGCATCGCCCTCCAGAAAAACTGCCGTAAACATTTCGGTGCTGTCCACTCTGAAATTATTATAGAGGTTACTGAAGTCATTATACTTTACTTCTGCGCCACCACGTATGGAGCTCAACTCACTAATAGAACGTGACACTACTGCACGACCTTGCCACAGTTGATTACTGAAAAGAAGATGTTGTGGTCTGGCATAAATACGATTAATATCCTTGCTATAGGATCCTGCTGCCTGCACAGTCCATTTATTCAACACTTCTTTATATGATAATGTGGAGAAGATGTTGTAGTTATTGAGACCAAAATGATTTTTACTTTTTCCGGTAACGTCTTCCAGATTTTCGAAGTTGAGAGAGAGGTCGCTGTACTGATAATTGATAAAAGCTTTGATGATTCCTGTTTCAGATGTCTTATGTCTGAATATGGCAGAGCTGCTGAAAGTTTGAGGAGGAGAATCCCAGTCGCGGTTTTGTTTTATTATGGCAAAATAGGGTGCAAGGTTAAAGTAATTTGCAAATACACCTGCAGATGTTTTTTTCCAGCGATGCATGTAGCCACCACCACCGCCAACAGACATGATGCCAATGTTTCCGATAGAACGTGGTGGAAGGTCTTCGCTTTCCAATGCCAGCACCGATGACATGGCCTGACCGTATTGAGCAGAATAACCTCCGGTGCTGAAGTTTGTGCCTTTAAACATGAATGGTGAAAACCTGCTGCGTTGCGGTACATCAGGAACACTTGAGAAATATGGGTTGGCAACTTCTATTCCATCAATGAGCGTTTTAGCTTCTGCTGCATCGCCACCACGAACAAAAAGCCCTTCCTGATCCTGCGTAGGTTGTGTGCCCGGTAATGTTTGCAATGCTCCATAAATATCACCTTGCGAACCTGCTGTAGTAACGATATCTAATGGTCGTAAGATGACCATTTTCTTTTCATCACTTGCTTCAAAAGCTCCGGCTGTAATAGTAACAGTATTCAGTTCATTACTTGTTTCTTTTAGTTTGAAATTTATTTCAATGGCATCACCCTGAAGTTTTATTTTTTTATCTGATGGACTAAAGCCAATCAGGCTGCAAACGATTATCACATCGCCCGTCTCATCAGAGGTGAATTGAAATTTTCCGGAGGCATCGCTACTGGCACCATCATAGCTGTCGCGGATAACAATGTTAGCTCCTGCAACAGGATTATTTTTTTGATCGGTGACTGTTCCTGAAATTTTAGTTTGTGCGGTTGCTGATTGGATGATAATTAAAAAAAACAACCAACTGATTACATGCTTTGATAAATACATTTGATTCGGTTATGGTTAAACAAAGGTAAAAGATTTAATTGTTTTGTCAAGCTCTTATTTTTTTGTCAGTGTCTGTAAATATTCCTGTGCAGTCTTTATTAATTTGTTGTACCATGCTTCGCCATACTTTCTGGTCAGCGCTGTTTTCAGAAATTCATACACCCTCACTTTTTCTTTCTTGCCCAACTTACATGCAGGACTGCAAACTTCCCATTCATGATAGTTTAATGCATCACCCGATTTTGTTTTTAAAACACGTATAGGATAAAGATGACAGCTGATAGGCTTGTAGAATTTAATTTTTTTATCTCGGTATGCTTTTTCGATTCCACACAGTGCAATACCATTTTCAAAAACAGTGTAGGCGCATGGTCCACCGGGCCACATCAATGGTGTCACCCATTCATCATCATCATCTTTTAGATAAAACCCCTGCGCTTCAATTGCTTTTATTCCCTCGTCAGTTAAATAAGGTTTAACTTTCGGATAAACTTTTTCCAACGCTTTCAACTCATCTTCTTCCAATGGTGCACCCGATTCGCCTTCTACACAACATGCTCCTTTACACTTAGAAAGATCGCAAATAAATTTCTCTGTAATAACCTGGTCAGATACCAGTATGTCATCAACTTTTAACACCGGTTTATTTTTTGGCAAAGGTAAAACTTCGTGGCATTTTGAGGAAGGACGTCAAATATTATAACTTTGCGCATCATGAATCCAATTATAACGGTAAAAAATTTAGTCAAACATTACAATAGTTTTCAGGCTGTTAAAGGAATATCGTTTGATGTGTATGAAGGAGAAATTTTTGGTTTACTCGGGCCAAACGGTGCAGGTAAAACTACAACACTTGAAATTATGGAAACCCTTCGCACCAAAACATCAGGTGAGATAATTATTAAAGGGTACAGTGTTGGTGCAGACGATGATGAGATTAAAAAAATTATAGGAGTACAGTTGCAGGCAGCAGGCTATTACCCAAGCCTTTCATTACTTGAGTTGATTGACTTATTTGCAGGGTTGTACAGTCAGGATGTTAATGCAATGGAATTACTTCTGAAAGTAGGTTTAACCGATAAGGCAAAATCAAAATACAAAGAGCTTTCGGGAGGACAAAAGCAACGTTTTTCAATTGCAACAACATTAATCAACAAACCGGCAGTTATTTTTCTTGATGAACCTACCACAGGATTAGACCCGCAAGCAAGGAGAAACCTTTGGGACTTGATTCGTCAGATAAAAAATGAAGGCACAACAGTAGTCATTACTACACATTATATGGATGAAGCAGAGGAGTTGTGCAGCCGTGTAGCCATTATAGAAAACGGAAAAATTATTGCCCTCGATACTCCCGATCAACTCATTGATGATTTAGTTGCAAAAGGATTTGAAAGAAAAAAAGAAGTTAAAAAAGCAAATCTTGAAGATGTATTTCTGAATCTTACAGGGCAGGAATGGCGCGAATAATACAAGTTGCTTAGCGCTGATGCGGTAAATAATTTTTTGTGATTTTAATGGTAATACTAAAATCAATCAGCATAATCCAATACATGTTTTTATCGGTGTAAACATCATAAGTTGTAACTCCATTTTTCTGCTCAAAAATGGGTTCACGAGTTTTAGCATAATAGATTCCTGCATTGGCACCATAACGCACACCAATTCTGTCGGTCAACTCTGTTTGCAGATTTAAACCCGGCAAAAAAGCAGCTCCATTGTATTGTGTAGCATATAAACTTCCGGGATAGGTTGATTTTTCGTACTTAAAGTTTACATAAGGAATATACAGTGTAGGTCTTATCTCTAATCTTTCTTTAAAAAACGACAGTAGCTTTACAGAAACACAAGGGCCAATGGCATAATTGCTTACTTCCTGTGCTTTTTCAGAGCGAAAATTATACATGCCACGAATAGCGTAAATGGTTTTGCGACTACGCTTGTTTACACTGTAATTAAGCCAGAAGTTTTGCGATCCGTGAAATGATGGATAGTAACCAAAACCAATACGTTGCTCTTTAAAAATATTATCCTTAGCACTTATGCTGCCTGATGAAAGCAGCAACAATAAACAAAGTGCAAGGCCGGATTTAAGCATATTTAAATTTTCGCCAAATTATAAAGTTAGAACCAAAAACAATATAATCCTGAAAAATAATTATCTGTCCAAAACAATGTTTGTACTTTTGCAAAACAATGAATGAGGGCACTTTGCGGAATACATTTTCTAAAGCAGAACGACTATGCAAAAGGAACGATTTTGAACTGATATTTAGTCAGGGTTCGGCATTTAACCGTTTTCCGTTCAGAGTACATTGGTTGAAATTAAAAGAAAATACTCCATCATTTCCTGTTAAAATTGCCATAAGTGTTCCCAAACGAAAAATCAAAAGTGCCGTTTCGCGCAACCGTATTAAAAGGCTAATTCGTGAAAGCTACAGACTTAATAAACAGATATTGAGCCGCGAACTGAAAAAAGATGAGCACGTCATACACATCATGTTTGTTTATAATGGAAATATTAACGCTACCTTCACAGAGATACAATCTAAAATAATCCTAATTTTACAACGTTTAAAAGAATTGAATGAGCAAACTGCTGAACAGGATTCTGATAGCCATAGTAAAGTTTTATAAAATGGCCATATCGCCATTGTTGCCTATGTCATGTCGTTATTATCCAACATGCAGTGAGTTTTGTATGGAGGCACTGAGAAAATACGGACCGTTGAAAGGTGGTTTTTTATCACTCAAGAGAATTTTATCCTGCAACCCATTTGGTGGTCACGGTCATCATCCGGTACCTTAATGATTTTTAAAAATATTAATTGATTAAATAGTTTATAAGATGCTACAAAAAATGCGTAAAAGAATCAGATTGTATGTTGCCGTTATTCTGGTCGGAATATCTGCTTTTTCTGTTTATAGTTTCAGTGACGATTATTTTGAAATATCTCGCAACCTCGACATTTTCGCAACCTTGTTTCGTGAGTTGAACATTTATTATGTTGATGAAACAAATCCGGGCGACCTGATGAAAAAGGGCATTGATGATATGCTTGCCTCGCTTGATCCATACACCAACTATATTCCTGAAAGTGAAATTGAAGACTATCGTTTCATGACTACCGGGCAATATGGTGGCATTGGCTCTTTAATCGGTCAGCGCAACAACGAAGTTATAATTACAGATCCTTATGAAGGATTTCCTGCACAAAAAGCAGACCTGCGTGCAGGTGATGTAATTGTTGAACTTGATGGTAAACCCATTAAAGGAAAGAAAAATGAGGAGGTAAGCAAGTTACTTAAAGGTCAACCGAAAACTACAGTTAAAATAACTATCAGACGTGAAGGTGAACCCAATCTGATTGATAAAAATGTAGTGCGCGAAGAGATTAAAATAAACAGTGTTTCCTACAGTGGAATTATTGATAATGATTTAGGATACATCCGCCTGACAGGATTTACCGAAAATGCAGGGCAGGAAGTAAAAAATGCATTACAAGCATTGGAGGCAAAGACAAAACTCAGAGGATTAATTTTTGATTTACGTGGCAACCCCGGAGGCCTACTCAATGAAGCAGTAAATATTGTAAATATTTTTGTGAATAAAGGAGTTGAAGTTGTAAGTACAAAGGGAAAGGCAAAAGAGTGGGATAAAACCTATCATGCATTGAACAATCCTGTTGATACAGAAATTCCTGTGGCAGTTTTAGTCAACAGCAGCAGTGCTTCTGCTTCAGAAATTGTTTCAGGAAGTTTGCAGGATTTAGACAGAGGTATCATCATTGGTCAGCGTACTTTTGGTAAAGGACTTGTGCAAACTACCAGACCGTTGAGCTATGGCGCACAACTAAAAGTTACAACAGCAAAATATTATATCCCCAGTGGACGTTGCATTCAGGCACTTGACTATGCACATCGTAATGATGATGGCAGCGTTGGAAAAATTCCTGATTCACTCATCACACAATTTAAAACAAAGGCAGGTCGTACCGTTTATGATGGCGGTGGTGTAATGCCTGATTTTGTTACGGACATCAGACAATTGAGCCCTATTTCGCAAAGTTTATTGCTGAAATATTTATTGTTTGATTATGCAACTATGTATCGTAATACACATCCGTCAATTGCTCCGGCAAAAGAATTTCATCTCTCTGATGCTGAATATGCAGAGTTTGTGAAATGGATTTCTGCAAAGGATTATGATTATGAAACCAAGAGTGAAAAAATTCTTGATGAGTTTAAAACAACAGCAGAAAAAGAGAAATATTTTAGTGCAGCAGCTGCAGAGTTTGAAGTGCTGAAGAAAAAAATATCACATGATAAAAATGCAGATCTTCAAAAATTTAAAGATGAGATAACAGAATTGCTCGAGAATGAAATCGTGTCACGCTATTATTATCAGTCAGGACAAATTGAGGCATCATTTAAGAATGATTTGGAAATTAAGAAGGCTGCAGAAGCACTTAAGAACAAAGATGTCTATAGTTCCATCATGAAAAGCTCTATGGCTTCGGTTAGAGAGAAGCACTAGAATACTGCATGTACAATGACAGGCCGGCTACAAAGTATAAGTAAACCTCTATTTTTTGCCGGTGTTTTACTGTTTGCTGTTGGATTGCCACTCTCCATGTTTTTAATGAGTGTGTCACAACTTTTCATCATCGTTGGATGGCTTTTGGATGGAGATTTAAAGGAAAAATTAAAGACGGCATTTAACAATAAAGTTGTTTTACTGCTGGTTGCTTTCTTTTTATGGCATGTGGTGGGATTACTTTATACTACAGATTTTCATTATGGCTTTAAAGATGTACGTGTAAAACTTCCTTTGCTTATAATTCCAATTATTTTTTCGTCAATGCCTGTTTTTTCTGACAAGCAATTTAAAACAGTAGCATTGGTTTTTGTGGCTGCCGTATTGGTATCTACATTAATCAGCATGTGTATTTATGTTGGTGTTATACCAATTAAATTTCAAAATGTCAGAGATATTTCAATTTTCATTTCACACATCAGATTATCACTCCTGATTTGTATTGCTGTTTATTTGTCATTCTGGCTATTCAGAAGAATCAAGTTTGGTTATGGATTGTTATTGTTGGTTGTTTGGTTTGTATTCTTTCTGACTTTGATAGAGTCTGTCACCGGTTTGGGTATTATGGCAGTTGTGTTGTTAATTTATGCCATCAATGCTTTTCTAAAAAATAAATCTGTTTTACGCAAAGGAGTTATTGCTTTTTCGGTTGTAGTTGCAGTTTCTTTACTTGCTTTCAATATCAAAAACACCTGGCATGATGTAACATTTTTTAATGATGCAGAGCTGAGAAATTTAGCAGCGAACACAGCAAATGGTACTCCATACACGCATGACACCCTGAATCGTGAAGCAGAAAACGGACATCCGGTGTGGATTAATATTTGTGAACCGGAATTAAGAGAAGCATGGAACCAAAGAAGCCGGATTATGTATGATGATAGAAACCTGAATGGTGATGAGATTAAGAGAACAATATTTCGGTTTTTAGCTTCTAAAGGATTAGCAAAAGATGCACTTGCTATTAAACAACTAAGTGATGCAGAAATTAATGCTATAGAGCATGGTGTAGCTAATGCAAATGATTTAACAGATTCCAATATCCACAACAGACTAAGGGCAACACTTTGGGAGTTGAACAGATATAGGACGGGAGGTAATCCCAGTGGACATTCATTAACCATGCGTTTTGAATTCTGGATGACAGCGTTGCAAATTATCAAACAACAGCCGTTAACAGGTGTGGGCACTGGTGATGTGCCTGATGCTTTTGCAAAAAAGTATGATGAAACCAATTCTATGTTAGATATTAAATTCCGATTACGGTCGCACAATCAGTTTCTGGCTGTTGCTGTTGCACTTGGTATTCCTGCTCTTATACTTTTTATCATCATGCTTTTTTATCCGGTTTTTCAGTCCCAATACTCAAGGTCTTTTTTATTTATGACCTTTTGGATTACAGCTTTTTTATCAATGCTAACCGAAGATACACTTGAGACACAGGCCGGTGTTAGCTTTTTCATTTTTTTTAGTTGTTTGTTTTTGTTTCTGAAAAACAAAGAGTTAGATAAAAATATTATTTAGAAACATTCTAAATAATATTTTCTCTTTACTTTCGCAGCCGATAATTTTCATTCAATGAAAAACTACATAATAGTTATACTATTTCTATTTCCATTTCTGGCTCAGTCACAGACCGGTGAGGATTCATTACATACCAATGCAGCTAATGAAAAACAGACCTATATTTCAGGCTATGGAGAAGCAATGGTGAGCTATGACTCACGCTACAGAACAGCTCAGGCAAATTTTACCAGAGCTGTAGTTTTTGTAGGTCATAAGTTCAGCAAGAATATTTCTTTTCTTTCAGAAACAGAATTGGCTGATGCACGCGTTGAAGGTGGCAAGGCAGGAGGAGAAATAGCATTGGAACAAGCTTATCTGCGTTTTCAGTTAAACAGAAAAATGCATTTGCAGGCGGGGTTATTTATTCCACGAATTGGAATTATTAATGAGAATCATTTACCAACAACTTATTATGGCAATCATCGTCCCTTTACCGAAACTTTTCTGATTCCATCAACTTGGCGGGAGTTGGGTGTTGCCTTGTATGGTAGTTCTGATGCTGTTACAGGTTTAAATTATTCTATAGCTGTTGTAAACGGACTTGATGCATCAGGATTCAGTAATGGAACAGGTATTCGCGGAGGCAGGTTTGAGGGCGGCAATGCAACAGCTTCTAATATTGCGTTAACAGGCTCAGTACAATATGTAATGCAGCATTTTACTTTTCAGATTTCAGCATATTATGGCGGAAGTGCCGGACTCACTAAAAGAGAAGCTGATAGTCTTCAGTTAAATTCAGGCATGTTTGGCACCCCTGTGGGGCTTGGCGAAGTGAATGTTCAATATCGCAAGGACAGGCTTACAGCTAAAGTACTTTTTGCAGCAATTTCAATACCTGAGGCTGATAAAATTAATCGTGCCTATGCCAACAACACTGCCAAATTATCCATTGGTGGTTATGCAGAAGTTGCCTATCGCATTCTAAAAAAATTGAAAACAGATGCTTTTATCCGTTATGAAAATTTTGATCTTAACAGCAGCATTCCAAAGAATGGAATCAAAAACGAAATACTGAAACAACAATATATCATTGCCGGATTTTCTTGTTTCCCCACACCGGGTGTTGTAGTTAAATTGGATTATGTATATAAGCAAACCGGTGATCTTAATCCTGCATTAAACCTGAATCCATTTCCCAATGCACCTGCATACTATACAACAAATAGCTTTATAAATCTTGGCTTAGGCTATAGTTTTTAGAAATGAAACGCAGAAATTTTATTAAAAACACATGCATGAGTTGTGGCATGATGGCAGCAGGAGGAAGCTTACTGTCGTTGCTGTCATCTTGTAAAAGTACATCAATATTCAAAACAGAAGCCGTGAATCATCTTCTTACAGTTCCACTGTCAGCAATGAACGATAAAAAAATATTAATTGTGCGCAATGCTTCAGCAGAGTATGATATTTTATTGGTAAAAAAATCTGACAATCTTTTTACTGCCTTAGAGATGAAATGCACGCACCGGGCAAACCCACTCAATGCAAGCGATGGCGGACTTTACTGCACACTTCATGGCAGCCGCTTTGACCTTGACGGGAATGTTGTAGCCGAACCTGCTACGCAGCCACTCAAAAAGTACCCGGTAATAGTAAACAATTCACTAATTCAAATATCAATATAATTTAATCATGCAATACAAATTTATTTTACTCTCATTAGCATCAGTGTTGGTTTTAAGTTCTTGTAAAAAAGATAAAGACAGCAGTGATAATTATTCATCAACACAAATTCTGAATGACTTTTCAGTTAATGTTGCACAGGCTACTTATAATGACTTAGCCTCTAAAACAGCACAGTTGCATCAAGCAATTACAGACTTTACTCAAAATCAGACTCAGGCCAATCTTGATTACTGTAAGTTATTATGGAAAGAGAGCCGCCAGGCATGGGAGCAGTCCGAAGGATTTTTATTCGGTCCTGTTGCAACAGACGATATTGACCCGCGTATTGACACCTGGCCTGTTGATTTTAATTCTCTCGATTCGGTGTTGAACAATCAATCTGTATATGACGAAACTTATGTCAATTCTCTTGAAGATGCATTAAAAGGATTTCATCCTGTTGAGTATCTGCTTTGGGGTGTTGATGGAAACAAAACAATTGTACAATTTACTTCACGCCAGTTAGATTATTTAGAAGCGTTGGCAGCAAACCTAAAGACACTAACACAGCAAGTAGCTACAAGTTGGACCACAGGTAACTATCATAATGAATTTGCAAATGCAGGAAATGGTAGTCAGGTTTTCACTACACAGCATGCTGCATTTATGGAAATGGTTAATGCTATGGCAGGTATTTGCGAAGAAGTAGCTGACGGAAAAATGGAAGACCCATTAGTTTCACAAAATGCTATGCTTGAAGAATCGCCTTTTGCAAAAAATTCAATTATTGATTTTACGAACAATATTAAAAGTGTAGAGAATGTTTATCTTGGAAAATATACTTCTCAAGGACAATCATTAGAGAGTTTTGTAAGAGCAAACAATCTTTCTTTAGATGGCTCCATTAAAACAAAAATCAGTGCGGCTGTAACTGCATTAGGAAATATAACAGTTCCGTTTGGTCAAGCCATATTTACACAACAGACACAGGTAATCAATGCGCAGAATGCCATACGTGAATTGAAGGAAGTTTTAGAAAATGATTTAGCAAATCTGGTAAGTCAAAAAATCCAATAATCTTGAAACGGAACATTGTTGTTGTAATTATTTTTCTGATTCTATTCGGAGCACAGTCTTGCAGAAAGGCCGAAGTGCTTTCGGAATCAGAATGGAATGAGTGGCTATCAGGAGGTAAACAAACATTGTTTGACGAGTCTGCCGGAGCATTCTCCAGCGTATTTCCTGATATTTCAGCACACAATGCAATGATTCATGAAATGGGCGATAAGGCATTTGAGGCAACATTTGTCAGTGCCCCTGCACCTTTGAATCCCGGACTTGGACCTATCTTCAACAATGTTTCCTGTGCATCATGTCATATTGCTGATGGCAGGGGTAAGCCACCATTAAGCAGTAGCGAACCACTCTCAGCAATGTTAATCAGAGTAAGCATACCAGGTGTAGCATCAAACGGTGGGCCATTGGCTGTGCCGGGTTTTGGTGTGCAGTTGCAACAACGTTCCATTAATGGTGTTGCTAAAGAAGCAGATGTTATCATTAATTATTCTGAACAAACATTTTCATTTCCTGATGGTGAAACATATTCATTGCGCACACCAACTTATCAGTTAGCAAATAGTTACATACCATTACCCGCAGGAGTAATGCTTTCACCACGAATGGCGCCTCCTGTATTTGGTTTGGGTTTGCTTGAAGCAGTTGACGAATCTGAAGTATTAAAATATGCTGATGAAAATGATGTTAACGGTGATGGTATTTCAGGCAAACCGAATTATGTTTGGAATGCACTTAAAGGAGAACGCACATTAGGTCGCTTTGGTTGGAAAGCAAACAATCCAACTGTGTTGCAACAAACAGCAGGTGCCTATAATGAAGATATGGGCATTACAAGTTATGTTTTTCCGGAAGAGTCAAGTAAAGGGCAATCTCAATACGATAACAGAAACGATGACCCTGAAATTCCTGATAGTGTTTTGCGCGCAGTTTCATTTTATGTGCAGACATTAGCTGTGCCCGTAAGAAGAAGTGCAGATGATGTCATTGTGTTGCAAGGTAAAAAACTATTTAACGATGCAAAGTGTAGTTCTTGTCACAGACCTGCTATGCAAACCGGTGTTCGTGTTGATTTTCCGGAAGTAAGCAATCAAAGAATTTTTCCTTACACAGATTTGTTGCTGCATGATATGGGCGATGGTCTTGCAGACCACAGACCTGATTTTGATGCCAATGGTAATGAATGGCGTACAGCACCATTATGGGGTATAGGTTTAACACAGAAGGTAAACGGTCATAACTTTTATTTGCATGACGGCAGGGCACGCTCACTGCAAGAAGCTATTCTGTGGCATGGCGGTGAAGCAGAGTCGGCAAAAAATACTTTTAAGAACCTGAGCAAAAACGACAGACAAGCATTGATTAAATTTTTGCAATCATTATAATTTCAGAATTTTATTATTTTCTGACATTGATGATAGATGTTCAACAATTAGTAAAATAAAATTAAAGTGATTTGTTTCAATTTACTTTTATGCTGAATCTATAGTATTGAGTGCTGATATTTTTCAAATAAAATCTTTCATAGATTTCGGGTTTCGATTTTTAATTTTTAGGTATTCTATCTTAGTATAGAGTTTTTACTGCAGCTAGAACAAAACATTGGCATAAGTCATAATACTTGCGCCAGTAGGAACGCTGTTGATAAGAATTTCTCATTAATTGATTTTTTTTCCTGCACCTGTAACTTGCGTTTTGGTTTTTTAGATTAAAATCTACAATGGTGTGTTTTATTTTTTACTTTTACACCAAACCGCACAGTTATGCGTCACCTATCGCATATTCCTGTTTTAAGAATTTTAATACCTTTTGTTGCCGGTATTGTTGTAGGCATATTCATGGCTGTGCCTGCTTGGTTAGCCATTGCTTTGTTGCTTTCAGGGTTTATCGGAGTGTTAGCTTTTCATTTCTCAAAATATTTTAGCCAACATTTTAAACTTCGCTACCTTTTCGGAATAGTAATACATTTGTTTTTATTCTCCTCAGGCGTTTTGCTCACACAACTAAAGACGAAACTTTACGACCCTTATCACTACACACAATTCGAAGATGCTGAGTATTTTTTACTTCGTATTACCGAGCCCTATCACATCAAACAAAAATCTTTAAAGGCAGAAGCTGAAATAGAAGCAGTTTTTGAAAACAATAAATGGCGGCCATGCAGAGGAAAAACACTGTTGTATTTTGCATCCGATGCAGCAGCAAAGGCATTGCAGTATGCTGATAGGATTGTTACCAATGCAAAGCCACAGCCGATTGCTCCACCACAAAATCCAGGGTCATTTAACTACAAAAGATTTCTTGGCTTTCATCAGATACATCATCAGTTCTATCTGAAGTCAGGGCGATGGGCTACTGCAGGAAAAGGATTTTCTAATATTCTTTTGAGTACGGCTTTTGAATTACGGAAAAAGTTTTTGAATGAAATACAAGGACAAATTTTAGTGCCGCAGGAAGTTGCGGTTTGTTCTGCATTGTTAATTGGTTTTAATGATTTGCTTGATGATGATTTATTATCGGCCTATGCAAGCTCCGGTGCATTGCATGTGTTGAGTGTTTCAGGACTGCATGTAGGGTTGATTTTTGTTATACTTCAAAGACTGATTTTTATTCCTGAAAATAAGAAATATCTGAATCTGTTTAAACAATTGCTTATTCTGTTATTGATATGGTTTTATGCCATGCTTACCGGACTTTCACCTTCAGTATTAAGGTCAGCAACCATGATTTCAATTATTATCATAGCAAAGCAACTGGGTCGTGATAATTATATGCTTAACACTACGCTGGCATCTGCTTTATTGTTGTTGTTGATTAATCCATTTTCAATTACAGAAGTTGGTTTTCAGCTTTCATACCTTGCAGTCATAGGAATTGTATATCTGCATCAGCGATTGGTTACAGTTTTGTATCCGACTTCAATGCTCATGAATCAGGCATGGCAACTGACTTCAGTGTCTTTATGCGCACAGTTAGTAACATTTCCGTTAGGAATTCTTTACTTTAATCAGTTCCCGAATTTGTTTTTGGTTTCTAATCTCTTGGTAATTCCTATCTCTACCGGAATTATTTGGGTTTCTGTTGGTGCTACAATTATATCGGCTTTGCCGTATATGTCATCACTTGTATTTTATTCATGGAAAGTAACTTTTGCACTCACCTGGTTAATGAATCAGTTGTTACTGTTTTTAGAGAATCTGCCATTTGCACTGATTAGCGGATTATATATTGATATTGCAGATACATGGATTATCTACGGTATAATCGCTTTTGTAGTATGGTTTTTAATTTACAACTACAGGTATGCACTTTATGGAGCATTAACATTGACAATTATTTTTCTAATAACGCAGTTGTGGCATGAATGGAATATTCTGCAACAGAAAAATATTACAGTATATGCTTTAAAGAATAGTACAGCAATTGATATTGCGCAGGCGAGAAAAAGGTTAGTCATAACTCCAAAACAGATAATGGAGGATAAAAGTCTGTTGCGTTTTAATATTAACCGTTATTGGTATGAGACAGGTAAAAGAGAAATGCTTCACATTCCATTTTATCAACAACCCACTGAAAGTAAGTTAAAAGAAATTTTTAACAGTAAGATAACCGGAAATGTTGCCACTGTTCAAGATGGATTTATTCAGATAGATAGTAGATTATATTTTATCCCCGGAAACTGGCTGCCCAGAAAAGTGCCATTAAGTAAAATTAAAGTTGATGGAATAATTATTACTTCACGTTTTAAGAATAAACTGCCAACACTTTTTAAATATTTTGATTCTGATTTGTTGATTATTGATTTAAGCAGCCGAGCTAAAGTTGATGCCGGTAAATTGCCTGTCAGTTTGCAAATCTGGGATTGCAGAAAGCAAGGTGCAGCACAAGTAAAAATTTAAGTAAGCAGTAAATAAAAAACCGGCAATTCCAAAATCGGAACTACCGGCTGTGCCAACATCAAATATTATTTAACTTTTACCGGAACAAAATCCATATCGAGTTGAAGAATTTCAATATCGTTTGAAGTAACGGGTGCTGAGCGTTCAATGAGTAGCACACAGCCATTAATCACCTGTAAATTACGATACTTCTGTCCATCGCGCGTAATGAGTTTTACTCTGTGATTTTCAGGATTACTTATGTTTTTAAATGCATGATATAAATAATTGAGAAATCTTTCAGGGATAATGATTTGCTTGAATGCCATATTGATAATGTTTAAGCGTGTTGTACGGCAATACAGATAAAAAGGTTGCATGAATTTTACCCTTTGTAACTGATAATAGTAAAGTGCGGTATGATTATCTTTGCCGGCACTAAAATTCAGATATGGGATTTATTGATGAACTGAGATGGCGCGGCATGTTGCAGGATATTATGCCCGGTACAGAGGAATTATTGAACAAAGAAACGGTTACAGGTTATATTGGTTTTGACCCTACCAGCGATTCATTAGGTGTTGGTAATTTAGTTCAGGTTACGACATTAATGCATTTTCAAAGAGCAGGACACAAACCCATTGCCTTGGTTGGTGGTGCAACAGGTATGGTTGGCGATCCAAGTGGAAAAAGTGCTGAAAGAAATATGTTAAGTGAAGAAATCCTGCAACACAATTTAAATTGTCAAAAAAAGCAATTAGAAAAATTTCTGGATTTCGATTGTGGAAAAAATTCGGCAGAAATAGTTAATAATTATGACTGGTTCAGAGATGTAAAATTTCTTGATTTTATTCGTGATGTGGGGAAGCACATTACTGTTAATTATATGCTGGCAAAAGATTCTGTAAAAAACAGATTAGAGAATGGAATGACATTTATGGAAATGGCTTATCAGTTGGTGCAGGGATACGATTTTTATCATTTGTATTATGCCAAAAACTGTAAGCTGCAAATGGGTGGCAGTGATCAGTGGGGGAATATTGTTACGGGAACTGAGCTGCTTCGCAGAAAAGGCCGAGTTGAAGATGCATTTGCCTTGACAACACCACTGATAAAAAAAGCAGATGGCACTAAATTCGGTAAGACAGAAAGTGGAAATTTATGGCTCGACAGAAATAAAACATCGCCTTATGCATTTTATCAGTTCTGGCTGAATGCAAGCGATGAAGATGCTAAAAACTATATCCGCATATTTTCTTTGAAGAATCAGTTGGAGATAGAAGCATTAGAGTCTGAACATTTTGCTGCACCACATTTGAGGTTGCTTCAAAAATCAATAGCTAATGAAATAACCACTCGTGTTCATTCACAACAGGATTGCGAAAGAGCTATAGAAATTTCAGAGGTGTTTTTTAATGGAACAGATAAAGAACTTGCACAATTAACAGAGNNCAAAAAATTCAGGCAGGCATGCAGGCACTGGATTTATTTGCTGCAGAGACATCAATTTTTACAAGTAAAGGAGAAGCAAGAAAAATGATTACAGCAAATGGCGTTTCATTGAATAAGCTTAAATTTTCTGACCCTTCACAAATTATCAGTAAAGAACAACTGATTGCGAATAAATTTATACTGATACAAAAAGGCAAGAAGAATTTTTTCCTGATTAAGGCTGTTTGAGTAATGTATTATAAACGATAATTGTATTTGTAAAAATCACCCTTGCGTTAGCAGTTGAAAAACATCTTCAAGTCGGCTTTCTTCTTTTTGCATTGACAGTACAGCTATATTATGGCTTACTGCCATAGTGAAAACAGCTTTACGCACGTCATCATCACCACTGTAATTTACCTTCCATGTATTTCCGGAATGATGAATAACCTTACTCACCGTAGGGATATCTTGAAGCCATTTGGCATCAATTTTTCCATCAAACTCAACGGTGATTTCATGTACCGGTTTGGCTTTTTGACGTAGCATGCCTGTATCATCATCGGCTACAATTTTTCCTTTGTTGATTATGATAACACGATTACAGATAGCCTCAACTTCCTGCATGATGTGTGTAGAAAGTATAACGGTTTTGTGTTTTCCTATTGATTTAATCAGTGCACGAATTTCAACCAGCTGATTGGGGTCTAAACCCGAAGTTGGTTCATCAAGAATGAGTACAGCAGGGTCGTGAATTAAAGCTTGTGCAATTCCAACTCTTTGTCTGTAGCCTTTAGACAGTGCGCCAATTTTCTTTTTGTATTCAGGTGTTAGACCTGTAAGGGTAATCATAGTGTCGGCACGTTTTGCAGCTTCTTTAGCAGATAAATAAATTCCACCAACAAATTGAAGATACTCTTTAACAAACATGTCAGGATAAAGTGGATTGTGCTCGGGAAGGTAGCCAACATTACGTCTAACCTCTAAGGATTGTGAAAGCGTATCAAAGCCACAAACAGAAACTTTCCCTTCATTCTGCGGAATAAAGCATGAGATAATTTTCATAAGCGTTGATTTACCCGCGCCATTGGGTCCAAGTAAACCAACAACCTGACCTGTATTGATTTCAAAACTTACATTATCTAATGCACGTTGCTTGCCATAAATTTTGGTTACATTTTTTACTGAAACAGACATATACCTCTAAAAAATTTAAAGTTGTGCACTAATTCTGTCCAACACAGTTTGAATTAATTGATGCATGCGCTCTTCATATTTTTTTGAAAACTGCTGTGCAATTCTGTTGGCAACAATAAGGTTAACAGCACAGCAATGATGTCCTAAAATTTTTGCCAGACCATACATGGCACCGGTTTCCATTTCAAAATTAGTTACCTTATGCTCACCATGACGGAATGAATTTAATTTTTCAATCATATCGGTTCTTGCTAATTGATAACGCAACACCCTTCCTTGTGGTGCATAAAAACCTGAACATGATGCCGTAATACCTTTATGCATACCTTCTGAAAGTGCATGTTCTAATTTTAAAGAGCTTCGGGTCAGATATGATTCCGGCAGTTTGCAATTGTTTGGATAATGCTTTCTGAAACTTTCAATGATAGCTTGTTCTTCGGGAGTATTTGTGTATTGATAAAAGTTTAATAAACCGTCTAATCCTAAACCGAATGTCGAAAACACAAACGAGTCAACAGGAATTTCGGGTTGAAGCGCACCGGAAGTGCCTATACGAATTAGATTAAGTGCTGTTAAATTGGGTTTTACGGTTCTTGTTTTAAGATCAATATTTACTAATGCATCAAGTTCATTATATACAATGTCAATATTGTCGGTACCAATGCCTGTTGAAATAACAGAGATTCTACGCCCTTTATAATGACCCGTATGTGTTACAAACTCGCGTTTTTGCTTTTTTACCTCAATGCTGTCAAAAAAGGAACTGACTTTTGATACACGGTCGGGGTCGCCAACATTTATTACTACATCAGAAATATCTTCCGGTAGAAGATTAAGATGGTAAACGCTACCATCAGGGTTTAGAATAAGCTCTGATTCGGGAATTTGATTCATAACAATTGTAAATAATTTCTGTGCTAAGGTAAGATATATTAAAGCATCAGGTTAAAAGTACTGTCAGTTCATGTAATTTACAGTTAAATAATCTATTGGAAGTCATATTTTATGAAATTTGATATTTCCTTTTTTTATATTTGCATAGTTAATACACCTGTTTTTTATGAACCAAGAGAAGAAGGTTATAGTCACCCCGATAGACTTTTCAGAACAATCACTTATTGCACTTTCACAAACATTTAATCTTGCAAGGTTAACCGGTAGCCATATCAGGCTTTTGCACGTTATTGATCAGGACTTTGTTTCACATTTAACCAACAGCATTTTTTCGAAAGAAAACTATGCCGATCAGATTCGAAATGATATTGAACGCAGACTTGATGAACTGGCATCAAAGGTACATAAGGAAGAAAAAATTTCCACTTCCACCCATATCAGAACAGGAAAGATTTATAATGAAATTGTAGCGGAAGCCAATGACGTTGATGCTGCATTTATAGTTATGGGAACACAAGGTGCCAGCACATTGAAGAAGAAATTTCTAGGCTCCAATACTTCAAGAGTAATTAAGGAGGCTTTATGTCCTGTCATTACTATCAAAGGTCATGAACATCTTAAAGGGTGTAAAGATATTGCCCTACCATTGGATCTAACAAAAGAAACACGTGAAAAGGTGAATTATGCCATTGACATGGCAAAGCTTTTTGGTGCTGTTGTACACATTTTTTCAGTGCTTGAAACAGATGATGAGTTTTTAGTAAATAAATTGGAACGACAATTGCAGCAAGTTAAGCAGTTCATTACGGAATCGGGTGTTGAATGTCAAGGTGAATTGGTTCCACAAAGTGATTCCAATGTATCATTGAGTATAATCGAATATGCAAGAATAAAAAATTGTGATTTAATAATCATCATGACACAAGGCGAAACCAATATTGCAGATTTATTTATCGGGACAGCGGCACAGGAAGTTATTAATAACTCTGAAATTCCAGTCTTATGTATCCGACCAATGGTTAGAAAAGACACTACACAATATGTACTATCATAAATCCATTTCCTATGAGCAGCAATCAACTATTTGAAATCAAGAGAATTTTAATTCCTTATGATTTTTCAGAAACAGCAGCGTTAAGTCTTGAACATGCAGTTTTCATGGCCAAATTATTAAAGGCAGATATTTATCTGCTGCATATTCTTGAATCCGTTTCTTTTACCTCTGCATTTGGTGCAGCATTTGGGAATGTAGATAAAAAGTTAGAGTCGGAATCGAATACCAAACTTGATGAAATTGGTAAACAGATTCACATGAACAACGGTATAACGGTTAAGTCAATCACAGAGGTTGGAAGGATTTATCGTAAAATTGTTGATGTTGCCAAACGCGAAAACATTGACATCATAATTATGGGCACACATGGTGTTTCAGGATATAAAAAGTTTAATGTAGGAACTAATACCAGCAAAGTGGTTGAAGAGGCAGGCTGTCCGGTGATTTCTGTACAGACACATAGCAAGAAAATCGGATTTAAAAAGATTGTTCTACCAATTGATAATTCTCCACAGTCGCGTCAAAAGGTAAGTTATGCATTAGCTGTTGCACGTTCTTATGGTTCACACATTTGTATTGCAGGTCTTATAAACTTCGGTAATGAAGACAATAAGAGAATGTTTAAACTAAAAGTGGATCAGGTAGAGGAATGGCTTCTGCAACATGGAGTAAGTGTTGAGAAAAAATTTGTTGAAGGCGACAACCTGGCCAAAATGACCATGCAAGCAGCAGAAGAATGGGATGCTGATTTAATTGTAATAATGACAGAACAAGAACCAAGTATTACCGGATTTTTCCTTGGCACCTACGCAACACAGGTTGTTAACCATAGTAAAATACCGGTTATGGCAGTGCATCCGTCAGAATCAGACGGCAGCACAATTACTGTTGGATATTAAAAATAATTTTCATGATTTACACATGGGGCGCTTAAGGAGCGCCCCCATGTTTTTATTACCTTCGCCAATCAGAATTTTAAATACTATTAATGCCATCGTTTAAAGGTAGTCTGCGCTTTATATTTAAAACTTTACTATGGACTGCAGGCATACTTATTATATTATTTCTTTTATTTCTATGGAGGATTCAGATTCCCGATCCTGCTATAAGCAGTAAACTAAAACCAGGTGACCTTAAACGTATTCAAACAGGTGTTGACAGCTATCGTATCGGCAACAACTGGTTGCGCAAAAATCAACAAGGTGTCTGGGAAATGTATATTGAAGGAAATGACTATGAAAGAGGTGTTGTATATGGCGTATTGGCAAAAGAATTAATTGAGAAACAGGAAGAGTATTTTGTTGATCAGATCAATGAAATAATTCCCAACAAATTTTTTCTGCAGTTTATTAAAATGTTTGTAGCATGGTTTAATCGTGATATTTACAAATATATTCCCGCAGAAAACCTTCGCGAAATTTATGGTATCTCACTTTCTTTTTCCGATAAGTACGATTATATTGGACCAAAGTATTATCGAATTCTAAACTATCATGCCGCACACGATATTGGACATGCACTTACAGATTTTCAATTAGTAGGTTGTACGTCATTTGCTGCTAACGACAGCCTTACGGACGATCATAAATTACTAATCGGCAGAAATTTTGATTTTTATATGGGCGATGATTTTGCCCGTAACAAACTGTTACTTTTTGTAAAACCTGATAGCGGCTACTCATTTGTTTCTTATTCATGGGCCGGACTTACCGGAGTTGTTTCGGGCATGAATGAAAAAGGGTTAACAGTTACTATCAATGCAGCAAAGTCTGATATCCCTACCACTGCAAAGGATCCTATTTCATTATTAGCACGCGAAATTTTGCAGCATGCAACAAACATTAAGCAGGCAATTGCAATTGCAGAAAAAAGAGAAACATTTGTTTCAGAATCGTTGCTTATTGGCTCAGCACAGGATAGCACGGCTGCATTAATAGAGAAAACACCAACAAGAATGGATGTGTATCATTCACCACACGAATTGTTGGTATGCTCCAATCACTATCAGGGTGCTGAATTAAAAAACGATCCACACAACATTTCCAATATAGAGCTTAGCGATAGTAAGTTCCGCTTTGACAGAATAACAGAGTTGCTAAAAGAAAATTACCCACTCAGTATTTCATCAGCGGTATCTGTCCTCCGAAATAAGTTTGGGATGCACAATAAAAATATTGGTTATGGAAATCCGAAGGCAATTAATCAGTTGATTGCACATCACAGCATTTTGTTCAAGCCTCAAAGCAGCGATTTTTGGATTTCTACAATGCCTTATCAGGAAGGTGTTTATGTTCACTATAACTTATCTGATGTTTTAAAAGGAAAAATGCCTGATGCTGACTCACTGAATATTCCAGCCAGTGAATTTGTAAATTCCAACGATTTAAAAAAATTTGAAGCATTTAAAGTCATTAAACAACGCATTTATAAACACAATACTTTTGGTGTAAAACTGCACCTCAGTGAGATTGAGATCAAACAATATATAGATAATAACCCAATGAGCTATGTTACCTACATGAGTTTAGGCGATTATTTTTATCATGAAAAAAATTACCAAAGGGCGACAGCCTATTATAAGGAAGCACTAAAACAAGAAGTGGCATCAAAGGCAGAAGAGGAAAAAATTCAAAAGATGATTGAAACCTGTACTGAAAAATTAAAGTAATGAAACATCTCGGTGAAATAGAATTTGAAGGTGTTGAAACCATACGTAAAATGCAGCAACAAAAACTTTCTGAATTGCTGCTCTATGTTAGCACTAACTCTGCATATTATAAAGAAGTCTTCAGGCAACATAACATAAAGATTGAAAACATTACACTTGACAATTTAAATGAATTGCCATTTACAACAAAGGATAATCTGGCAACACATAATGATTCTTTTTTATGTGTTGATAAAAGCCTGGTTGCCGATTATGTGACTACATCAGGAACATTGAGTGATCCGGTTACATTTTATCTCACATCAGCCGACCTGGAAAGATTGGCATATAACGAAGCCTTATCACTGCAATGCGCTGATGGCAGTAAGAAAGATATTTTTCAAATGATGACCACCATTGACAAATTATTCATGGCAGGATTAGCCTACTTTTTAGGTATCAGAAAATTAGGTGCTGCCAGCATAAGAGTTGGGCCGGGAACACCTCAGGCGCAGTGGGATTATATTCATCGTTTTAAACCTTCTACATTAATTGCCATTCCATCGTTTATACCACAATTATTACAGTATGCATCTGAAAGAAAAATTGATTTTCAATCAACTTCAGTAAAAAAAATTGTTTGTCTTGGAGAACCTGTTCGCAATGCTGATTTTTCATTGAACGAGCTTGGAAAAAGAATCACCTCGTTGTGGGATGTAAAATTGTATTCAACCTATGCATCAACGGAGATGAGTTCTGCATTTACAGAGTGTGGTTATGGCAATGGCGGACATGCACATCCGGAGTTATTAATTCTTGAAGTAGTTGACGATAACGGACTGCAGGTACGTAATGGTGAATTGGGTGAAGTTGTTGTAACCACACTTAGTGTAGAGGGTATGCCGTTAATTCGTTTTAAAACCGGTGATTTATGCCACGTTCATTATGATTTATGTAAATGTGGCCGATTCACCACTCGCTTAGGCCCTGTTATGGGTAGAAAGCAGCAGATGATCAAGTTTAAAGGAACTACATTATTTCCACAAATAATCTTTAATGTACTCAACATGATGCCGCAAATTGAATTATTTCAAGTTGAAGTCAGACGAAATGAATTTAATATTGATGCCATTACCATTGTGTTGCCAAAAGATTTATATTCTGATTCATTTGAACATGAAATTTCTTCATTATTTAAGTCCAAAATCAGAGTAACTCCGGCATTTAAGTTTATTGATACTGATGAGTTACAACAAAAAGTTTTTAAGGCAGATAAACGTAAATCTGAACGAATAGTATATATTTAGGATTGTAGCTTGCTACATTAAATTTTAACAGCAATGAAAATTAAATTATTGAAACATAAAATTGAACATTACACTAAGCAAAACTAATATGATAGAAAAAGCTAAAGCGATATACAGATTCTTATCACCCAAATTCCAAAGTGTTTTTTTAGAGTACAAAGTTACTCCTCAACCAAGATATGGACATGGTTCCCCCCCCCCATGCTCTTTTGTTTGATTTAGTAAACAGCAACAGACAACTATACCAACAACACCTGGAATCTTTCTTAAAATATGCTGACAACATACAAATGATAAAAGATTCAAAGGAAGAAAAGAATGAAAATAATCCGTCATGGAACAATGGTTATTTGCCGGGGTTGGATATAATAGGGCTATATGGCATTATTGCCAATTACAAGCCCCAAAAATATATTGAAATAGGTTCAGGAAATTCAACTAAAGTGGCAAGAAAAGCCATTGTTGAGAATAATTTAAAGACTGAAATTACATCTATTGACCCTTTTCCGAGAGCTAATATTGATCACTTGGCAGATTCTGTCATCAGAAAGCCCTTTGAGAGTTTACCAGACAATAAATTTATCATAGAATCTTTAGAAGAAAATGATATCCTGTTCATTGATAATTCGCATAGAGTGTTTCCGAATTCTGATTCGATGATTTGCTTTTTGGAACTTATTCCGTTTTTAAAGAAGGGGGTTATTGTACAGATTCATGATATTTATCTACCCTATGATTATCCTCAATTTATGTGTGATAGATTTTACAACGAACAGTATATGCTTGCTGCTTTTATATTAGCAAATCCTATAAAATATAAAACCATTTTACCCTGCTATTTTATTAGCGAAGACATAGAATTGGCAAAAACTATTTCACCTGTATGGAGTCACCCTAATTTAACCCATGTTGAAAAACATGGCGGCTCCTATTGGTTGATGATAAATGAGTAAATAGTTTATTATATTTGCCGATAACAATTAATAAAAAATAGTATGAAAAAATCGCTGCTTACGTTAATGCTTTCTGCATTGATGCTTGGTGCTTTTGCCCAAGGTAAAATGAATGAACTTTTTAAGAACAATGTAAAACTCATTTTTATGGGTTATGACCTGTCGCAGGCAAGGTTTATCGGTACAGATGGTTTTACCGACCCTGCAGCCATCAAAGATAAGTTTGTTGCTGCATGGAACAATACTTTTGTAGCTGAGTACGAAAAATTCAGCTTACAAAAAGCATTTAAACTCACCAACGACAAATACGAAACTAATGTAGATGTAGTGCAGGATATTAATGGGAAATTAAATATTCACGAAAGAGTGATGAACGGAAGTTATTCAATTGGAGAAGATGATGTAAAAAAAGCGGTTTCGCATTATAATTCCAAAGAGAAAGATGCAGTAGGTTTGGTTTATGTAGTTGAAAGTTTTAATAAAACATTAGAAAAAGCTGTTATCTGGGTAACATTTGTTGATTTGTCAAACAACAAGGTACTTTACACAGAAAAGGTAGAAGAAAAAGCCGGTGGCTTTGGCTTGAAGAACTATTGGATTGCGCCAGCAACTAAACTGAAAAAAGATATTGAAGGAAAATACTATAAAACCTGGAAGAATAAATTCAAGTAATTAGGTGAATAAAAATTCATGCTTTCATTTAAGCAGGCAGATTATCTTGTTTTGCCTGCTTTCTTTTTTATTGTCTTCATGCCGTGGTTTGTTTTTATCAAAGGAGAAGGCCTATAGTAAGGCAATTGCAACGAAACCATTTGATGCTATTATAGTGCCGGGATTTCCTTATTTTGAAGGTCAGCCCTGGCCACAGGTAGTGCAAATGAGAATGATTTGGGCGAAATTTCTTTATCAGAACGGCTACACTAAAAATATTATTTTTTCTGGCAATGCTGTTTACTCCCCATTTGTCGAAGGAAAGACAATGAAAGCTTTTGCCATAGCCATGGGGATTCCGGAAGAACATATTTATGTTGAAGATAAAGCAGAACACAGTGTTGAAAATGTTTATTATTCATATCGTTTGGCAAAAAAGTTAGGATTTAAAAAAATTGCCTTAGCAACTGACCCTGTTCAAACCCGCTCAATGGTAAGTTTTATTCACCGCTTTAGTCTGCCTATCTCATATCTGCCAATAATGTACAAAACACTACGTTTGTTACCACATAATGAGCCTGATATAGAAGGTAAATTGCAGAGAGTAGAAAATTTTATTTCTTTGCCTGAGAAAGAAACTTTTAAACAACGTTTTGCAGGCACTTTAGGTAAAAATATAAAGTGGCATATCGAAGATTTAAAGAAGAAAAGATTGCGTAAAAAATATTCACATAATATAGTTCAGGAATAGAAAGATGAGTTCAGCAGAAAATACGATGACAGAAAAACGCGAATTATCAGCATTTGAAGCAAAAAACGAAGCACAGAAATTAGCGTTTGCACCGGTAGTTTTTCAGGTAGTAGTAGCTATGCAACGGTTAGAAATTCTTGACTTAATCTGCAAAAACAGAAAAGGTATTTCGCTTGAAAGTATCAGCGATAAAACAGGAGTGAGTTTATATGGCGTAAAGGTTTTGTTGGAAATGGCAGCTAATGCCGATATTGTAAAATATTTAGACGACCATACTGTAACCGTTACTATGCTTGGTTATTTCCTCAACTCTGATGAAATGACTCGTGTTAATATAAACTTTACTCACGATGTGTGTTATGATGGATTCAAATTTCTAACAGAGTCTATTCAGAATGGTAAACCCGAAGGATTAAAAACACTCGGTAACTGGCCTACTATATATCCTGGTCTTTCAAGTCTTCCGGAACGCGTTAAAAAATCGTGGTTTGAGTTTGATCATTTTTATAGTGATGAAGCGTTTAGAGATGCACTTAATATAGTTTTTCAAGAAAAGCCCTCAACTATTTTTGATATTGGTGGCAACACCGGCAAATGGGCGTTTGCCTCTTGTGAATACAATCCTGATGTTAAGGTAAAAATTCTTGATTTGCCACAACAAATTGCTGTTGCAAAAGCCAATGCTGAAAAAAGAAATCTTACTGACCGCATTTCGTACTTTGAGATTAATCTACTCGATAAAAGTCAAAAAATTCCTAAAGGTGCCGATGTGGTTTGGATGAGTCAGTTTCTTGATTGTTTTGGTGAAGATGAAATTGTAGCTATTCTTGAGAATGTGAGACAAGCTGCTGCTCCACACACCACAGTTTTTATTCTCGAACCATTTATAGACAACCAAAAGTTTGATGCAGCTGCCTATTGCCTTACGGCTACTTCGCTTTATTTTACTGCACTTGCAAACGGCAATAGTAAAATGTACAGTGTAAAAGCAATGACCGGATTGGTTGAAAGAGCAGGGCTAGAAGTTGTTGAAACATTTCCATTGATAGGTGAAAGTTTTCATACTATACTCAAGTGTAAAGTAAAAGCTTAAAAGTACGGGAGTGCTGCATTCGCAGCACTCCCGTACTTTTTTTATTTATTCAACGACACTAATTTTTCAATATCATTATTTACAGAAAGTATAAGCAAAGATGTTGCTGTACAAAAAACAGGACTGGTAATGCAGTGATGTCCATTCCAACTGCCATCATTGTTCTGAATATTTAAAAGCCGTCCACTCACATTGTCATACCATTTATGCCATTCTTTATCCTTGCTGATAATTAAACCTTCACCGGTTTGCAGGTAGGATAGAAACTCTTCACCACCATTGCTGCCAAATCCATTCATCACATCATTACGCTGTGCCTGCCTGCTAGCAGCCTGATTAATTTCATAAGCAGCTGCATATTTATAAGCATCAGCTTCATTCATACCGGCAGCCTGCAGGCTTTCACTCGTTACAGTTGAGGTAGGAGATAATTTTCCTTCTTTTTTAGCCTTTGCTATTTTATCTTTTGCAATACTAGCCTCACGTGCTGTGCTGCGTGCTGTGCCCGATATACTGTAAAGCATAACTCCGGCACCATCACCTGTTGCAACAGAATTTGTCTTTGCATCATAGTTTCCTTTCTGATAGTTTTTATAACGTTCAAGCTTTTCATCGTCAACAGAGGCACCTGCTGCTTTTGCACTTTCTAATGCATTGGTTGCAAATGAAGATTGTAGAACTCCTGCCCATCCTGCACCTTTTATACTTCCGTTTTCACTCTGTGCATGCTGTATTTTAACAACGCATTTATCAAGACTTTTACTCACTCTTGTTTTTAATGTCTGATTGTTAGTGATGTAATCCATTAAATTAGTAAGATACTGTGTGGCAAGAACTACATCAATATTTTGACCAAGTTTGACTTGTGGTTGTGTTGCTGTTTGGTTAGTGATATTTAATGTTTGTGCATCGGCTGCTTCAATTTGTTTGAGTAAATATTCTGTTGCTAAAGAAAGATTGGCCGAATATTTTCCTGTCGTTGGCGTGTTGCCTGTCCGCAACAATGCCATGGCAACCATAGCGGTTGTTGCAGGGTCTGAACTAACTGCATGTGGGTCAAATACCGATTGCCTGGCATGTGAGCCTGCTCCCCATCCACCATCTTTTAATTGTGCTTTGCTGATCCACTCCAATGCCGATGTCATAGATTCTTTAACCTTTACCGGAGTTGAATAAATAAAGTTTGAGTCTATTCCTTCAGCTTCAAAAACAGAACGGAAAACACATCCTTTTTCTCCTTTAGTTTTTACTTTGTAACGGTCACTGCCTTTTTTCATTGATGTAAGTAATGCTACTGTTCCGATAGCGAGTAGTAACACGCCCATAATTTTTATACTTTTCATTTCCTTAAATTTTTATTGATTTCACTAAGGATGTAAAAGCCCACATTATTTCACACATTTATTTGATAAAGGCAAATGTTATTTTCACATTTGCAGTATGAAACATGTCAATTTATTTTCTGTTCCTGTTGCAATACTGTTTTTATCAGCTATCTTTTCATGCAACACTTCAAAAAAAGTTTCTGAAAATAATTCAGCAGATAGTTTGCTTATAAGCCTGAGTCGTTATCCTTGTTTTGGCCGATGCCCTTATTATGATGCAACATTATATAAGAGCGGTTATGCAGTCATCAACAGAAAGGGATTTATGGATAGTCTTGGAATTTATGCTACACAGATTGAAAAACAGGAGTTAAATAGTATTATTGAGGAAGCAAAGCAGGCTGGACTGATTGCTATGCCCGATAGTTTTTATAATCCCGGAATTGCTGATTATCCTGCTACTATCGTCACCGTAAATTTGAATGGTAAAGCAAAACGTATTTTTGATGGTGTACCCGAATCACCTACTTCTCTAAAAGATTTTGAAGAGAAGGTTCATCAGCTTTTTACAGCATCAGGTCGTCAATGGAAACTGATGCAAAAACCCGCACAACAGCAGGATTAGAAAGCATTTATGCCATTATGTCGCCAAATATTTTTTGGCATTTCAGTTGACATCAGTTTGCTGATGAGGGTTCTAAATTCATGCACCAATCATATAAAGCATTGTTTTTAGGCTACCATCCTTTGCAAATCGCTTTGAATTGCAGCCACTTTACGTTACTTTTGTCACCTTTTATTTTTAGCTCATTATAATCAGCAACAATGATTGATTTTATTAATAAAACTATTTCCAAAATTTTTGGCAGTAAGGCCGAAAGCGATTACAAAGCACTGTCACCCGTAATTGATGCAGTAAATGCAGTAGCCGAAAATATTGCAACACTCAGCAATGATGAATTACGCAATAAAACCAATGAATTTCGTACACGCATACAGGACTATCTTTCTGAGATTGATGCAGAACTTACGCAGCTAAACGAAGAAGCTGAAGCCGATTCTGAAATGGATGCCAACCGAAAGGAAGAAATTTATAACCGAATAGATGCTTTAAAAAAAGAAAGAAATAAGAAGACAGAAGAGGTGCTTAATGAAATTCAGCCTGAAGCATTTGCCCTTGTCCGCGAAGTTGCCAAACGTTTTACAGAGAATGCAGAGTTGGCAGTAGAAGCTAACGATAATGATAAAAATCTGGTAACCAAACGCGATGGTATAAGAATAGAAAATGGTAAGGCAATTTACAGCAATACCTGGACAGCTGCCGGAAGTAAGGTTCTCTGGAACATGATTCATTATGATGTGCAGCTTATAGGTGGTTCTGTTTTACATCAGGGGAAAATTGCAGAGATGGCAACCGGTGAGGGAAAAACCCTTGTTGCAACATTGCCAATTTATCTAAACGCATTGGCAGGTGCAGGGGTGCACGTTGTTACTGTTAACGATTACCTTGCTAAACGTGATGCGGAGTGGAATGGCCCTTTATTCGAATTTTTAGGTCTTACAGTAGATTGTATAGACAAACATCAACCCAACACAGAAGAAAGACGTAAGGCTTATTTAGCTGATATCACCTACGGAACAAACAATGAATTTGGTTTCGATTATCTGCGTGATAACATGACCCGTCATGCACATGAAATGGTGCAACGACCACATCACTTTGCCATTGTGGATGAGGTGGACAGTGTTTTAGTTGATGATGCAAGAACCCCATTGATAATTTCAGGTCCTACACCTAAAGGTGACTCTCAGGAATATTTTGCATTGAAGCCTAAG
This sequence comes from Bacteroidetes bacterium UBA6661, assembly GCA_002455375.1. Taxonomy (GTDB): domain Bacteria; phylum Bacteroidota; class Bacteroidia; order AKYH767-A; family OLB10; genus OLB10. The sequence continues at coordinate 67,914 of DKKR01000101.1, forward strand.
GTTGAAATACTGTTTAATGCACAACGTAATTATATCAACACTGTGATTGCCGATGCTAAAAAGAAATTGGGTGAAAACAAACCCGATGAGGCAGGCATGCCGTTGATAAGAGCTTACAGAGGTCTGCCAAAAAACAGAGCGTTGGTTAAGTTTTTAAGTGAGCAAGGCGTAAGAGCATTGTTGCAGAAAACAGAAAATCACTACATGCAGGATCAGTCGAAGGAAATGCATAAAGTAGATGCAGAATTGTTTTTTGTGATTGACGAAAAAAATAATACCGTTGAACTGACAGAGAAAGGTATTGAACTGATTACTGCCAACAACGAAGATCCACACTTTTTTGTGATGCCTGATGTTGGAGCTTCCATTGCTGAAATAGAAAAATCTAATGGAACAAACGAAGAAAAGTTAGAACGCAAAGAAGCATTGATGCGCGACTTTTCTGTTAAATCAGAGCGTATTCACACCATCAATCAATTGCTTAAAGCTTATACACTTTTCGAAAAAGATGATGAGTATATTATTGCAGATGGAAAAGTAAAAATTGTTGATGAGCAAACAGGCCGTGTACTTGAAGGACGAAGATATTCCGATGGTTTGCATCAGGCTATTGAAGCTAAAGAAGGTGTAAAGATTGAAGCAGCCACACAAACCTATGCCACAGTGACATTACAGAATTATTTCCGTATGTACCACAAGCTGGCAGGTATGACAGGAACTGCAGAAACAGAAGCAGGCGAATTTTGGCAGATATATAAGTTGGATGTAGTAGTAATTCCAACCAATAAAAAAATTATTCGTGACGACAGAGAAGACTTGGTTTATAAAACCAAACGCGAAAAGTATAATGCCGTTATTGAAGAAATTGCTAAACTTACAGCTGCAGGCCGGCCGGTTCTTGTAGGTACAACATCAGTTGAAATTTCTGAATTGCTTAGCCGTATGCTCAAGCAAAGAAATATAAAGCACAACGTTTTAAATGCTAAGTTGCATAAAAAAGAAGCAGACATTGTTGCAGAAGCAGGTCAGGCAGGGACGGTAACTATTGCTACCAACATGGCAGGTCGCGGTACAGATATTAAATTGGGTCAGGGAGTAAAGGAAGCCGGTGGTCTTGCAATTATCGGTACAGAGCGACATGACTCAAGACGTGTTGACAGACAGTTGCGCGGACGTTCCGGTCGTCAGGGTGACCCCGGTTCTTCTCAGTTTTTTGTTTCGTTAGAAGATGATTTAATGCGCTTGTTTGGCAGTGAAAGAATAGCCAAACTCATGGATAGAATGGGCATTGAAGAAGGTGAGGTTATTCAACATAGCATGATCACTAAATCTATTGAGCGTGCACAGAAGAAAGTTGAAGAGAATAACTTCGGAATACGTAAGCGTTTGCTTGAGTACGATGATGTGATGAATGCACAGCGCGAAGTTATCTATAAGAAAAGACGTCATGCATTATTTGGTGAAAGGCTTGCACTCGACATTATGAATATGCAGTACGATGTTTGCGAAAGTATTGTGAGCAGCTACAATCAGGAGCGTGATTTTGATGCATTGCAGTTAGACCTTATTCGTTACCTTTCAATAGAAGCACCAATTGATGCAAAGGCTTTTTTACAAATTAAGCTTGAAGATTTAACACAAATGGTTTTTGAAAAAGCAAACAGTCATTACCGGCAGAAGTCAAATCTTATTGCAGAAAAGGCATTCCCTGTTATTGAAAATATTTTCACCAATCAGGGTCAGACAATTGTTGATGTTGTTGTGCCGTTTAGTGATGGCACCAAGGCAATGAATGTAATTGCAGGACTGAAAAAGGCGTATGATTCAAATTGCAAAGAGTTGATTTCTGCTCTCGAAAAATCATCGGTGCTCAATTTTATTGACGAAGCATGGACAGAGCATTTGCGCGAAATGGACGACTTGCGTCAGAGCGTACAAAATGCAGTGTACGAACAAAAGGACCCATTGTTGATTTATAAGTTTGAATCGTTTGAACTTTTCAAGCAGATGATTGACAGGGTGAATAAAGAAATTGTTTCGTTTTTGATTAAAAGCTATATCCCTGTACAAAATCAGGAAAACGTACGCGAGGCTAAAGTACAACAGCAACGTACAGATATGAGCAAAATGCAAACCAGCCACAGCGAATCAGATTCTGGAGGACAAGGCCGCCCACAGGGACCACCGCCACCGCCAAAACAGCAACCTGCAAAAGCAGAAATAAAGGTCGGACGTAATGACCCTTGCCCTTGTGGTAGTGGAAAGAAATTTAAGAACTGTCATGGTGCAGGTGTGGATTAACTGCTGCAGTAAGTAATTTTTTTTGACTATGAAATCAATTTAAAATTGCAGCCGGCAACAGCAGTTTTTATTGTTAATTTTGCATTTTCTTATTCTATCTTATGTCGCAAGAATTAATTGAGCAGCATATTCAGGAGGCAGAAACATTTTCTATTCAATCGCCTGCCGATCTTGAAAACTTCCGCCTTAAATATCTTTCCAAGAAAGGTGTGCTGGCAGATTTGTTTGCATTAATGAAAAACATTGAACCTGCCGAAAGAAAAAATTATGGCTTACAGGTTAATTTGTTAAAACAAAAGACAGAAGCCATCTTCGAAAGTTTTAAAGAAAAGTTTGAGAATGTAACTACTGAGGAGAAGAAGATAGACATTACCTTGCCCGGTGAGCCAATGAGTGAGGGAGCTTTACATCCGCTATCCATTATCAGAAACAGAATTATCGAAATTTTCAGTGCTGTTGGATTCACCGTTTCTGATGGTCCGGAGATAGAAGATGACTGGCATAATTTTACAGCACTTAATTTTCCTGAAGAGCATCCGGCACGCGACATGCAGGATACTTTTTTTATTCGTAAAAACCCTGACCTGGCATTACGCACACATACATCATCTGTGCAGGTGAGAATGATGGAAAAACACAAACCACCGTTGCGTACAATTTCGCCCGGAAGAGTTTACCGCAATGAAGCCATTTCAGCAAGGGCACATTGTTTTTTTCATCAGGTAGAAGGACTCTACATTGATAAAGATGTTTCTTTTGCCGACCTGAAACAAACATTACTCTATTTTGCCAAAGAGATGTTTGGCGCAGACACTGAAATACGTTTACGCCCTTCGTATTTTCCGTTTACAGAGCCATCGGCAGAGATGGATATTTCCTGTAATTTCTGTAAAGGCGAAGGCTGCAACATCTGTAAATACACAGGCTGGGTAGAAATTCTGGGTTGTGGCATGATTGATCCTGCCGTTCTCGACAACTGTAAAATAGATAGCAATGTTTACAGTGGCTTTGCCTTCGGTATGGGAATAGAAAGAATTACGATGTTGGTTTATAATATCAACGACCTGCGAATTTTTTCTGAAAACGATGTTCGTTTTTTAAAGCAGTTTAGTGGAATAGGGTAAGGAGAGTTGCTTTATCTCAACAAATTAAAAGTTCCTTTCTTACTCACAATTTTTCCATTCAGCCAACCTTCGGCTTTGGCTGTATAAACATAGGTTTCTACATTCTGTAACTGACCTTTAAAATAACCATCCCAACCTTTGTTTAAATCGTTGCTTTCAAAAATCAACTGACCCCAACGATTGTAAATCTTAAATTCTATCAGCCGTTTTAGTCCGAGTCCATTTACATAAATAACATCGTTATCGCCATCACCGTTGGGTGAGAAAGCCGTAGGTACATCAATGGTTATTCTTGGATCTATTTCTATGTTGAATCTTGAAATACCGGAAAAGCAACCTGCAGAATCAGTAAATGTTGCTGTGTAAAGTGTGTTCACCAATGGTTGCGCCCATGGGTCAGGACAATTAACACAACTCAATCCGTTAACAGGATTCCAATTGATGATTAAGTTATTTGTAAGCCCTGTATTTAATTGTATAGAGTCACCAACAAAAAGTAAATGCGTTACATTGACTTGCGGAGGCGGGCTGTAAATTGTTACAGGTGCAGTAGCTACTCCTGTACATCCGTTTACATCAGTTATCAATACCGTATATACGGTGCTTTGACCTGGTGTAGCAACGGGATTGGCAATAGTTGTACTTGAAAGTCCTGTTGCTGGCGACCACAGATAACTTACACCACCTGATGAATGTAATGTTATTGGTTTGCCTAAGCAGGTGTCGCCACCGGTTGCAGTTACTATAGGAAGGTTGTTGATGCTGATTTTTTTTCTGATAGTATCCTTACATCCCCATGTTGAATTATCAATGGCCAGTGTAATGGTGTAAACCCCTGTTTGATTGATGGTGTAGGACGGTGGTGTAGCACCATTAAATGTTTGTCCGTTGCCAAAGTTCCAATAGTTGTTGCTTGCATTCAGTGAAGTGTTCACTAAGGTTACAGGTTCGCCAACACATAATGCAGTGTCGCCACTGTTAATGTTGAAGTTGGCAATAACTTTTCGGATAAATACCGGATTTGTTTGTGTGTAAGTACAAGCCGAATCAGCAGACCACATCACCAAACCCACAAGTGTTTGTCCGCTGACAGGATTTATGTTGTATGTATGTGTTATGGGTGATACTCCCGGAGAGGTCATACCATCACCAAAATCCCATGAAAATGCACCAAGGTCAGCTGTATCTTTTATACTGAAAGTAATGGATTGCCCTTTACAGATTGTTGAAGGTGCAATGTTGAAGTTTCCAACAGGCCCAAGCACACGAAGTGTATCATAAGCGGTGTCTCTGCAACCAAATGTAGTCTCTTCAATAAGTTGAATGTAGTAAATGCCCGGTGTCTGATAAATTGTTCCTGCAACAGGCGTTGTAAAAATGTTACTGCTGTTGCCAAGATTCCACTTGCGGCTGCCAAAAACACTTACAATACTTGTATCATAAAAGTTAACCAGCAAAGGATAACATTTATTGAGCATGCTATCTGCACTACTTGTAAATCCTGCTTTTGGAAATGCTTGTACATTGATGTAGTTAGTAATCTTTTTACTTCCCGGGCAACCTATGGAATCAGTAACAGATAATGTTACAGTGTAGGCACCTGCTGCATTGTAAGCATGTGATGGTGATACCTGTGCAGATGTGGTGTTATCACCAAAGTTCCAAGAGTATGATGAATGACCGGTAAAATGTGGATTGAATACAATTGCTTCACCGACACAAATATTTGTTTTTGTGGAAGAGAATAACGTATCAGGCAATGACGCAGTAATTGTCTTTTGGAAAACACTGGTGCAGCCAATAGTATCTGTAACAATCAGTGTCACAGTCCAGCTTCCACCTGCAGGTGCAGTAGTGTAGGTGTGACTTGGGTTCTTAACAGAAGAAGTGTTTCCATCACCAAAATCCCATGAGTAAGAAGCTATGGTTGTATCAGCAAAACTACTGTCGGTAAAATTAATTGTAAGCGGAAGGCATCCGTAGTTTTTATTGGTTTTAAAATAAGCATTGGAAGAATACACTTTTATTTTTCTCTTCACAGAGTCAACACATCCGTTGATGTCGGTGGTAACTAATTTAATAAAATAAACACCATTGTTCAGGTAGGTATGTGAAGCTATGGGCGATGCTGAATTATGCGGAAAAGCATTTCCTCCCCAATACCATAAAAACCCTTCATTACAACTGCCATATGCATCAGTGGATGAAGAAGCATCTACATTGGCAGTATATCCTTTGCAGATTGCAGAATCTCCTGTAAAGCTTGCTGATAAATTTCTGACACGAACAATATTGGAATCAATATCAGGTGCACAACCGGATGTTGTATTGAATGAAGTTAATTTTACCCAATAGTCACCAGTAGCAGCATAGGTGTGTGTCGGATTTATGTTTCCTGAATTAATTAATGCCGTGCCATCACCAAAATCCCAATTCCATGTAGTTGCATCGTTAATGGTTGCAGGGAAACTATACTTAAATGGTGTGGCACAATTTCCCGCAACATAAAATTTCGCCATAGGTCCTTTAACAGTGACAGTTTGTGTGGCTGTGCTGACACAACCATTGTTTGATGTAGAAAGTGTAATGGTCTGTTGACCGGTTTGTGTGTTGAAATTCCAAACAGGATTCGTCTGATTATAGCAGTGAGACAACATGCCTCCATCACCTGAAAAATGATAAATATTATTGGTGTCGGGATTTAGAACATTAAATTGCACAGGTGTGTAGGCACATATTGTTGTAGGTACAACGGTAAAAGCTGTTGTGACGGCAGAACCTACATAAATAGGAATAACAAAAGAAGTGTCTTTGCATCCTGCTGAATTTGTAACTACTAATCTCACATAGTAAATACCCGGTGTATTGTAGGTATGCGAAACCACACCATTGCTGCCTGTTGTTTGTGTACCATCACCAAACAGATAGGTGTAATTTACAATAGTCTCCCGCGAACGGCTTGAGTCAGAAAAAATAACTGTCATCGGTGCGCAGCCAATGGATTTATTGGGCATGAAACGCGCAGTGATGCTAAAAACAGTGTCGTTTTTTTGTTTTGCAACTGTGGCAGTACAACCATGTACACTCGTAAAAGTCAGTTGATCGGTGTAGTAGTAATAGTCATAAATGGTGTATTGATTTGTATCAGGACGATAAAAAGTATGACTTGGATTAGCAAGGTTTGAAGTTGTGCCATCACCAAAAATCCATTGGTAGGTACCTGCTGTAGAAGTTGTACTGTTATATTGAACGGTAAACGGCCAACTACAACTGTAACCGGGTGTCGAGGTAAAGTCAGCAACAACATCTTCTACATGAATGGTAATGGTTGTGTCATCAGAACAAATTCCATTCAAAACCTGCAAAGTTACCTGATAGGTTCCCGGTGCATAGGTGTGAATACTGTCAACGCCAGAAGTGCCATCGCCATAATTATAGAAGGGATTGGTGCCGCTAGACTGACTTTTGAACATGACTGTTGGACAAACAGTATCATTAACCGCACCTACTGCATAAAACGAAGCAAAAGGTTGATTAATAAAAACCTGCGTGGTAACTGTTTTAGGACAGTTGTTATTATCGGTAACAGTAAGAGAAATATTAAATGTTCCGGTTGTTGGATAGTTTATTGATGGAGGTGATACAGCTGTTGATGTGTTTCCACTACCAAAATCCCAAAAGTAGGTAAGGCCTGTTCCTGTAGTAGAATTTGATGTTGAAGCAGAAGCAGAAAAGGCAACCAAAAATGGAGGTGTGCAACCGACAGGTGGGCTGGGTACTGTTGTAATTATTGCATTAGGTTGAATGCTGGTATTAATATAATTTGGTACGGAAATAGAAGTGTCGCAACCATTGGCATCGGTCACTTTTAATGAGACTGTAAAACTTCCGGCAAGAGAGTAAATGTTCGTTGGTGAAGGATTGTTACCAACATTGGTTGCGCCATCACCAAATGCCCACTGCCTCGAAACAATTGCAGTGCCACCACCACCAACAGATGAGTCATTAAAAAGCACTGTTAACGGAACACATCCTGAAAGCGGGGGTGTTGCTGTAAGTGATGTAAATGGTTTTCGGAATACATTTATTGTTATCGAGTCAATAAAGGCATTTCCTGATAACACACCTGTGCATACAACATTAAAACTTCCTGCAGTAAAGAAAGTATGTACGGGATTAGGTAGATTTGATGATGTCATATCACCAAAATCCCAGTCAATATTTGTCAGACCTGCTGGCGAGGTAAAATTAACATTTACCAAAGGCGCACAGCCACTTGTGGTGCTTGCAGTAATTTGTGCACTGACATTGGATATAATGCCTATGAAAAAAATGAAAAAAAAGAATCTTTTCAAGATGCGTGAAGAAAAAAGTGAAATGTTAATTTTTGTTTTCAAATTTATGGCTTTTCGTTAACGATGTAAAAAATTTATATGTTTGTAGTGTCTGTATGCGTTAAGATGAATTTTCAATCACTCAAAAGTATAGCCTTTGCATGAAAGCAGCAACTTTAATTTATGTCATTTTATTTTCCTGCTTTTTTGCCGTTTCGGACGGCAATTCGCAGGGAATTTGCGGAACAGTGGTTGATACAGCCAGAATTCAGGCCGATGCAGCAGCTAATTTAAGTTCCTCGCAGACTCAGCGCGGGCTTTTTTTTCCTGTAAACTGTTTGAATAAAACACTTTCTATCACAGCCTATATTTTTCGTGACAGTACAGCTGCCGATGGCATCACACAGGCATCAATTTTGTCGGCACTTCAAATTCTGAATAATGACTTTGCGCCTATGTGTTTGTCGTTCAGCATCTGTGAATTTGTGTATGTAAATAATTACAATTACAATGATTTTTATGCATTGAAGCATGAAAATGAAGTTTACAATTTATACTATACTCCCAATACAATAAATGTTTATTTCAGCAATACATTATACGACAACACAAACTCTTCAGTTTGTGGCTATGCGCATTTTCCCGGAGGACGCGACATGATTTTTCTAAATAAATCCTGCGTTGGTGATGGCAAAACCTTCTCACATGAAATGGGACATTTTTTTGGACTTTATCATACTTTCGAAACTGCTAATGGAGTAGAATTAATTAATGGCACAAATTGTCTTGTAGCCGGTGATTTGATTTGCGATACCCCGGCAGACCCTAATGGATTAAACGGATCAGATTGTCAGATGCTTCCTTATTTGCCTGACCCTTCCGGCAACTGGTATGTACCGCAAATCGGTAACATCATGTCATATTATTCTGCCGGTTGCAAGTGTGGTTTTACCACACAGCAGTTTAACTGGATGATACAACAATTCCTGACTAACAGAAACTATCTTTGGTAACAATATTTTTATATTAGTTTAACTCACATCATTATGAAATCACGAATATTAAATCAGTTTGTGCTTGCATTTGCCGCTACGGTATTGCTTTCCTTTAATGGATTTGCACAGGACAAAACCAAATCAATAGCTGCACCCGTTAAAGTTACTTCCGTAGAAGGAATTACGGAATATAAACTCAGCAACGGATTGCGTGTATTGTTGTTTCCCGATCCATCAAAATCAACCATCACTGTAAACATTACTTACTTGGTTGGTTCACGCATGGAGGGTTATGGAGAGTCAGGAATGGCACATTTATTAGAACACATGGTGTTTAAAGGTTCTACTAAGCATCCTAATATTCCGCAGGAACTTACAGCACATGGTGCAAGACCAAATGGAACTACATGGTATGACAGGACAAATTATTTTGAAACATTTAATGCCACGGAAGAAAATCTTCGCTGGGCTTTAAGTCTGGAAAGCGACAGAATGGTTAATTCATTCATCAATAAAAAAGACCTTGAATCGGAGTTCTCTGTAGTACGAAATGAATTTGAAAGAGGAGAAAACAGTCCGTCAAGTGTATTGGAAGAAAGAGTAATGTCAACAGCTTATCTATGGCATAACTATGGAAAGTCAACTATCGGATCAAAAGAAGATATTGAGCGTGTTCCTATTGAAAACCTGAAAGCATTTTATCATAAATACTATCAACCTGATAATGCTGTGCTTACTATTGCCGGAAAGATTGATGAGCAAAAAACATTACAATTAGTAAGTGAGTATTTTAGTCCTATTCCAAAACCTGAACGTAAATTGCAGGAGACATTTACAGTAGAACCTGTTCAGGATGGCGAACGTAATGTTGTCTTACGCAGAGTTGGTGATGTGCAGGTTGCCTCTTGCGGGTATCATATTCCTGCTGGTGCTCATGCCGACTATGCAGCTATTGAAGTTTTGATTGAAGCATTAACCAATGAACCTTCAGGAAGATTATATAAAGCATTGGTGGATACAAAAAAAGCTACAAGTACATCAGGTTATTCATTTCAACTTAAAGACCCGGGATATGCCTATTTCTATGCAGAAGTCTTAAAAGACAAGTCACTTGACACAGCCATGAATACCATGAAAGGTATTTTTGATAACCTGAGTAAAAATCCAATCACTAACGAAGAGGCAGAGCGTGGAAAGAATGCTATTCTCAAACAACTAACGCTGATGTTTAACAACAGTGATAGGGTAGGACTTTCACTTAGTGAATTTATTGCGCAAGGCGACTGGCGTTTATATTTTATTTATCGTGATGCAATAGAAAAAGTTACTACTGCCGATGTAAACAGAGTGGCAGCAGAGTATTTTAAGCCAAGCAACCGCACTACAGGACTTTTTATTCCTGATGTAACCCCTGACAGAGCTGTGATTCCTGCAACACCAGATGTTAATTCATTAGTAAAAGATTATAAAGGAAAGAAAGCCTTAGCAGAAGCCGAAGCATTTGATCCCTCGCCATCAAATATCAGCAACAGAATAAAACAGGCAACTATCTCCGGTGGTGCAAAATATACGTTATTGAAAAAAACCACTCGTGGAGGTAATGTCTGCGTGAACATAACATTGAGAATGGGCAATGCTGCTGTGATGCAAAACAAAGGTACTGCTGCATCATTCACAGCTTCGATGTTACGAAGGGGAACAAAGAATAAATCATTTCAGCAAATTAATGATGAGATTGACAAGCTTAAATCCAATGTTGGTATTTATGGTGACGGGCAAACTGTTAATGTATCAGTAACAACTACTAAAGAAAACCTCAGTGGCATTCTTAACCTGATAGGTGAAATTATTAAACAACCTGCATTTGCACAGGCTGAATTTGACAAGTTAAAAGAGGAAAGAATTTCTGAAAATGAAAGCTCACGCAGCGAGCCTCAGGCTATTGCATCCAGAATATTCAGTAAAACGCTTAATCCTTATCCTAAGGACGATTTCCGTTATGAAATGAGTTTTGACGAGGAGAAAGAAGCATTGAATAAACTTACTTTGGCTGATGTAAAGAATTTTTATGAAAGGTTTTATACTACTTCCAATACAACAGCAGCTGTAGTTGGTGATTTTGATGAGCCATCATTAATTATTTCACTTAACAATTTACTTGATAAATGGGGTTCTCCGGTGCTTTATGAGCGTGCTAAAGAACCTTATTTTGATGTAGCAGCAGTGAACGAAAAAATAAACACACCGGATAAGGCGAATGCAATGATGCTGGCTGGGATGAATTTGCCACTTAAAGATGACAATGTTGACTATCCTGCATTGCTTGTTGGCAATTATATGCTGGGAGGAGGATTCCTTAACTCACGACTTGCTACACGCATCAGACAAAAAGAAGGCTTAAGTTATGGAGTTGGCTCTCAATTGCAATCAAGCTCATTAGATGAGTCAGGTGGTTTTTTATCCTATGCAATTTACAATCCTGACAACTCAGAAAAACTGATAGCAGCATGGAAAGAAGAGATTCAAAAAATGTTGAACGAAGGGTTTACTGCAACTGAAATGGCTGATGCAGTGAAAGGATTAATTCAAGGTCGCTCGGTAAGTCGCTCACAAGACAGAGAATTGTGTAGCAAACTTAACAGCTATTCCTTTTTGGGTCGTTCTATTAAATGGGATGAAGAGTTTGAGAATAAGATTAAAGCATTGAAGGTTGAAGATGTAAATGCAGCAATGAAAAAATGGATTAATCCGAATAAGGTTTCTTTTGTGCAAGCAGGAGATTTTAATAGGAAAAAGTAATTGTTAAATAGAAATTTTATCAAACATCTCTTTGCAGAAGGAGAAATGATTTGTGCAGTGTTAGCATCTGTATTTTAAAAATTCCGAGTAAAATTTTGCAGTTTGAAGAATATTATAATAGTATTTTTCTTGTTCACTTGTTTTACGGTGAAAGCACAATTCACTCAGCAGTGGGTGAACAGTTTTTGCTGCTTCGATACTCTTGGGCCACATACATTTTCTTATCCATTAGGCAGGTATATACAACAAGACACACTCACCCTTTCTTATTTTGAAGATAATATACAGCTGTTTAAAAAATTGGATTTGGATACTGGCAATGATATTCAAACTAGTGTACTCTCCAATGATACGGTACAATCACCATTTTATTATGGTGGTGGAACCACGAGAATTGCCAATCATTATATAACCTCACTGATTAAGTATGACACAAATTCCGGAATTATAAAGTTGTATCATAATTCAGTAGATGAAAATCTGTCAACAGACTGGACTAATGAAATAACAGTTTCAAATGGTTCAATATCGGCACCTCAGAGTAATTTAGCAGAGACTGATTTTTTCACATCTGTTGTTTCTGATTCTGTCAGAGTTTACAAATTTGGTTTGAATGGAATGTTTCAGTGGATGATAGCAAAGCCGTTGTTAAGTACCAATAGTAACGATAAACCTTCTATTTATCGTAATTCTTTAGATGAGATAGTGGTGTATATACGCAATGCAAATGCCACCCTGACTGATTTTAGTACTCGACTTATTAAAATTAGCGGCAGCAGTGGTGCTGTGTTGAAAGATACTATTTACAGTCACACAACAGGTACTTCTCATATTGCCTTTCAGCAGGGAGATACACTCAATATAGCTTTTATTAGTAGTGCCGGTCACTTCATTTCCTCGGTAAATATTGATATGATCACAATGAATGAGATAAAAAATTTTACAAGTAATATTGCCTGTTTTGATGAACTTGAAAAATTTGCTGTTGATAGTATAACCGATCAGTATTACATAAAATCCAATAGCTCTTTTTATGGTTTCTCATCACAAGATTCCACACTGTTCAAAATTAGTCTGGTACCGGAAGCCCAGGGTCAGTATGATTTTAGTGACATTGCTTTTAATCAACAACGTGTTTTTTTGGCTTACAGTTATTTTAACACTACAAATACTCCTGTTAACAATGATATTCTTGTTTTGGCCATAGACAAATTTAATGGAACAATAATCGGTAGTGCAAGCTATAACGATAGCCGCAATACTGACGAGAATTATCTTCAACATTATCTCGACACAAATGCTTACTATGTAATGTATGCTAATAATTTTGATAATGCATCCATCTTGCAGGAAGAAACACAATTAGGAATCATAAAGTATAACTTTCAGCCTCAAAGTATTTTGGACATACAATCCAATGAACATGTTTTCTTTTTTCCAAACCCTTTTCAAAATAAAGTATCTGTTCATTTTACGATAGCGAGTAATCCATTAAGTTATGCTGTTTACAATATACTTGGAGAGTTGATAAAGCAAGATTACATTACTCATAGCAAAATGTTGGATTTTGAAACGCTGAAGCATGGAGTTTATTCTATTATATTCAGGTTTCAGAATAGCAAAACAACAGTCATGCGAATGGTAAAAATATAAATCTGTTATTGCATTTACATAAAGAATTTAGGGTGAAATATTCGCTTTTTTAAAAAAATCTGTTACTTTTACCCAATTAAAGAACCGGCCAACTAAGCAAGATATATCTGGTCATGAAAAAGATATTTGGTTTTATTGTTTTTTTTGTAACGTTATCCTTAAGTAATTTGCTTTATGGGCAACAGGCAAGCAGTTGTACCAATCTTGATTTTGAACTCGGAAACTTTGTAGGCTGGACAGGAAAGACAGGCTCATGTTGTCCAATCAGTATGTTTTCAAACGGTATTGTCACTGGTCAGCATACTATTATGTCCGGTGCCGGATTTGATCCTCACTCTAACAATCAGATACCTGTTGTTGCACCCGGAGGAACTTACTCTGCACGTTTAGGAAATGATCAGGCAGGCTCGCAAGCAGAGCAGCTTTCTTATTCCTTTCAGGTTACTCCACAAACAGAATTATTTATTTATCGTTATGCTGTTGTTTTAGAAGACCCTGTGCACGACCCTATAGAACAACCACGTTTTGAAATCCGTGTATTTGATCAGGCAGGAAACCCTATTGGCTGCGGAACTTACAATGTGGTTTCAGGTGCCGGCATTCCCGGCTTTCAAACCTGGTTTGATCCCAATATTGGCAGCGATATTCATTTTAAGACTTGGACAACAGTAGGCATTGAGCTTTCATCTTATATGGGTCAAACAGTTACTATTGAATTTTCTACAGGTGATTGTTCCTTGGGTGGCCACTTTGGTTATGCTTATGTGGATGCCTATTGCAGCAGCATGACAGTTACCAGCGATTACTGCCCAGGTAGCACAACAGCACTATTGATGGCACCTCCCGGTTTTGTATCTTATCTGTGGAGTAATGGCGCAACAACTCAAACAATCACTATCAATAATCCTGTCATTGGTGCTACATATTCTGTTCAGATGACATCTGTAGCCGGATGTGTGGTAACATTGAATCAGGTTATTGCCGTGACACAGTTATTTGCTAATTTCAACTTTAATCCCGGCTGCGAAAGCGGCACTCAATTTTTCGATTCATCATATGTTCTTTCAGGTTCTCCCATTAATCAATGGTTGTGGGATTTTGGTGATGGCACCACTTCTGCAATACAAAACCCGTGGCATCAGTTTCCGTCTTCAGGAAATTATAACGTAACACTGACAGCAACCAATGCAGGTGGTTGTACCAAGTCAATAACCAAATCTATAACTATTTTACCATCGCCTGTTTCAGACTTTAACTTTACACCTGCCTGCCCAAGTCAGGCAATAACTTTTAATCAGAATGCAAGTTTTCCATCCGGAACAATAACAAGTTATGAATGGTTGTTTGGTGATGGACTTCCTTCATCAGCAATGCCTGATCCGACACATGTTTACAGTGGTATGGGACCTTATGATGTTTCACTGATTGTTACAGGAAATAATGGCTGTTTAGATACTATTGTAAAGTCAGTGGCACCAATGCCTGACCCTGTGGCAGGATATACTTTCAGTGTTCAGTGTATGAATAATACCGTTACGTTTAATGATGTTTCTCAACTGACAGGTGGCACCATAACTGCATGGCAATGGGATTTTGGTGATGGCTCACCATTGGATAATACTGCAAATCCTATTCATGTTTATAACGGTGGTGGCAATTACTCAGTTCAACTGATTGTTACAGGAAGCAACGGATGTACTGATACAATTACTAAAGGTGTGGCTATGGCAAGCTTGCCAACAGCAGCTTTTACCAATAGCGGTGCATGCGAATCACAGTTTACAGCATTTAATGATGCATCTGGTCTTGCAGGTGGTAGCATTGCATCATGGCTGTGGTATTTTGGTGACGGAACAAATTCAACTTTACAAAATCCATTTCACCAATATAGTGGCACAGGAAGTTTTAATATTTCATTGGTTGTGTTAGGTGATAACGGTTGCCGCGATTCTATAGCACGGAGTATTACAGTCAAGCCTTCTCCTGTGGCATCATTTAGCTCTATGCCTGTGTGTCCGGGACAGCAAGCACAGTTCAATAGTACTGCAGTTGCACCGGCAGGTGAAACAATAAGTTCATGGATTTGGAATTTTGGTGATGGAAGTGCGCAGACTGCAGGTCAGAGCGTTAACCACATGTTCACCGGTGCCGGCACTTACGCAGTGATGAGTATTGTTGGTGCTTCAAATGGTTGCATTGATAGTGTTATAAATAATATTTCCACTTCAATAACACCTGTGGCTAAGTTTTCTGCACCATCAGGTTGTGCCTTAGTTCCATTAACTTTTTCCAGTACATCTACAATATCTTCAGGTACCATAACAGGGTGGGATTGGGATTTTGGTGATGGAACTGCTCATGGCAATACTGCAACAACAACACATGCCTTTGCAACACCCGGAAGTTACAATGTATATTTAACTGTTACAAGCAACAATGGTTGTACACATACAGTATTGCACGAAGTGAGTGTAAGTGGTAAACCTGTACCTTCGTTTACCAACTCTTCAAGTTGTGTTAATGACAGTATCAATCTCAACAGTAATTCAACATCTGCAAATGTCAGTATCAATTACCTGAAATGGGATTTTGGTGATGGCACCTTCCACACCGGTACAGATAGTGTTTTTCATGTTTATTCAGATACAGGGTTTGTTCAGGTCGGATTAATAGTAGGGAATACCCTCGGGTGCAGCGATACTGTTTACAGACAGATATATATTAAGCCATTGCCAGTTGCCGGATTCCGATGGGATGAAATGTGTCAGTTAGCAGCCGGAAGTTTTTATGATACTTCAGCATTGATAAATGGAAATATTTCCGGATGGCTATGGGATTTTGGAAGTGGCACTGCCAACACTGCCAACCCTCAGTTTGCATTTGCCAATGCCGGAATACAACCGGTTATACTCACTGTAACAGGAAATAACAATTGTAAGGCAACAATAACACAAAATATTACTGTTCGACCAAAACCATTGGCACAGTTTGTTTCATCAGGGGCCTGTGTCAATGCAGTTGAAACATTTCAGAATACATCTTCAATACCATCAGGAAGTATTGTGAGCTGGCATTGGGATTATGGTGATGGACACACTGCGATAACACAACATGGGCAAAACACTTTTACAACCGATGGAAATTATCTGGTGCACTTAATTGCAATATCAGACTTTGCATGTAAAGATACAGCACTTGACACCATTCACGTGTTTCCATTACCAATAGCCAACTTTTTTGCCCCACATGTATGTCTGGGAAATGCAACAGTTTTTAATGACTTGTCACAACCTGTTTCCGATAGTTTGATTTCATGGTCGTGGAACTTTGGTGATGGCTCTACTTCGATAATGCAAGCCCCGTCACATATTTTTGCACAGGATACAATTTACCCTGTGTCATTGACAGTACAGAATGAAGGCTTTTGCAGCAAGACTATTACCAAGAATGTAATCATCAGACCTCTGCCGGATGTGGGCTTTACATTTACCAATCCATGTGTCGGTAGTCCGGTATATTTCCAGGACACATCGGCTTTAGCGGGATATAATATTAATTGGTGGCAATGGAATTTTGGTGATAGTACTACTGCGGCAATAGCATCACCGGTACATACCTATTCACTGTCGGGAAATGTTTTTGTCAAGCTGATTGTTCGTTCCACAAATGGTTGTTCAGATTCTGTTTCAGTACCTGTTTTAGTTAATCATTTACCTGATGCACTTTTTTCTGTAGGTGATATTTGCGAGCAAACTGCACTTACGCCAAGTAATCAATCAGCATTATTGGGCGGAAGCATTACAAGCACTTTATGGCAATGGGGTGATAATTCAGGTGATTCAATTTTCTCACCTACACATTTCTATCAAAGCGATGGCAACTATAATATTAATCTTGAAGTTACAGGAAGTAATGGTTGTAAAAATGACACTACTATTGCCATAATGATTCATGATAAACCTATTGCATCATTTGTACACAGCAATGCATGTCAGTTGGCTCCTGTTGCATTCTATGATCAGTCTTCTACCGTTAATGACTCATTACAAATTTGGCAATGGCAATTTGGTGATGGGGATCAATCATCACTTCAAAGCCCTGTGCATGATTTTGGTGCTTATGGCGTTTATTACACAGAACTAATTGTAACAAATAGTTTCGGATGTAGTGACACAGTTGCCGATTCCGTTACTGTTGCACCAAAGCCGCAGGCAGCATTTTCATCTGTGAATGTTTGTAAAGATCAGCCTATGATTTTTAATAATTCAAGTAGTGTTGTTGCCGGTAGTATTGTTGCCAATCAGTGGAATTTTGGTGATGGCTCAGGTGCTTCTATTGCCAATCCTGCCTATACATATTTAAGTACCGGTGACTATGAAATTACCTTAGTAGTTACAACTGCCAATCAATGTGTTGATAGTGTAAAACATATTTATCGTGTTTATCAGTTGCCGGAAGCAGGATTTATTGCAGATACTATTGAAGGCTGCCAGCCACTGTGGGTATTATTTTCTGATAGCTCTGTTGCAAACGAAGGTTTAATAACAAAATGGAATTGGGATTTTGGTAACGGTGCAACAGATACTTTAACAAATCCTGCAGCAATAGTTTACAATCAGGCCGGATATTTCAGTCCTGTGTTGTTTGTTGAAACAGATTTAGGTTGCCGCGATACGTTTTTACGTCAGGATTATATTCATGTTTTTGCAAAACCTGAAGCGGCTTTTGTAGCAGAGCCATTAAGCAATACAATTTTACATCCATTGATTGAGATTACAGATCAGTCGTGGAATGCAACATCCTGGTTCTATGATTTTGGAGATACATCAAGTACAACAGAGCAAAATCCTTCGCATTGGTATAATCAACCGGAACACTATACCATTATTCAATATGTAGAGAGTGCAGATGGTTGTAAGGACACAGCATTAGTCAGTATAGAAATAAAGAATGATTTTACTTTTTACATTCCCAATTCTTTCACACCAAACCAAGATGGCTTCAACGAAACATGGAATGCTTTTGGTATTGGTATTACAGAATTTCATGTGCAGGTTTTTAATCGCTGGGGCCAGTTATTATTTACCTCAGATGATTTAAGTAAAGGATGGGATGGAACTTATTCGGGAAGCAAAGTGCAACAAGGTGTTTACATATATAAAGCTACTGTTCGTGATTTATTCAATAAACAACATTTTTATGTTGGAAATGTAAATGTTATCAGATAGTAAGTCCTGTAAATGAATTTCCGAATTAAAGAGAATGCACCAATAGCATGGATTGCAGCCCGGTTTTTGGGCTACAAAACAATGGCAATAGTCATTGGAAAAACTATTTACCTGCATGGTGCTTCAGTCAAAACTTTTCAGAGTGATTCTAAATGGATGAAGCACGAACTCAAACACATTGAACAGTTCAAACGCTATGGATTTATCCGATTTATTTTTTTTTATCTTTCTGAATCTATCCGTCATGGTTATATCAATAACCGTTTTGAAATTGAATGCAGAGAAGCAGAAAATCAGGATTGATGATTGTGCAACGATGGAAGTATGTTATTCTTCCAAAGTCCCGAATCGTCCCTGATTAAAATCTTCAAATGCCTGCACCAATTCCTGTCTTGTATTCATTACAAATGGACCGTGTGCTGCTATAGGCTCATTGATAGGTTCACCACTAAGTACGAGATAAACTGCATTTTCGTTTGCATCAATTGTAAAACTTTCACCGTCATTAGCCATAAGTGCAAAATGATTGGTATCTACTTTTTCAGTTCCATTAATTGTGATGCTTCCTTCAATAACCAATAATGCTGTATTGAAATTTTTAGGCAGATTCATTTCAGTTTTAGCATATTTTGTCATTTTAACATTATAAAGATGTAGTGGTGTAAAAGTAGAGGCACTTCCTTTAATACCTTTATATTCTCCTGCAATAATTTCAATTTCTGTTTTCAAATCTTCTGATTTGTAACGATTGATCTTTGAGTTTTCTAAAGCCTGATATTTGGGTTTACTCATCTTGTCTTTTGCAGGAAGGTTGACCCACAACTGTACCATCTGAAATTCACCACCTGTTTTGCTCCATTCTTTCTCGTGAAATTCTTTATGTAACACACCACTTGCTGCAGTCATCCATTGAACATCACCTTCACCAATAACGCCACCGCCACCACTGCTATCATGATGTTCTACTTTACCTTTATAGGCTATAGTAACAGTTTCAAATCCCCGATGTGGATGTACTCCAACTCCTCTGGGAGTATCGCTTGGATCAAAGTAAAATTTAGAATTATAATCTAACATGATGAATGGATTCATCCGTTGCATGTCAAGACGATAACCGCTTGGTATAAAGTTATGTACTCTAAAGCCATCACCTACAAAATGTGGTTCACGCGGACTAACAACTATTTCTACAGATCTTTTTGTCATGATATTTAAATTTTATAGTGCAAAATTATTGTCAATTCTTTCTATTGCCAATAACATAGATTAAGTTTCTAATTTTATGCCTGTTGCAAGTATTAAAACTTATTTGGAACAGGAAAAATTCATTTAACACTTTAAACCATTGCCTCCTAAAAATGTCTATCAATTTGAAATAGCAACAATTTTAATTTTAAAAATATGAAACAAAGAATTTCAATAGTAATTGGCTTATTGATTATGGTTGCCGTAGTCAGTTTATCTTTTAAGCCTGATAATTGGCGAATTTTAGGAACAAAGACAGTTGACTATCAGTTAGACAAAGATGTTTTAGACGTGCAGTTGCGGGACGGTGCTTTTCAGAAATTGAAATTTGTTGTCAGAGGTGGAGCATTAAATATGCATAAAGTTATTGTTCATTTCGAGAATGGAGGCACACAAGAAATTGAAATGCGTCATGATTTTGATAAGAACAGCCAAAGCAGAGTTATAGACCTAAAAGGAAACAAACGCATCATTGAAAAGATTGTTTTTTGGTACGACACTAAAAATGTTTCAAACCGAAAAGCAAAAGTGACAGTGTTAGGTCGCTGATGAAATAATATTTTAAGAACATAAAACCTTGGTTAGTGGGCGATCTTTTACAAGTTCGTCCACTAATTTATCAAAGCATTTGATTTTTTCAGAATGTGAATTTCGATTTCCTCAATTAATTCCTTCACAGTAAGATTTTTTTTGGAATCTTTGAGATATATAATGTATATATAGTTGCAAGACTCATTTTTGCTACACGCTCAATGGTTTATTCTGCTCTTTTCATATAGATTATTTAATACGGACTAATTTACCTTTTTTTTTAATAAGGTTTTTATAATCCCACTGAATTGCTTTAGATTTTTTTAACCAGCGTTTTAAGTCCTTAACATTTATTTGTTCAACTGAAGTATAGAATATTGAAGCATCTTTAAACTTTTTGCCATGCACGGTTAAAGCTTCTTCCTCAAAATCAATTCCACTCCAAAACATAAGCCTCCAGCCCAATTTTTGTTTGCTATAGCCGACTATTGGATTTTCATCTATAAACCAAACCGGGTGCGCATGCCAAATTTTACTTTCTGAAGAATTTAATACGGCATCAATAGAATCCGCCAATAAATCACAAATTTTCTTTTCTTCCGGTGATTGACTGTTATTGTAACTCTGAATAGATTTTTCCATACCAAACAAAATAACAGAATCTTAATCTTAGAAAAAATCAGTAAGTCATTTATTCACGACTTGTACAAAATGATGTAGGAAATTTATCGCTTTAAAAGAACAATGCTTTCAGTTCTGTTGCATCAGCAGGTTTCATTTTTCCTGCAAGGATTAAGGCAAGTTGCTTGCGTCTTAATGCGCCATCAAAACGTTTTTTTTCTTCTTCGCTTTCAGCAATTAATTCAGGTACAGCAATAGGACTGCCTTGTTGGTCAACCGCCACAAAGGTGTAGATGGCTTCATTGCATTTTATTTTATCTCCTGTGGCATTACGTTCAACCCACACTTCCATAAAAACTTCCATGCTTGAAGTAAAGGAGCGCGATACTTTTGCCTGAATGGTAACAATATCTCCTAAACGGATTGGCTGATTAAATGATACATTGTTTACTGAAGCTGTAACAACCACACGCCCACAATGACGGTGCGCAGCAACGGCAGAACAAACATCCATCCAATGTAGCAGGCGACCTCCCATCAGATTGCCAAGTACATTGGTATCGTTAGGCAGTACTATCTCTGTCTGTATGGTTAAACTCTCTTTAGCAGTTTTTGCTTTCATATTCTGATTTTTGCGACTGCAAATATCTGAATAATTAAACTTAAAATGAACGAATCAAAGCCTGACTGTGGAATTAAACCTATCTTTGCATCCACATTAGAAAACAATTAAAATGCAAACAAAACTATTAGTACTGACAGCCATAATAGGAATGATATTAAACGGTAAAATGGCACACTCACAAACCCCGACCAATATGAACGAAACAAGAAAAATTGAAGTCACAGGAAATGCTGAAATGAAAGTAATACCGGATGAAATTTTTGTTGTCATAACCATTCAGGAATATACAGAGAATAAGAAGAAGACAGATATTAATGAGGTGCGCAAAAATTTTCTGGCAGCATGCACAAAGGCTGGTATTGCTAAAGAAAATATTTCCATACAGGGAATGAATGGTTACAATAACAGTGGCTGGTACTGGCAACGCAAAAAGAAGACTCCTGATTTTGTTGCTTCGTCAAGCTATATAATTAAGTTTAATTCAGGAGAGCAGATTGAAAGATTGATGAGTCAGCTTGATGACAAAGGCACACAGAATATGTACATCAGTTCCACTTCACACAGCAAAATGGAAGAGTTTAAAAAACAAGTAAAAACAGAAGCATTACAGGCAGCCAAAGCTAAAGCCACCTATCTTTGTGAAGGAATTGGAGAAAAGGTAGGCAAAGTGTTGTTAATAAAAGAAGTTGAAGGAACAAGTTATGCAGAACCTATGATGATGAAAAGCCGGATGATGGAAGCTTCAATGGCAGATTCTAATTTTGAACCTTCAGGACTTGAATTCCAAAAGATAACCATACAGATGCAAATATTGGCTCAATTTGCCATACAATAAGCACACATGCAGAACAATAAAGGCCGTAAACGAGGCTACAGCGACAAGCCGCAAGCCGGCAAATACAAGTCTGAAGGGCGCCCTTCAAGAGGAAAGAAATTCGGAAGCAACACTGATAAACCCAAAGAGGAATTTGTAAAATCAGGCAACAGTTATTCAAAAAATAAATTTTCAGGCAAACGCAGGTTTGATGCAAATGATTCCGGCTTTGAAAGAAAACGGAAGAATTTTGGAAGTGATGATAACACGGGTTTCGAAAAAAAGAGGTCAAGTCGTTTTGAAGGTAAAAAATCTGTCTCAGAAAATGAAGGCGGAGAAAGAAGAGAAAGAACCCGATTTAAAAAGGAAGGCGGTTTTGAACGAGAGAAAAGAAGTTTTAAATCATCAGATAACCCACGGCCTTACAGAAAAAGAAACGAAGGTTTTGAAGGTGATGAGAAGCCCCGTTTTAGAAAAGAAGGTGGTTTTGAACGAGAGAAAAGAAGTTTTAAATCATCAGATAGCCCGCGCCCTTACAGAAAAAAAGGTGAAGGTTTTGAAGGTGGAGAAAGCCCCCGTTTTAAAAAGGAAGGTGGTTTTGAAC
Organism: Bacteroidetes bacterium UBA6661; assembly: GCA_002455375.1. Lineage (GTDB taxonomy): Bacteria > Bacteroidota > Bacteroidia > AKYH767-A > OLB10 > OLB10. The sequence continues at coordinate 90,788 of DKKR01000101.1, forward strand.
GAGAGAAAAGAAGTTTTAAATCATCAGATAGCCCACGACCTTATAGAAAAAGAGACGAAGGTTTTGAAGGTGATGAGAAACCAAGATTTAAAAAGCGGAGTGACTTTGGTGGTACAGGGAAATTTGAAAAATCAAAAGGGTTCAAAAGAAACGTTGATGGTTTTGAGAGCGATGAAAAACCAAGACGATTTAACAAATCTTTCGATGGTGATTCAAGAGAGAAACGTTCTTATGATAGAAAAGAAAGAAGTTCGGGGAGATTTGACAAACCTTATCGCAAGAAAGATGACAATAGAAAGTATAATAAAAAAAGCAAAGAAGCATCAGGACAATTATCTGATGGCCTTGTTCGCTTGAACCGCTATATTGCAAACAGTGGTATTTGCAGCAGAAGAGAAGCAGATGAATTAATTACTGCAGGTCTTGTTTCTGTCAATGGTGAAATTGTTACCACAATGGGAACCAAGGTTTCGCAGGATGATGTGATTAAGTACAATGGTGAAACCATCAGAAATGAAAAGCCCATGTATTTGTTGCTTAACAAACCAAAAGATTACATCACCACCATGGATGATCCTCAGGACAGACGTACTGTTATGCATCTTATTGCCGGGGCGTGTAAGGAACGTGTGTACCCTGTAGGTCGCCTCGATAGAAATACAACCGGTGTTTTGCTTTTTACTAATGATGGTGATTTAGCAAAAAAACTTACTCATCCAAGTTATGAAGTTCAGAAAATTTATCATGTTGAGTTAGACAGAAATTTAAAATCTTCCGATAAAGAAAAAATTAAAGAAGGTGTCATGCTCGATGATGGAATGGCTGTGGTTGATGATATACAGTACGATGGTGGATTTAATGATAAAAAGCAAATCGGTGTAGAAATACACTCAGGGAAAAACCGTATTGTAAGACGTATATTTGAGTCTATGGATTACAATGTAATTAAGTTAGATCGGGTAGTTTTTGCCGGACTTACCAAAAAAGATATTGCACGAGGTAAATGGCGTTTTCTGAGTGAGATGGAAGTGAATGCTTTGAAAATGGCTACTTCCAGGGTGAAACCAAAAGACAAAGAACCGCGCAAAAGAATTTCGCGAAGTAAATAACTTTATATAAGTACACTTGAGTCATAGTGCATTTCATGGTTTGATAATTGCTTCCGGTATTTGGAGAGCAGTATTAATGACACCGGGCGGTGAACTGCCTTTTAATTTTGAAACAAAAGAAGTTAATGGGCGCAGTGAGATTTTTATAAATAATGGCGATGAAAATATTGAAGTAAATGAAATCTCTTATGCGAATGATTCTTTAATTATTCAATTACCGGTTTACGATTCAGAATTCAGAGTTAGCGTTGCAGGTGACAGCATGAAAGGCTATTGGTATAATAATTCAAGAAAGAATTATGCACCAATGCCATTCAAAGCTTTTCTTGGTGAAAATTATCGTTTTATAAAAAACGCAAAGTCTGAAATAAAACTTCCTGAAAAATGGGAATGGAAATTCAGTCCGGATACCAAAGATTCATCTGAAGCAGTAGCATTGTTTAAACAAGATGGTACAGATGTGAGAGGAACGCTTTTAACTGAATCGGGCGATTATCGTTTTCTTCATGGAAGCCTCAATAATGACAGTTTGTTTTTATCTTATTTTGATGGTGCATTTGCATATCTCTTTAAAGCATCTGTAAAAAACAATACAATGAATGGTGTTTTTTATTCAGGACATCACTGGCAGCAACCCTGGCAAGCAGTGGTTAATGAAAATGCAGAATTACCGGATCCATTTAAGCTCACTTTTCTGAAGAGTGATACTACACCTTTTTCTTTTAGTGCATTACGATTGGATAGTACGGTTTTTTCATTTCCCAACAAAGAATTAAAAGGAAGGGTAGTAATTGTCGAAATGATGGGAACCTGGTGTCCGAATTGTATGGACGAAACAGCTTTTTTATCTGATTATTATGCCAAAATCAAAAACCAAGACTTAACCATTATCGGCTTGGCATTTGAAAAAACATCAGATTTCAGGAAGTCTGTAAGTAATGTTAAAAGGGTTAAAGACAGATATCATGTTCAGTACGAAACATTGATTGCCGGTAACAGAGAAGGGGCAGCATCCAAAATGAGTATGCTCAGTAAAATCAATGGCTATCCTACTACCATTTTTATTGATCGAAAGGGTAAAGTCAGAAAGATCTATACAGGCTTTAATGGTCCGGCCACAGGGGCATTTCATGAAAGGACTAAGGATGACTTTATACGCATCATCAATACCTTACTTTCCGAAAAATAGCCGTTCACCTATATTTTTCTGTTTTTTGACTACAGATTTTTTCTGTTAATCAAAAAAAACCCTTATTCATTTCAGAAAAATGGTTAATTTGGGCTACTTTTTTATCACCATAATATTTAAATCAAACTAATATGAAACGTATTTACCTAATACTGGTAGTACTACTGTTTGCCAGTCAAGCCATCTATGCACAGTGTACACTAACCAATGCAACAACATGCTCATGCTTAGGCGGTGGCACAAATTGCGATTTATTGCCAGACATTACTGCATCAAAAAAACCATTGACCATACTTGGCTCCAATGGTGTTATAGAGTATTCGCAGTCAGGCAACGGGGCTAACAATGGACGCCTGAGAATTACAGTATCTACACCAAACATAGGACATGGCCCAATGGAAACACGCTCGTCAAATATTTTTGTTTGCGGCACCGATACTTTTGTTGGTACTGCACCATCAATTTGTCCTGATAATATTACCTATCCTAAAATTATTATCAACCAAAGAATTTATCATAAGAATGGCAACTCAATGTCATATTATGATCGTCCTGCAGGAACTATGACTTATCACCCAACACATGGTCATCAGCACGTTGATAATTGGGGCGTATATACACTGAGAACACCAACGGCAGATCCTAATCCTGTAAATTGGCCTATAGTAGGTAATGGTGCAAAACTTGCTTTTTGTTTGCTTGATATAGGTGCTTGTGCATCATCAAACGGAAGTGGATTGTGTATTGCAGACAATGGAGATACACTTGATACACCTGCAGAGTTTTATGGTAACTATGGTTTAGGTGGTGGAAGTTATGGTTGTTCGGCTACTTTACAAGGTATTTCTGCAGGTTATTTTGATACTTACAATCAAAGTCTTGATGGAATGTGGATTAACATCCCTCCCGGTACTTGCAATGGTACTTATTACATCGTATGCCAACAAGATCCGGACAATTATTTTCTTGAAGAGAATGATAACAACAACGTAATGGCAGTGCCATTTACACTGACAAAACAAGGTGGTGTAGTTCCAACCATTACTCCAAGTGGACCAACAACATTTTGTGCTGGTGGCAGCGTGACTTTGACGTGCAGCAGTGCAAGCGATTATTTATGGAGCAATGGTGCTACCACACAAAGTATCACAGTGTCACAAGGTGGAACATATACCTGTACGGTAAATAATACATCAACTTGTGCTACAGCATCTACTCCTATTACAGTAACGGTTAATAGTTTTCCTGTAACTGCATCTGCCAATTCTGCTAATGTTTGTGCCGGAGATCCTGTACAACTGAATGGCTCAGCAACAAGTTCAGGAACGGTGACTGTTGTTCAAACTTTTTCTAACAATACAGCTTACCCGATTCCAGATAATAATTCAACAGGCGTTCAATCACCCATAACTGTGAGCGGTATCAATCCAACAGCATTAAGTTCGGGTGTAGTAGTATCTGTAAATGCAAATATTACACATACTTATGATGGTGACATCGAATTGCGTTTGGTTGCTCCATCAGGACAATATGCAGTACTGAGTAATCGTAGAGGTGGTAGTGGTGATAATTATACCAATACAACTTTTGCAATGAACGGACCAATGGCTATAACCAGCGGTAGTCCGCCCTATAATGGAACATTTATTCCTGAAGGAAACTTCAACAGCCTGACAGGTAATGTTAATGGTGTTTGGAAACTGCATGTAATTGACCGTGCATCGGTTGACGTAGGAACAATTCAAAATTGGACATTGAAAATCAATTCACAGGTTCCTACATCAATATCTTATAGCTGGACATCTAATCCTTCAGGATTTAACTCAACAAATCAGAATCCGATAGCTAATCCAGCACAAACAACAACATATACAGTTTCTGCAGTTGAAAGTACTACGGGTTGTGCCGGCACAGGTTCAGTGACAGTGAATGTTGCAAATCCTAATGTTAGTGTTTCAGGAAGCAGTACAATCTGTGCAGGAAATTCAACAACACTTTCTGCCAGTGGAGCTTCAACCTATTCATGGAGTCCTGCAACAGGATTAAGTGCTACTACCGGTTCAAGTGTTACAGCATCACCGACACAAACTACTACTTATTCTGTTATCGGTATGTTGAATGGATGTTCAGATACCACACAGATTACAGTAACGGTTAATCCTGTACCAACAAATGTAAGTGCACTTGCAAGTCCAGGCTCATTGTGTGTTGGTGATATTTTGCTTTTAAATGGTTTTGGTACTGATGTTACTTCTTGGTCATGGACAGGTCCTGATGGCTTCAGTTCTACTCAATCGGCTCCATCAATAATTAATATTCAACCAGTACAGGCCGGGAATTATACAGTTACCGGTTCTAATGCCTGCGGCAGTGCCTCAGCACAGGTTATTGTGGATGTTAAACCTACACCTTACGCTTTAGTTAATATAACATACCCTAATGGACATTGTGCAGGTAGCTATGCCCTGGTTTGTGCCTCAGATACATCAAACGGAGCTTATGCACCATATACCTATCATTGGGATGACAATCAAACAACATCATGTATCAATCAACTGATACTTGCAAATCCGTTGCCATTACATGGTCCGAGTGTAACTATTGTTAATAGTTTTGGGTGTGCATCAACGAATGCAACATTGTGGAGTTTGCCTTTTGGCCCGGTGGCCGATTCAATACAGAATCCACAAACAATATGTCAGGGAGGCTCTTATGCTATAAACGGAAATATTTATACTGCTGCTGGAACATACTATGATAACTTTATCAATATATCGGGTTGTGATAGTGTAGTAATTACACAGCTTACAGTTACTCCTTCGCTTAGTATTAATGTTAGTGGTAACAATACCCTCTGCGAAGGCCAGTCAACAACATTGACTGCAACAGGAGCATCAACTTATTCATGGAGCCCTTCAACAGGTTTAAATACCACTACTGGTGCAACAGTGAGTGCCTCACCTACAGCAACAACTACTTATGTTGTTACAGGAACAGCAAACGGATGCTCTAACAGTACAACATTTGTATTAAATGTAAATCCAAATCCTGTTATTCAAACAAGTGGCGATGTAGATGTTTGCAGCGGACAGTTTGTAACGTTATCAGCGAGTGGTGCAAGCAATTACTCATGGTCTCCATCAACAGCATTAAATACAACAACTGGTACAACGGTTGTTGCTAATCCAACTTCAACGATTACTTACACAGTTATAGGAACCGATAATGGATGTTCTGCTTCTTCTTCAATTACTGTAAATGTTATTGCACAACCAGTCGTAAATGTTTCTGCCAGCACAACTTCTATCTGTAATGGTCAATCAGCTACATTAACAGCTTCAGGTGCAGACACCTATACTTGGAGCCCATCAACAGGATTAAATACTACAACAGGAGCAATCGTAATAGCAACACCTGCTACAACAACCACATATATAGTAACAGGTTTTGTTGCCGGTGGATGTTTTAGTACAAACACAATAACTATCAATGCTAATACAGGAGGCGCAGCACCTGCTATGCCTGGATTGATAGCAGGTAATAAAAAACCTTGTCCAACAGTTAACGAAAACTATTCTGTAGCTCTTGTTGCCAATGCCATTGGATATACATGGACAGTTCCTGCAGGCGTAACTATTGTTTCAGGACAAGGAACCAACAATATTCAGGTGAGTTTTGGATCAAACTTTTCAAGCGGTAGCGTTTCAGTAGTTGCTAATGGCGCCTGTGGTGTCAGTTCCAAGAGATCTCTAACCATTACTAAGAATATTCCAGCTACACCATCAACTATTAGTGGTCCTGTAACCGGACTTTGTAATGCAGCAGGAAACTTTACAGCCGCTACAGTGAGTGGAGCAACTACTTACACATGGTCGGTACCTACAGGGGTTAGCGTTGTGAGTGGACAAGGTACTAAGATTGCCTCTATTAATGTGAGCAGTAGTTTCAGCAGTGGTAATGTTTGTGTTACTGCAGACAATTCTTGCATGAGCAGTAAACCACGTTGTGTTGCGATTAAGAAGACTCCTTCTGTTCCAACAACTTTAACAGGACCAACAACAGTTTGTGCAGGACAACAAAATGTGACTTATAGTACAAATACTGTATTTGGTGCAAACAACTATCAATGGATTGTTCCATCAGGATCAATAATTACCTCTGGTCAAGGAACCACAAGCATCACAGTTAACTTTGGAACTAACCCTGGCAGTGTTGGTGTTAATGCGTACAATGATTGCGGTCATGCCGGCAGAAAAGCAGTGCATGTTGCATTTAATTGCCGCTTGGGTGAGATGAGTAGTATTGCTTCTGATATTGAAGTATCACCCAATCCAACTTCAACAGGAATAGTGAACCTGAAAGTTAATTCAGAAGTTAATGGTATAGCTTTAATTAAAATGACTGATATTTTAGGTAAGTCTGTTTTAATAAAGAACATTGCAAATAGTATTGGTACAAACAATCATAAATTAGACTTATCAAAATTCAATAAGGGTATTTATTTGTTAACTGTTGATACCGGTAGTAAAAAACAAACATTAAAAGTGGTAATACAATAATTTTATCTAAAACCGAAATAAAGCCCTCCTGCGGGAGGGTTTTTATTTTTAAAGAATGAGAAGATTAATATTTTGTTTTTTGATTTTATTTTCTGTGCAAGGGTATGCGCAACAGGTGTTCACTAACTATTCAACAGCAAATTCACCATTGCCTGAAAATTCGGTAAGATGTATTGAAGTTGATCATATAGGTAGAAAGTGGATTGGAACCGATTATGGTCTTGCTGTTTTTGATGATGTAAACTGGAATGTTTATTTGCCTTTCACTTCTGGATTGCCAGCAATGAGTGTGCGTGCTATTGCATTCGATTCACTGAACAATGCTTGGATAGGTACGCTTGGTGGAGGAGTGGCAAAGTTCGATGGGACAAACTGGGTTGTCTATGATGACACCAACAGTCCAATCACTGAAAATTCAATCAGAGCACTTGCATTTGATTCAGCAGGTGCATTGTGGATTGGAAATCAGGACGGACTTGTAAAGTTTGACGGAACCAACTGGATAGTTTATTCTGCTGCAAGCAGTATCATTCAAAATACTATTGCATCTATTCATACCTCAAAAAACAGAAAAGTCTATGCAGGAAGTGTAAATGGCGGATTATTTATACTGCACCAAGACACTATTAAATCAAACCTGAATATTGCAAACGGTTCCGGAATTCCTGATAATACCATATTGGCATTTGATGAGGATTCAATAGGTAATATCTGGATGGCAACCCCTGCAAATGGAATAGTAGTTTACAGGAACATTGGCGGTTGGTTTTGGTACTATATGGGCAGTTCATTCATTCAGTCAAATAGTCTTTCAGATATTCAAATCAGCAACGATCATCAGTCTGTTTGGGTAGCTACTGCAGATAGTGGTATTATAAGAAAAACAGGAACTGTTTATACTTGCTTCAACACGGTCAATACTTCAATGCCCGATAATAATATTCAATGCCTGACAATAGATTCCATGAATAATATATGGATAGGTACAGCAACACAAGGCGTTGTCAAGTTTCAGGATTTTACGGGAATACGTAATTTTTCTTCTACAAGTGATTTTGAGACATACCCTAATCCTGTTACAGACAGAATTAATTTCAAGGTTGAAAATTTACCATTTACAGTTGAAGTAATGGATGCAAGAGGAGCTTTAGTTTTTTCAGAGACTATCAATACAAACGTGGGCTCTATTGATGTTAGCAGATTTAAAAATGGTATTTATTCTTTGAAAGCTGTTTCAAAAGATAACGTTGCTGTTATCAAACGTTTTTGTAAGCAATAATTTTATTCAGCCTCTGAGAGTTCTATTTTAAAAGTAGTACCTTTTCCGTATTCACTTTCAAAAGATATTTTCCCCTGCATATTTTCTACAATACTTTTTACCATAGCCAGTCCTAAACCTGTGCCACCACTTTTAGTTGTAAAATTTGGAGTAAATATTTTTTGCTTTGCTTCTTCGGTAATGCCTTTACCGTTATCAGTGATACTAATGTAAAATTGTTTGTGTTCTTTTGTAAGATGAATCGTAATTAATCCCTGTTGGTTTTCCGGGATAGCCTGTACAGCATTTTTAATAAGGTTTCCAAAAGCTCTTAATGTTTGCTCCCAATCACCATTAACAATAGCTTCAGCATCAATGTTCGATTTGTTAAATTCAAAATCTACATTGCGCACTTCACTGTATAGGTCAATATTACTTTGAATGGATTTAATAAGGTCAATTTTTTCAAAATTACCTTTTGGCATCTTTGCAAAGTTTGAAAACTCTGTTGCTATCCTTGATAGTGAATCAATCTGCTCAATCATTGTTCTGGAAACTTTCTCAAAGATATTTTCGAAGTTGCTGTTTTTCTCTTTCCATGCACGTGCAAGATGTTGCATACTTAACTTCATTGGCGTGAGTGGGTTTTTTATTTCATGGGCAACCTGTTTGGCCATTTCGCGCCAGGCAGTTTCTCTTTCCGACTGCGCTAATGCGTCAGCACTTTTTGCCAACTTGTTTACCATCTTGTTGTATTCATTTACTAAAGAGCCAATTTCATCGCCTCCTTCCCATTCAAGCAGGTCGTTGCTACTGTCTAATTTTACTCTGGCTAATTTTTGCTGAATTAGGTTTAGTGGTTTTACAAGGCGGTTTGAAATAATGAATGTAATGACAATGGCGATACCAAAAAGTAGTACATAAATATTGATCAACGTAACCAGGAAACCACTGATTTCTTTTTTTAACTCATTCTGCCTTGCAAAGTATGGGAGGTTAATATATGCAGCTACTTTATTGTCTTTATTCATGATAGTTTCGTAGGCTGAAGTATATTCAAGTAAACCGATTTTTTCGTCATGAATGAACCCGTTAGCCTGATAATTTTTAAGTTGGTCGAAAGCGCTCCTGTTCATCAACCTTGAAATAATTTCCTTATCGAATATCTTAGGTTGTGTAGAATAAATTAATCGCCCGTTTTTGTCATAAAGATTAAAATCACTTGAAAGTGTATTTGAAATTCTTGAAAAGTTTAAAGTAGTTTCTTCTGTCAGGTTAGCCTCTGTTAAATTTTTATCATTGAATTCCGATTCAACAGCAAGCATAAGTGTTGACAGCTTTTCTTTAATTCTGACTTTTTGCTCTTCGGAATAACCACGTGAAATATAAAAAATAGAACCACCACCAATTAATAAAATGGCAATTACAACTAAGCCAATTACTGAAATTTGAATACGTTTTCTGAAATCAAGATGCAACCTGAAATTGTTGGCCAAGAAAAGCCAAATCATATAGATTAAAATAAATGTTGCGGAAAAGAAAATAAACACATACGAGAATAAGGTAACTTGTTCAATCGCTTGAGGTGTTTTGTAAGAAATAACAATCAAATTGTTTTTATCCTGATTATAGAACAAATGAATAAATCCACCTAATGTTACAAACTGATCGGATTTAATAAGTCCGAACATTCTGTCATAGGTTGCAGCAGAGTGAAAATAGTTGAACTTGCCACTTTGAAAAATCAGTTTGCCATTTTCATATTTTGCGTATGCATATTTTGAAAGATCACGTGATGCAGGCATTTTTTCTGAAAGAAGTAAGTCTGGAAAGCCTCCTTCTTCCTGATTAAATTTAGAATCGAGTTGAATAATTATTGTGCCAGCAAGTTCACCACCGACATTTTTTGGGTATGTTATTTTCCCGATATAACCTATTTTTCCCGAGTTGGTACTCAGATAATTAAATGAATGGCTATAGGTTGGTCGTGTCTGAGTATTGATGATGCTATCATAAAAGGTCACATTACGCAATGTATCGGAATTAGCAAACAATGAAACACCTGCAGAGTCAAAAGCTTTGATTTGAATATCGTAGCGTGTCCAGTATGCCTGATTAAATGCATTTAATGTGATGCGTTTTTTTATTTTTTCTTCCAGTAGTGGCGTCCTCCCCTGAGTAATGTTTGAGATAATTACGGGATCGGTCTTCAGTTTCTGATCTATTTCCTGAAATAAATATTCGGCAATCAAATCTTCTCTGTTTTCAACTTTTGAAACTAACAGACGCATGTTATTTTTTTCACGCACCATATTAAAGCTCGAAATGGTATATGCTGCATAAACAGAAAAGCCTGCAATGACAAACATGTAGCGTACAAATGAAAAATTTTGCCTACTGGTAAATCGTATGTAACTGATAAATAATATGAGCGAGTTGGTCAGAAGAAAAGTTGCTACACCATAATTAATAAAAACTTCGGTGTTGCGAAACAAAATTAATACGACCAGAAAAAGTCCTTGTGTGATTAAAAACAAAAGAAAATTATAAGGTAAAGAGAAGCCGCTATACTCTGCAAACTTTACTGTTCCTTCGCAGGAAACATAGAAGGAGAATAACAGTATGCCGATAATTAAAAATCCAATGAGACTGAAAAATGTCAATTCAAAAACATTATTTACGTTGAAAGAAATTTTTGAGTTGAGAATTAATCCACTTATCAGATAATTGATAAATACAGAGAATAGAAAAGTAAACAACAGATTTCCGATTACAACTATTGAAAGTAATGTTGGACTTTGCCTGATGACTCTTATTTTTCTTCTTCTTAGATGAAGGTAGTTATAAACGAACAGAATAACACAACAAAAAACAGAGGCACTGAGTAAGAAGTCACCTAATGAATTCAGAAAGTATGATGTTGCATAAAACTTAGGATTAAATAGCGGCATGCCATATAAAAATTCCGGAAATCGGAATGTTAACATCAGCCATTTGATGAAAACCAGAAGACTAATAATAATAAAAGACACCAATGGATTTTTCAATAACCACTGTCGTGCATAGAGATAGAAAGAAATAAGTAAGAGGAAAAATCCGGCTAAATACAATGCGGCTATGTACCACAAGCGACCCGGATCGCTCATTATCGGATTGTATTTTATGCTGAACAGATAATTTCCATCAGAGCTGATTACAGGATATGATCCTGTAGCCGGTGAGGGTAGCAGTAAGGCATGTTCCGGAATTCCCAAAACAGGATTAAACTCATTTCGCAAGTACTTGTTTTGAAAATCGTAGCCTGCACGAATGGGTAATAGGCCAATGATTGTAATATTTCTTCGTTGGTAGCGAAACAATTCATACCAACCGTTTTTAAGTTGAATCAGTTGCTGATTGATGCCGTTCTTAACCTGATTGTATGCAAAACTTACGGCATTGTTATCCCAATAAATTAATGAGTCGTTGAGATAAACAAAGCTATAGAAGGCACTAACCGGCTTTTGGGATGTAAGCAGGAGGCTGTCGTCAATGGCAGCATAACTTGTTTGGCGCGAAAGCATATTGCCAAGCCATTCTACATATTTGTTGGCCCGGTTTTCTTCTTCATGTAGTGTCTTTTTTGCAAAAACCGTTATCCTGATAAAGTCAAGATCGCGTTTATGCATATTCCATTCAAGAGCAATGGCAGAAAATACCAATGCCAATGAAACGATAAGCAGAAAATACCTGAAGTTGCCTTTGATCACATTCCGTAAGGTTAAACAAAACAAAAGTATTTAATCATACGAAAAATCGTCAGAATAGTTATGCTAATAAGCCTTTCAGGCCTTATTTGTCCGGAAAGCCTCTGCTGCGCATAAGTGCTTTAACGTCAGGGTCGTGACCTCTGAAATTACGATAGCCGGTACTTTCATCAATTGATGCACCCACACTAAAAACATTGCGATAAAGTTTATTTGCAATATTTTTATCGTACAAGCCACCTGCTTCTGTAAATGCTTCAGTTGCATCGGCACTGATTACATCTGACCAAAGATAACTGTAGTATCCGGCAGCATAGCCATCACTTGAAAAAATATGCCCAAACTGTGGCAGTCTGTGACGCATCACAATTTCTGAAGGCATATTCAGTGCAGCTAATGTTTCTTTTTCAAATTGGTCCGGATCAGTAACTTTATCACCCGCAAGATGTATTTTCATATCTACTAACGCACTCGACAGATATTCTGTTGTTTCAAATCCCTGATTGAATTTTGAAGCATTATTTAATTTCTCCAGTAAACTTTGTGGAAGTGGATGACCGGTTTTGTAATGCATTGCATACTTCTGTAATACCGTAGCCGTTGGCAACCATCGTTCAAGAACCTGTGATGGGAATTCAACATAATCTCTTGCCACATTAGTTCCGGAAATTGTTGGGTAAGTAACATCAGAACATAAACCATGCAGGGCATGACCGAATTCATGAAACAGGGTAGTGGCATCATCCCATGAAATAAGTACAGGATCATTACCTGAACCTTTTATGTAATTGCAATTGTTTGATACAATTGTTGTAACGTTTCCACTCAGTTTTTCCTGTTCGCGATAAGCAGTCATCCATGCACCCGAACGTTTTCCTGTCCGTGCATAGGGATCAAAATACCAAATTCCTTTTAACTTATGTGTCGTTTTGTCTTCAACTTTATAAACCGTTACATCAGGATGAAAAACCGGCACATCATGAACCTGAGTAAATGAAAGATTGAATAATTCTCCTGCAACAAAAAACATTCCTTCTCTCAGTTTCTCCAACTGAAGATATTGTTTCACCTCATTCTGATCCAAATCGTATTTTTCTTTCCTCACTTTTTCTGCATAGTAACGATAATCCCAAGGTTCAATTTTAATTCCTGCATTTTCTTTATCAGCAATTTTTTGCATATCGGCCACTTCTTCTTTTACCCTTGCAATAGCAGCAGGCCAAACAGATTCCATTAGTTTCATAGTAGCCTCCGGAGTTTTAGCCATTTTGTCTGAAAGTTTCTGATGAGCAAACGTTGCAAATCCCATCAGTTTAGCTCTTTCGTATCGTAATTTTAATATTTCAGGAATAATTTTGTTGTTATCATTGGCATCACCATTATCACCACGGTTTATAAACATTGTCCATACTTGCTTACGCAATTCTCTGTTGTTGGCAAAAGTTAAAAAAGGCTCAACCGCAGAACGTGTATTGGCAATTGTCCATGTTGATTTACCACGCTCTTTTGCATTTTTTGCATAGGCTGATTTTAAGTCAGCCGGTAATCCTGCCATCTCGGATTCGTTTTTAATTTCTATAAATTTTTCATTCTCATCAGCCAATTGATTTTTAGAAAATTGTGTAAACAAGGTTGCTAGTCGTGAATTGATAACAGCCACCTTAGCTTTATCAGCGTCACTAAGTTTAGCACCGGCAAGGACAAAATCGTTGTAATATCGTTTTAACAACTGATGTTGTTCTACACTGTATTTTTTTCCAACGGTGTCATTACACACTTTTTCTATTCTTAAAAACAGAGGTTTATTCTGAACAATCTCATCATTAAATGCTGCAATCAGTGGTTCAATTTTCTCCTGAATAGCAGTCATGGTAGGTGTATTCAGGTTCGATGACCATATATCATAAATAGCTCTTACTCGATTTAATGTAGCTCCGGCTTTTTCCATTGCCTCAATAGTATTTTTAAAATCTGGAGCTTCTTTGTTTGACGCAATTTTCTGAAGCTCTGCCTTTTTTTCTGCAAATGCAGCTTCAAATGCAGGGATAAAATATTCTTCTTTAACTTTATCAAATGCAGGAATACCATTGTAAGGGCCTGTCCAAGGTTGTAATAATGGATTAGCTGATTGTTCTTTTAAGTCTTTGTTTTCAGCAAAAGAAGCAGAAGCTATACTCATGATAGTAAATATTAAAATTGATTTCTTTTTCATCTCACAGTAATTAATGATTTTATATTTTGAAGTTGTATAATTCTCTTGGCTAAAATAGAAAAATCAAACCACACAGAATATTTATCCTCTGTGTGGTTTGAAATATTAACTATGGTAATTTTAAAAATTAATGTTGCACAGAAATTTTACCGGAATAAATTTTACCGGCACTTTCTAATTTAATCAGATAAATACCATTACTTAAGCCTGTCATGTTAACAGTCTGTATATTCATTCCTGACACTGCCTGTATGTTTTGAAGTTCAACCACAGTTCTTCCTGTCATATCTGTCAGACTGATATTTACGGATTTCACCTGATTTTTTGCAATATAGAATGGTATGTTCAATTCGTTTCCACTGTTAGGATTTGGGTATGGATTCAGTAATTGTGTTTCTGCACTCTGAACAATATTTTCCTGAACAGAAGTTAAAATACCATCATATTTTATCTGTGCATTGGCAGCACTTTGCTGAATGTCGCTAAGGCTGTCACCTGCTATCAATGCAAAGGCAACCGTTATGGAATCGCCACCTGCAAGATTAAATGGTCCTGAGCTTACCACCTGAATTACGTCATTACCTGCAGGCAGTGTGTTGCCTGCCTGAGCACGGCTTGTGCTTAGTGTTGTATATTTTTCAGCACTGGTAAAATCACTTGTTGCATCCACACCACCGGCACCTCCGGTTACATTGTCAATTGCATATGAATTAAATGGTGTTGCTGTAAGCAGTTTAACGCCTGCATAAAGTCCACCATTATCTGTACACCATGTATAACCCATTTTATTTGCGGCATCAACATCAGACTTGTTGTTGGCATAGGTTTGAATATCCCAATCGGCACAGATACCTGCATAAAGTGAACTCAATGCATTGGTGCCGGTATTTTTAATGTGATATTCAACAATAATAAAACGCGAATTGCCGGGTGAACTCCATGCATAAGTGTTATGTCTGACTAAAACTTTTAATCGGTTTGCAGCAGTAACATTATTATCGTTGAAATTTGTTGTCAGGTCAAACTCTGATTTTACAGACGGAATAATTGCTTTAATAGCAATTTGCTTTTGAAAGTCATCATCAAAATTTGCACCGTCACGGCAGTTGTCAGAAACAAGATTGTTGTTGCCAATCATCAACCCGCCATCATAAACCAAATTGTCACCATTAAAATCAAAACCCAATCCAGAAACCTGATTGATGCCATAATAAAACAAACGTCCTTTGCTGGTTATGGTTGTTGCCACTTCGCTGATGTTAACATTAATGTAATCTACATTCACTACAACAGTAAAATACTGGTTAATGATTAAGTTGCCATCAGTAAAAGAAAGTTTAAACACCACATTTGAATTTACCGGAGCTGTAGGTTTTATTTTAACTAAAAAGGGTGTGGTGGCAGTGTTGATAACATCAAGTGTTGCCATAGCACCGGGGTTGATGGTATTATTCAAAATGGTTACACTGCTCGATACCGTTGTAAGTGTTACTGTAAGATTTGAAAGAGGTGCAAGAAGATTGAGTACATCACCTGTAATTCGTAAGGTATCACCGGCTACAAATGCAAGGTCGTTATTGTCAGACAGACTGATATTATCCATACGAACGCCTTTAGGACTTTGTGTAACTGCATTATAAAGATTTACACGTCCGGTACCTAACTTATCAATGAAACCACTGTTGCCCGAAACGCCATAAATATTATCGGCAGTCATTCGTAGCTGCTCTGCTACCTGCATGTTGTTATAAGTCGGGAATTGTGATTTTACAATGGCAGCGCATCCTGATGTAATCGGTGCAGACATTGAGGTTCCATCCAACGAAGCATAACTGTTGTTATAAAGGGTTGAGAAAATGTTTGAACCCGGAGCAGCAATATCTACTGAGTAATTATAAGTAGAGAAAGATGATTTTTCATCGCTTGAATTGGTTGCTGCAACACTAAAAGCATAATTATAAGCAGCAGGATATTGTGCAATATCGGTATATGTATTTCCTGCAGAACAAACAACTAAGGCTCCTTTATTTACTGTTGCATAGGTAATGGCATCTTGACCTACGCTGCCACCTGCACTGCCACCCCATGAGCAGTTGATGATCTGGCATCCATGATCGGCAGCATAAACAATGCCTTCATAACCTCTGTCAATTGTGGTAACGGAGGTGGCATTAGCGCACTTCACAGGTAAGAACTTACAGTTAAATCCCGGTGAGGCCACGCCTGTGCCATTATTTGTTGTGGCAGCAGCACATCCGGAAACATGCGAGCCATGATCGCTCATATCCACCATTGGATTGTTGTCGTTCATACTCATATCCCAGCCACGGTAATTATCAATGTATCCGTCATTGTCATCATCCACACCATTAATAGGGTCGGCATAATTGTATTTTATATTGTTCTGAAGGTCGGGATGATCCCAGTCTGTACCTGAGTCAACAATACCTATAACCACTGAGGTGTCGCCTTGCTGCGTGTCCCATGCACTAAAAGCCTGAATTTTTGTAAGAAACCATTGCGAGCCTATCTGTCCGTCATTCGGTGTAAAATTTGTTTTGTAGATGTAAGATGGTTCAGCATAGACCAAAACACCCGTAGCAAGCATGGCATTAATTGATTTTTCTATAGAAGCGGAAGCATTAATCTGCGCAACATAAATTAAACTTAAATCGGCATATAGCTGATGCATAGCATTTCTTTCTGTAGCCGGTTTTTCTTTGCCCGGAAACATTTTAACAACAGCCGTACAGCCTAAATTATTTAAAACCACATTCAGTGGTTGAATGTTTATACCGGTAGCAGTACAGAGTGAACGGTATGTATCTTTAACTTTAAAGATAACTTTTCCTTGTTGATAGTCTTCAGATGTAATACCTGCCGGAAGTGTAAAATGACCTCCTGTGTTGTTCGTGGCTGATGTAATCCATGGGGCTATCCATAAAAAGGAAAGCATGATGCAGCGTTTAAGCATATAGTTTGTTTGATTTTTTTGGAGATGCGAATGTATGTAAAATGATTATGTCATTCACATTCAGTTAATAAGTGAGAGGCAAAAACAATATTAGTGCTGTACTGTTTATTTGTTGTATTGTTTCATAGGCTTAGGTTAGGTACTCAGGTTGCAAAATATTTTTTGCGACCTGAGTTTTTTTGTCAGATTTCTTCTACTTTTAAGCCATGATAAACCTTGTGATTGTTGATGATGAAGTCAATCAGATTAATCTGATAAAAGACTGCATAGAAAATTTCTTTCCACAGATAAGAATTCTAGGCACAGCCAACTCTGTACAAGAGGCAGAAACACTCATCCGCAGCACAAAACCCGATTTGGTTTTTAGCGATATTGACATGCCGCCATACACAGGCTTCGACCTGTTGCAAAGGTTTGAAAAAATTGATTTTGGTGTTGTTTTTATCACCGGTTTTGATAAGTATGCTGTACGTGCTTTTGAAGTTGCAGCTGTTGATTATTTGGTTAAACCTGTAAGCCAAGAGGACCTTCAAAGGTCTATAAAAAAGTTTGAGGTAGAGGCAGAGCTTAAGAGATCAGCTGAAATGTTGCAGGTATTACTTCACAATCACAACGTAAGTCAAAAGGACGAAATGCACATTGCCCTTCCCAAATTTTCAGGGTTTGATGTACTCAAGTTAAAGCAGGTGATACATATCAGAGGGGAAGGCAATTATTCCCGCTTTTTTCTTACAGACAATACAGAGCGTTTGGTCACTAAACAATTAGGCGTTTATGAAAAAGCACTCACTGATTTTGACTTTTTTCGAATACATAAGTCATATATGGTTAACTTGTCACACGTAAAGTCTGTAAGCCACAACAATGGTGGAGAAGTAATCATGTCAAACGGAAATACCATAGAGATTGCCCGAGGCAGAAAAGAAGATTTTTTATTGAGATTAAAGCCTTTTTAATAGCTACTATCTTTCGTACAACCACATCTGCATTTGATACAAAACCATTAGGTTGTTAAATTAATTGTAATTTACTTTGAAGTCATATCCTCAACTCGGATTTGGAAATCGCCCTGAGGCTAACCCAATTGAAAAAATCTGATTCCCGGTGTTAACGAATACCGGGATCAGAAAAATTTAAACAGTGAAAAAAGTAAATATTACAAAACCGCAAAAATTAAAGACATGAAAGAGTTGAAAATGTGCCCCATAACCAAATGCGAAACCGGAGCAAAGCTTATAGGTGTAAAAATTGATAATGATATATTTGATTTTTTAAAAGAAAACATCGTTGTGGATGAAGACCTGTTTGATGTGATGACTGCAATCAGCAATCCCGAAAGGCGGTTTCGTTTTAGTAATGTTTGCTTAGAAAGCGGATGCAAGCACTGGCAGGGAGAATCGTGTGGATGTCTGCGAAAGGTGCTTAAGGATATAGAAAACCTGTCATTGAGTAAGGACACCACTTTACCACAATGCAGTATTCGCGAAAGATGCAGGTGGTTTCATCAGGAAGGACGCAGGGCCTGTGATATATGCCCACTATTGGCAATTATAGATAAAGATATGATCGAGACATCATAAGCTCTATTCTGTACATAAAAATCTAAATTGTGTTTTCATTTGGTTTGTTATGCTACAAGTAGTCATGATGCTTTTTGAAATTTTTATAAATGGTTATCCTCTATAATGACAGATTGATTTTTTATCTTTACACTGCAATTTTAAATAAGCCATAACCAATGAAAACAGTAATAGTTGTAATATTTGTTTTTTTATTTTCTAACGCTGCTAAAGCCCAAAACACCTTCGAAAAAGTAGTTGATACATTGGGTAGTGGTGGAGCAAATTGTATTATGCAAACTTTTGACGGGGGTTACATTTATTGTGGTGTATGCTCTTTGAACGGCAATGATGCCATTATTGTTAAACTTGATTCTATTGGAACTATTGAATGGGTAAAAAGATATAGCGGACCAGGAATTGAGTCTGCGGATTATATAGAACAATTGCCCGACAGTGGCTATATCGTAAATGCTATATATGATGGGGGATTGTATTCAAAAAGCTGGCTTTTGCGGCTTGATGTAAATGGCGATTCGCTTTGGACAAAAACATTTTCTGCTGGCACAGGTGCTACAGATCCATCGGTGCAAAATAGTATGACTTCAGTTAATAGTGCAATATATGGACTAACGGGTTACTATAAGCCAATGCCTCCTACATTTATCAGTGCTTTTTTTATTGCAACAGCTGGAAATGGGTTTCAATTGTCAAATAAAATTTATAGTCCTTCAATTTATGGCACTGATTCTCGTTCAATAGAAAAAACATTTGACGGTGGTTTCGTAATGGCAGGTGTTATTGGGAAACCTTTTTCGCAATCTGATATTTATGTAATCCGAACCAATACTTATGGTGATACCTTGTGGACAAAAGCTTATGACCTTTCATGGCATGAAGCAGCATTTGATATTTTCCAAACTAATGACAGCGGTTTTATAATAACGGGTATCGTTCAGAATTTATCGACATTTCAATATAATTTGAGTTTAATCAAAACTGATTCTAATGGAGACACCCTTTGGACAAAGCTTTATGGCGGTTCACTTACCTGCGAAGGACGTTCAATTCTTCAAACAAATGATGGAGGGTATGTTGTTGTGGGTACCATAAATAACCCTGATCCTCAAGTTTATATTTTAAAAGCTAATCAGAATGGAGATACAATATGGACAAAAGAATTTGGTAGCATAGCAGGTGACCATGGTTATTTTGTCAAACAAACCAAGGATGGCGGATACATCATTAGTGGTGATGGCTTTATTAATGGTGTTGGAGGTGCTTACATAATAAAAACCGACAGTTTAGGAAATATTAATTCCGGAACGGGTGTTGCCGAAGTAAATAACCCATTTAAGTTTAATATTTATCCCAATCCTTCAACCGGAATTTTTCAGGTACATGTTAACGGTATGGCAACGAAAACGGCATCCCTGTATATTTATAATACCACATCGCAACTAGTTTATGCCGGAAACATAATAAATAATAAACCTAAACAGATTAATTTATCCGAATTGGCTTCCGGTATTTACTCACTCAGAACCATCATAGGAAGCCATCAATATTTTTCAAAAAAAATAGTCATTCAAAAGTAAATCAACAATTATCAGTCTAACTATAAAAAACGAAATAAAATGAAAAAGCAATTTTTGTTTGTTATCACACTTATTGTAGTTTATACATCAAGTTACTCGCAAAGTCAATTGAACCACTGGTACATTTCGCCAAAAAAGATGGACATGTCCTTGTCCCCACCGATTCCATCTACAATCTCGCCTACTTTTGGTGGAGTTTCTGCTGCTACTGTTGTACAGGTTGCTAATGGCATGTATGACAAAGCGGGCAATCTTTTATTTTACGTGTCAGATGGAGGCGTATATGATTACAACAATACACTTATAGGCTCTCTTAATAATGGTGGAACAGAAATAATAATAGTTCCATTTGGAGATAACGATACCATTAACAATTGCCATCGGAAGTTTAACGTTTTTACAACATCTGGAGGTTTTACAAGCGCAACAAGTTTGTGGCGTGCGGAGGTAGATTTGAACAGTTTATCTGTTACCTCAACACTTGTTGATACAATAAACTATTATGGCAATACAGGAACTGAGTTTGGAGCTATTGCTGTGGGTAGAGTAACCTCAAGCAAACGATATCTTTATTTTTTAGCAGGCCCGGGTACAACAAATTCAACAGCAGGAGGAATAAAAAAAGTAACCATCAAGAATGATGGTTCTGTAACCCTTAACGGTCGTATTTATCCCACGGTTGCAAATCCTAACAATAATACCGGTGCAGAAGTGTTTGCACAGGAATTGGATTTGTCGCCAGATGGAAAATGGCTGGCATGGGGTAGCTATGCTATGGTAAATCACCAATCGGGTACACAATTTCGATATCATATTTTGGAACTAGATGCAAGCGGTGATTATTTAAATAATTCTTATAAAAGATTTAATATTCCCAATTACACGGGCAATAACACTGTAAGCGATTTCAGAGGGATAGAATTTTACCAATCAGGTAACACTACAAAACTTTTTGTAGGTGCAGGTATAGATGGTATTTTTTATATTAATCTGCCATGGTCAAACTGGTCAAGCTATCCCACGCCTCCTCCAGCCTCTGATTTTACTCAGATAAGCGGCTCATCAGGCACAAACTTATCAACTTACGGTAAGTCACAAATTGAGCTTGCCTATAATGGAAGAATGTATGCTGCCTGCAATCCCAGCGGTAACATGTATAATATGGGTTCTTTTGATCCACAAAATTCTATTCCTCAAATATTGGGAAATAACTTTTCTTTTACTTTATCCAATGTTCCTGGCGGTACATGGGGTACTTCCTTTTACACCCTACCCGATCAGATAGATGGACAGGATTATAGTGCAATCACACCATCTGTTTCAGCACAGGTAGTAACCACGCATACATTGAATTATCCTGACAATGCAATCACCAACCAAAGCACTACGTGGAGCTATGGCATAAGCAATCCATTGGGAGTAAGTGTACCAATACACGTAACAGGAGAATTGCGCATACGGCAAAATTCCAACCTTACCATTTCCGGCATGACGTTTAAATTTAGTCCGGAAGCAAAGGTTATTGTAGAGCCCGGCAGCACGCTAACACTTAAAGATGGTACGTTGTTAACGTCAA